>NHEZ01000008.1 GCA_002172585.1 Cellulomonadaceae bacterium TMED98 | reverse complement strand
AGATCGCTTTCAGATTGTCGGCCTTGCTGCTGGTCAGAACGCCCCGCTCCTCGCCACACAGGCAGNCGAATGGGGTCTNGAGCCCAGCCACACCGCNCTGGGTGCNNNAGCCGCNGTGGAGCTNATCCACCGGGTCGACGCGGATGTNGTNGTCAACGGCATCACCGGGTCGGTGGGATTGCTGCCCNCCCTGGCGGTATTAGACACCGGTGCAACCTTGGCGCTTGCCAATAAAGAAAGCTTGATTGTCGGAGGCACGCTNGTCACCGACAANGCAGCTCCTGGACAGATTGTGCCGGTCGACTCNGAACACTCGGCTCTNGCCCAAGCGCTGATGGCGGGAGCGNCGCANGAAGTGGCGAAGCTNGTCCTNACAGCCAGTGGNGGGCCGTTTCGGGGCAAGACCAGAGACCAACTAATCGATATCACCCCGGCAGAGGCGCTCGCCCATCCGACCTGGAATATGGGCCGGGTCGTCACGACCAACTCGGCGACGCTGGTCAATAAAGGCCTGGAAGTCATTGAGGCGCACCTGTTGTTTGGCGTGCCCTTTGACCAGATCGAGGTCACTGTCCACCCGCAGTCAATCGTGCATTCACTGGTGGAGTATGTCGACGGCTCGACCATTGCGCAGTGCTCGCTGCCGGATATGAAACTCCCGATTGCCTTGGCNCTTAACTGGCCACACCGGGTACCAGGCGCTGTCGCGCCGGTGTCTTGGGCGGAGGCTGCCACGTGGGAGTTTGCACCGGTCGATCACGAGGCATTTCCGGCACTGGGAATGGCCAAAGACGCAGGTCAGCGCGGTGCCACGTTCCCGGCCGTGTTTAACGCGGCCAACGAACAAGCCGTCGATGCGTTTCACGACGGCCGGTTGCCCTTCCTCGGTATTACGGAGGTCATTGCTGAGGTGGTCGATCAGCACTCTCCAGATTCCTTGAGCGTGGAGGCGGTGTTGGCAGCAGAAACCTGGGCGAGGCAGCAGGCCGAGGAGGCTATTTCCAGACGGCAGCGCTGAGTTCACTGCTGAGCTGGCCCTTCGCTGGGCTATTCCGTTTATCTGGCCTGGGTNTTGTCAGTGGAGGCCAATATGGTGTCAGCGTGGAACAGGCACTGTGGTTCATCGTGGGGGTNCTCGCCCTGATTGTGGGGCTCGGGATCTCGATTGGCCTGCACGAATGGGGGCACTTTGCCCCGGCAAAGCGCTTTGGTGTGGGGATTACCAAGTTCATGGTGGGCTTTGGCCCCACCCTGTGGTCGACCACCAGGGGCGAGACAGAGTTTGGGATNAAAGCCATTCCACTGGGTGGCTATGTCGCCATGCACGGGATGTTTGCCCCCAGTGAGAAAACCGGCAGGCGTGGGGGTGCCGGCACAGATTTCGCCGGGATGGATGACGCCCCGCCCCACGAGGCCTTTGACGACTCGAGGAGTTTCTATCGCTTAAGCGTCCTNCGCCGGATCGCGGTGATGCTTGGCGGACCGGGGATGAACCTGGTGATTGCCACCGTGCTCTATGGCGTCTTGCTCTCCGGCTTTGGCGTGGTGCAACCAAGCCTCACCGTGGGGTCTGTCTCGGAGTGTGTGTTACCCGCGACAGAGACGAGGACGGAATGTCAGCCGGGGGACCCGGCGGCGCCTGGCAACCAGGCGGGCCTTCGCCCAGGCGATGTGATCGTGGGAATCGATGGCACACCGGTCGAGAGTTGGCTGGAGCTCACTGAGACCATCCGGGTGAATCCAGGCACNACCCTCGAGATGACGATTGAGCGCGACGGCGTGCCCCGCGATATTCGGATTACGCCGCTTCTGACCGAGCGCTACGCCATCGACGACCGCGGCCAGGTGCCAGTCGATGGAAGCGGCGAGCCCATCACCGAAGACGTCGGTTTTGTGGGAATTGGTGCGGCNTTGGAGACAGCCCGCCAACCGATTACCCAGGTGCCCGTGGCGGTGTGGGACAACGTCGTCGGAGTGACCAACGTCATTCTTACTCTTCCCCAGAGGATGGTCCAGGTCGCCCAAGCGGCCTTTGGCGAAGAGCAGCGCGACCCGAATGGCCCNATCAGTGTGGTCGGCGTCGGCCGGATTGCCGGCGAAATTGCCTCGATCGACGAGCTAGAAAACCGCGACCGAGTGGCGAGCTTCTTGGCCCTCTTGGCCTCTCTCAACATTGCGCTGTTTGTGTTTAACCTCATTCCGCTTCTTCCGCTCGATGGCGGGCATGTGGCGGTGGCGCTGATTGACGGCGTCCGTCGTCGGTTTGCCACCCTGCGCGGTAAACCCGCACCACGCCCCACCGACCCGCAACGACTGATGCCGCTCACCCTGGTGGTGGTGGCCGCACTGATCAGCATGAGCGTGCTGCTGATGTATGCCGACATTGTGAACCCGATCAGCCTCATTCAATAAGCGCCCTCATCAGGCCCTGATGCCCAGCGACNGGCTACCTCGGTTCGATACGATTGCCCTCGCACACNCAAGGAGGTCCGNTTCGTGCCCGCTGTGAATCTAGGAATGCCGAAAGTCCCCGAGACCCTGGCTCCCCGCCGGGAGACCCGTCAGATCAGCGTCGGCAAAGTCCTCGTCGGAGGTAATGCTCCGGTCAGCGTGCAGTCGATGACCACGACCCAGACCACCGATATCAACGGCACTCTCCAGCAAATCGCCGAGCTCACGGCAACAGGCTGCGACATTGTCCGGGTGGCTGTGCCCACCCAGGACGACGCCAACGCGCTGCCAATCATCGCGAAGAAAAGCCAGATTCCGGTCATTGCCGATATTCACTTCCAACCCAAATATGTCTTTGCCGCGATCGACGCGGGATGCGGGGCGGTCCGGGTAAATCCGGGAAACATCAAGAAATTCGACGACCGCGTAGGAGAAATCGCCGCTGCAGCGAAAGCAGCCGGTGTGAGCCTGCGGATTGGCGTGAACGCTGGTTCTCTCGACCCGCGGTTGTTGGAGAAATACGGCAAGCCGACTGCCGAAGCGCTCGTGGAGTCGGCGGTGTGGGAAGCAAGCCTTTTTGAAGAGCACGACTTCCACGATTTCAAAATCTCGGTCAAACACAACGACCCCGTCGTCATGGTCAAGGCCTACCGGATGCTCGCTGAGCGGGGTAACTGGCCGCTTCACCTCGGTGTGACAGAAGCGGGGCCCGCGTTCCAGGGAACCATCAAATCCTCGGTGGCCTTCGGCACGCTGTTGTCTGAGGGAATCGGCGACACGATTCGTGTGTCGCTCTCGGCGCCGCCGGCGGAAGAAGTCAAAGTCGGGCTGAAGATTCTGGAGTCGTTGAATCTGCGTGAGCGCAAGCTGGAAATCGTGTCCTGCCCCAGTTGTGGTCGGGCCCAGGTCGATGTCTATACCCTGGCCGACTCGGTGACGAAGGGCCTCGAGGGCATGACCGTTCCGTTGCGTGTGGCGGTGATGGGGTGTGTGGTCAATGGTCCCGGTGAAGCCCGTGAAGCGGACCTCGGCGTGGCCAGCGGAAACGGCAAAGGCCAAATTTTTGTGAAGGGTGAAGTCATTAAGACCGTCCCCGAATCAGAAATTGTGCAGACACTGATTGAAGAGGCCAACCGGATTGCTGCCGAGATGCCGGATGCACCAGCGGGGGAACCAGAAGTCGTCACCGGCTAGCGCCCGGTAGTCTGGGGCAGTGCTCGAGCGCCTGTCCCACCTCTTTGTTCGCACTCTTCGCGAAGACCCCGCTGACGCGGAGGTCGCAAGCCACAAATGGCTCGTCCGCGCCGGATATATCCGGCGTCAGGCGCCAGGTATTTTCGCCTGGCTGCCACTGGGCCTTCGGGTCNGGCGCAAAATCGAGGACATCATCCACGAAGAAATGCGCGCAGCAGGAGCCCAGCAGGTGCACTTCCCGGCCCTGCTCCCGAGGGAGCCTTATGAAGCGACGGGGCGCTGGAGCGAATACGGCGACAACATTTTCCGACTGCAGGATCGAAAAGGGGCGGACTATCTTCTTGCTCCCACGCATGAAGAAGTGTTCACTCTGACGGTCAAAGACCTCTATTCGAGTTATAAAGACCTGCCGCTCACGATTTATCAAATCCAAGACAAATACCGCGACGAGGCGAGGCCTCGAGCGGGACTGCTGCGCGGCCGTGAGTTTTCGATGAAAGACGCCTACTCCTTCGACGTCTCCGACGACGGACTGGAGGCGAGCTACCAGGCGCAGCGCGATGCGTATGAGCGCATTTTTGCCAGGCTCGGTCTGGAGTATGTAATTGTCCGGGCAGACGCCGGCGCCATGGGCGGCTCCAAGAGCGAAGAGTTTCTCCACCCCATCACTGTCGGAGAAGACACGTTTGTCCGTAATGACGCTGGCTACGCGGCCAACGTCGAGGCCTACCGAACGCCAGCCCCAGAGTCGATCCCACTCGAGGGTCTGCCGGAGGCGGTGATCCACGACTCCCCAAACACCCCCACGATTGAGACTCTGGTGGCCCTTGCCAACGCTGATGTGCCGAGGGAGGACCGGGCCTGGGAGGCAGCAGACACGCTCAAAAACGTGGTGCTCGCCCTGGTCGATCAAGACGGCGAACGAGAACTGGTGGTTGTAGGTGTGCCCGGCGACCGGGAAGTGGATATGAAACGCGCCGAGGCGTGGTTTGCTCCGCGAGCGGTGGAACCGGCAACGGACGAGGATTTTGCGAAACACCCGGCACTGGTCAAGGGCTATATCGGGCCGTGGTCAGCAGACGGCGCTGTTTTGGGCGAGCAGAGCACAAGCGGCGTGCGGTATCTGTTGGACCCTCGTGTGGTCCCTGGCACGCAGTGGGTGACGGGAGCGAACCTCCACGAAAAACACGTGTTCCACCTCGTCGCGGGACGAGATTTTGAGTCCGATGGCATCGCCGATATTGCCGAGGTCCGCTCGGGAGATCCCGCGCCTGATGGTTCGGGCCCGATCGAGACGGCGCGGGGAATGGAAATCGGCCACGTCTTCCAGCTCGGGCGAAAATACGCCGAGGCTCTTGGGTTGCAGGTATTGGATGAAAACGGCTCCCTGGTGACTGTCACGATGGGCTCCTACGGCATCGGAGTGACACGGATTCTGGCGATTATTGCCGAGGGTCACCACGACGAGAAAGGTCTTGTCTGGCCGGAGGCCGTCTCGCCCTATGACGTGTACGTCATCCAAACCGGAAAAGACGAACACGTCGCGACCGCGGCGGAGACATTAGCCACAGAGCTCAGCGATGGGGGCATGGATGTTCTTTTCGACGACCGACCCAAAGTCTCTCCGGGTGTGAAGTTTGCCGATGCAGAAGTCATTGGGGTGCCGCGAATTGTGATTGTGGGTCGTGGGGCTGCCGATGGGGTGGCGGAGTTGTGGGACCGGGCAACGGGGGAGCGAACAGATGTGCCGCTGTCCGAGGTTGCCACCGCGCTTCAGTCCTAAGCCGTCACTGTCCTAGCCAAGTCGGAGGGGCGCCGGCTAAGCTATGGCGACCGGTAGACCTAACCAGTCGCCACAATCGAATAGGAGGGGTGTGCCGTGGACATCGACCTCAGTGTGTTGAAACTGATGGAGTCGGAGCGGGAAATTCCCTTCGACGAACTGGTCGTCATTATCGAACAGGCCATCCTCACCGCCTATGAAAAACACATGGGCCTTGCCGATCACCGCGGTCAACGCGTGGACCCCGATGCCCCTCGGTGCCGAGTGGAATTAGACAAAAAGACCGGGCACGTCACGGTGTTCGTCCCCGAAGTCAACGACGAGGGGGAGGTGACGGGAGAAACTGTCGATTCGCCGGAAGGGTTTGGTCGGATTGCTGCGCAAGCAGCCAAACAGGTCATCAACCAGCGCATCCGCGATATCGGCGATGACCGGGTGCTCGGTGAATATCGCGACCGGGACGGCGATATTGTCTCCGGCATCATCCAGCAGGGCCCAAACCCTCGGATGATTCACATTGATTTGGGTGATGTGGAAGCGCTGCTTCCCCCAGAAGAGCAGGTCCCTGGCGAGTCCTACGACCACGGCACCCGGCTCCGAGTGTTTGTCACCAAAGTAGATAAAGGCCTGAAGGGGCCCTCTGTCACCGTCAGCCGAACCCACCCGGGTCTTGTGAAGAAGCTGTTTCAAATGGAAGTGCCCGAAATTCACCAGGGCACCGTCGAGATTGTGTCGATTGCCCGGGAAGCAGGCCACCGTACCAAGATCGCGGTTCGCGCGAATGAGCCAGGAATTAACGCGAAAGGCGCCTGCATTGGCGAGCTGGGACAGCGGGTGCGCGCGGTTCAAACAGAATTGGGCGAAGAAAAAATCGACATTGTCGACTACTCCGACGATCTCGCCACCTTTGTCTCCAATGCGCTCTCACCGGCCAAAGTGAGCTCGGCGTTTGTGATTAACCAGGATCAAAAACAAGTCCGTGCGTTGGTTCCTGATTACCAACTGTCGCTCGCGATTGGAAAAGAAGGACAAAACGCCAGGCTTGCTGCCAAGCTCACCGGAGCAAAGATCGACATTCAGCCGGACTCTGTGATGGAGTCAGACGACTAGATTTCCGGGCCAGAAGGGCAGGGGAGTACAATGGCACCTGTCAGGCGCTGTGTTGGCTGTGGTCATAGTGACGAAAAGAACACGCTTCTTCGAGTCACTGTTTCTGAGGGCCGCGCAGTGGTGGATGACTCCGCATCGGCTCCCGGCCGAGGTGCCTATGTGCACCGCCGGCCCGAGTGTGTGGAACAATCAATCCACAGGCGGGCGTGGGCTCGGGCGTTGAAAATCGCTCGAGTAGACGCCTTGGACCTGGAAAATATCGCGAAACACGCGGTAGCGGACGAAGAAAAAGGCTGAACGGCTAATGGACCTTTCATGAGTGGCTCGAAATGAGTCCCGTTCGGAAGTAGTGGTGCGCCCTGCCTGGGGAGCACCCAGACAGGAGAATTGTGGCGGCAAAACCACGCGTTCATGAGATCGCAGCTGAACTCGGTATCGACAGTAAGCGTGCGCTCGAAAAGCTCAAAGACATCGGCGAATTCGTCAAAGGCCCGTCCTCCACGGTAGAACCACCGGTCGCGAGGAAGCTAAAAGCAGCCTTCGCCGAAGAAGGCGTTGTTCCTGTCGCTAAGGAAGAGCCAAAAAAACCGGCGGCAAAACCCGCCGCAAAACCCAGCGCGCCAAAGCCCGCGGCGCCAGCCGAGGACCAGCCCGCTGCCGACCAGCCCGCTGCAGAGACCACTGCCCCGGCCACACCCGTTCCCGCAGCTGCCGATGCGCCGCCGCGCCCGTCGATGCCAAAGCCGGGGATGCCGCGTCCGGGGAATAATCCCTTTGCCTCCAGTCAGGGAATGGGACGACCTCCCCGCCCTGGTAACAACCCGTTTGCCTCTGCCCAGGGCATGGGCCGTCCGGCCCCGGAGGGCTCCCGCGAGGGAGGGCCTCGTCCCGGTGGTCCCGGTCGCGGCGCACCCAGCCGCGACGGTGGTCCCGGTGGCAAGGCTCCCTTCCAACAGCGTCCCGGAGGTCCTGGTCGTCCAGGAGCCGGTGGCCCGCCTCCTCCAGGGGGCGGTCGTCCAGGCGGCGGTGGCCGCGGTCGTGGTCGCCCCGGTGGTGGTACGGCAGGGGCGTTTGGTCGCGGTGGTGCAAAGAGCAAATCGCGCAAGTCGAAGAGGGCGAAGCGCCAAGAATTTGAAATGCAGGAGGCCCCCACCCTCGGTGGTGTGAGTGTTCCNCGCGGAAANGGGGACACCCCAGTGCGCTTGCGTCAGGGTGCCTCCATCAGTGATTTTGCGGAGAAGCTTGAGTCGATTACCGGGTTCAGTGTGCCTCCGGGCAACTTGGTCACGGTGTTGTTCCAGCTGGGAGAAATGGCGACCGCGACAGAGTCGTTAGATGCCTCCACGTTCGAAGTTCTCGGCGAAGAGCTTGGCTACAAAGTTGAAATTGTCTCGCCAGAAGACGAAGACAAAGAACTGCTGGAGAGCTTCGATATCGACTTTGAAATCGACGATGAGGAAGAAAACCTCCAGATTCGCCCACCCGTTGTGACCGTGATGGGTCACGTCGACCACGGTAAAACGAAACTGCTCGATGCGATTCGTCAGGCCGATGTGGTGACCGGTGAAGCAGGCGGAATCACCCAGCACATTGGTGCCTACCAAATCTGGACCGAACACGACGGCAATGAGCGGGCCATTACGTTCATTGACACCCCGGGTCACGAGGCGTTTACNGCCATGCGAGCTCGTGGTGCCAACGTCACCGATATTGCGATTCTCGTGGTCGCCGCCGACGACGGCATCATGCCCCAAACCATCGAGGCTCTCAACCACGCTCAAGCCGCGGGTGTGCCCATCGTNGTGGCGGTGAACAAGGTGGATGTGGAAGGAGCGAACCCGGACAAGGTGCTCCAGCAGCTCACCGAATACGGCCTGGTGGCCGAAGAATACGGTGGGGATGTCATGTTCCAGCGCGTGTCTGCGCTCAAGGGCGAGGGCATTAACGAACTTCTGGACGCGGTNNTGCTGACGGCAGACGCGGGTCTCGATCTTCGTGCCAACCCTGCCCGCCAAGCGCGAGGGGTGGCCATCGAGGCCAAGCTCGACAAGGGTCGCGGATCCGTGGCTACTGTGCTGATTCANTCCGGAACCCTGCACGTGGGAGACGCCATCGTCACCGGCACCGCCTANGGCCGTGTCCGGGCGATGATCGATGAACACGGCGAACAGATCGAGGAAGCACTGCCCTCCAGGCCCGTTCAGGTGCAGGGGCTGTCGTCTGTGCCGAAAGCAGGCGATTCCTTCATCGTCACCGACGATGACCGGACCGCCCGGCAGATTGCCGAAAAGCGTGAAGCGGCTGAGCGCAATGCGTTGCTCGCGAAGGCCCGNAAGCGCATCAGCCTCGAGGACTTCACCAAGGCACTGGAAGACGGCGATATCGAATCGCTGAACCTCATCATTAAGGGTGATGTGTCCGGTGCGGTGGAAGCACTCGAAGAAGCACTTCTCAAGATCGAGGTCGACGANTCTGTGCAGTTGCGGATTATTCACCGCGGTGTGGGAGCCATTACCGAATCCGATGTGAACCTGGCGACAATCGACGACGCCATCATCGTCGGATTCAACGTCCGCCCCGACACCAANGCTCGAGAGCGGGCACAGCGAGAAGGCGTGGATATTCGCTTCTACTCCGTGATTTACACGGCGCTGGAAGAAATCGAAAGCTCGCTCACGGGCATGCTGAAGCCCGAGTTCGAAGAAGTGCAGTCCGGTATTGCCGAAGTGCGCGAAATCTTCAAATCCTCCAAAGCCGGCACGATTGCCGGATGTCTGGTCCGCTCGGGCACGATTACCCGAAACGCCAAAGCCCGGATTATTCGAGACGGCGTTGTCCTCGCCGACAACCTCGCCATCGAATCTCTCCGCCGGTTTAAAGACGACGTCACCGAAGTCAAGACCGACTTCGAGTGCGGTATTGGCCTGGGCAAGATNAAAGACATCGAAATCGGCGATGAAATCGAGACCATCGAAATGAAAGAGAAGGTCCGTGAGTAATTCGCCTCGGGCGAGGAAACTGGCGGACCAAATCCACCGCNTCCTCGCTGAGCGGCTCCAAAAAGGGCTGCGTGACCCCGATATGGGGTACGTGACGATTACCGATGTTCGGATGACCGGCGATCTGCAGCACGCGAGTGTGTTTTTCACCGTGATGGGCTCGGACGACGAGCGGGACAAAACCGCAGCGGCACTGACCCGCGCCACCGGCATGCTCCGCACGGAGGTGGGCAAACACCTGCGGGTGCGACTCATCCCCTCGCTCGAGTTCATCCCCGATGCCTTGCCCGAGACAGTCGGCGATATTGACAGGCTTCTTAATGAGGCGAAGACTCGTGACGAGCAGGTACGCCAGTCAGCCGAGGCCGCGTCCCCGGCAGGAGATGCCGACCCGTATCACCCGGCACGCACTGACACGGACCAGACGAACTAATACGAGGAGGAGCCACGCCCATGTCGATGGAACGAGACGACGACCGGCAGTATCACATTCACTGCCGCGAAGGCGATGTCGGGCGCTATGTCTTCCTGCCCGGCGACCCTGGCCGGTGCGAAATGATTGCCAAGCACTTCGATGAGCCCGCGTTTGTCACCCGCTACCGGGAATACGAGACCTGGTCAGGAACTCTCGATGGGGAGAAAGTGTCTGTCACCTCCACCGGGATTGGTTGCCCCTCAGCGGTGATTGCCATGGAAGAGCTCGTCGCGATTGGCGCGGACACTTTTATGCGGGTGGGAACCTCCGGGTCCATGCAACACCACATCCTGCCCGGGTCACTCGGCATTATCTCCGCGGCGATCCGGGACGAGGGCACCACGTCGCACTATTTGCCNATTGAGTTCCCCGCCGTGGCCGATTTCCCCACCACCCAGGCTCTCTGGGAGGCGGCACAGCGAAGCGGCAAAGACGTGCATCTTGGCGTCAGCCAGTCCAAGGACTCGTTTTACGGCCANCACNCGCCAGACCGTATGCCGGTGGCGAAGAAACTGCAGGAGCGGTGGGAAGCGTGGATGGCCGGCGGAGCAATTTGTTCGGAGATGGAAGCAGCCGGNNTGTACATCACCGCCCAGGTGCTCCGGGTTCGTGCCACGGGAATCATGATGATCATGGGNCACCCGGATCAGTCACCGATGACGGAAGAAGAGTGGGAAGCCTCCNAAGTNGAGGGAGTGATTCCTGTGGCGATTGAGGGAATGCGGGAGATTATTCGCCGCGACCGGGAGNGCGCTGCCACGACAGGCTGACCTGTTCGACGCCCTCGTCCNCCCGCTGCTCCACNAGCCCGTCGGAAATCAGCGACTGCAGCGCTCGGCGNGCNTGTGCCCGCGGTGACCAGAGNCCGATCGCGTCGTCCACGGCAATCGGTTCGGGGTGAGCCCGGAAGTGCTCGAGCAGAACTCCCCGGGCCTGCCGGTCGCTTCCCTCGTAACGGGCTTGGCGTCTGGGTAAATGGGCTTCAGACACCGGGTAGCCAGCGTGTCGCCAGGAACACTGGGCGACAAGAGGGCACTGGTCACAGCGCGGGGAGCGGGATGTGCACACCACTGCCCCCAGTTCCATCAGCGCTTTCTGGGTCGTGCAGTAATCAGAGGGGTTTTCTGTAGCCGACACCGCATCGACAGTGGTGAGCCCGTGTGCCGCATTCCAGTGGCCACCATCAGCGGTTCCCTCCTCGGCGCGGGCAACCACGCGTTTCACATTGGTATCCACCACGGGTACGGGCGTGCCAAACGCGAAGCAGGCAATGGCCCGGGCGGTGTAGGTCCCAATTCCTGGCAGAGATTCCANGGTCTCCACGTCTGAGGGGACCTCGCCACCACACTCTGTGTCAATCCGGGTGGCCGTCTGGTGCAGATTGCGCGCCCGCCTGGGGTAGCCAAGCTTCCCCCACTGCGTGAGAACCTCTCCGAGCGACGCCTGCGCCAAAGCTCCTGGTGTTGGCCACCGCTCGCACCATGCCTGCCAGGCAGGAATAACTCTGGACACCGGGGTTTGTTGGAGCATGAACTCGCTCACCAGAATCTGCCACGCGGTGGTGCCTGGGTGGCGCCAGGGGAGATCTCGCTGGTGATCGGCAAACCACTGGCGGAGTACTCCGGTGTCCATGCCTCGAGGGTAGCCAGCTGTCGACACTGAGGTTCACGGAAACCTGTCACCGGTCAGTCATAGGGTGTGGCGTATGAAAGCACTGGTGACCGGCGCNTCNGGGTATGTGGGNGGNCGCTTNGTGCCGAGGCTGCTGGAGCAGGGTCACGACGTCACGGTGATTGTCCGGGATGCCAACCGCTTGGACGATGTGCCGTGGAAGAAAAACGTCCGGGTGGTCGTGGGCGATCTGAAAGACCGGCCCGCTGTCGACGACGCCGTGTCCGGACAGGACTTGGTCTATTACCTGGTCCATTCGATGAGCCAGTCGCGAGATTTCCACGAGCTCGAACGGGACATTGCTCACAACGTGGCGCGGGCGTGCGAAGCAGCCGGGGTCAAGAGGATTGTGTATTTGGGCGGTCTTCATCCAGAAGGCGAGCTGTCGACTCACCTGCAGTCGAGGAAAGAAGTGGGCGATATTTTGCTCGCCAGTTCTGTTCCCACCATCGTGTTCCAGGCGGGAGTCATCATCGGCTCTGGCTCGGCGAGCTTCGAAATGATTCGACACCTCACCGAAGTCCTTCCCTATATGCCAGCGCCCAAATGGGTGCGTAACTTCATCCAGCCCATCGCGATTCGAGATGTCCTGCACTACCTGTTGAACGCGGTGGACCTCGACCCCTCGGTCAACCGCGCCTTCGATATCGGGGGACCCGATGTGTTCCGCTACGGCCAGCTCATGAACGGTTATGCGTTGGAAGCGGGATTGAAGCAGCGTCCCATCGCCGCGCTGCCTGTGTTGACGCCGTGGCTTGCCAGTCAGTGGGTCAACCTCGTTACCCCTATTCCCCGGGCTTTGGCGGTGCCGATTATCGAGTCGCTGTTGCACGACGCGGTCATGAAAAACCACGACATTGACGAGGTCATTCCTCCGCCCGAGGAAGGCCTCACGGGATATCGCCGAGCGGTCCGCCTGGCGCTGGGAAAAATGCGAAACGGTGCGGTGGAGACGTCCTGGCGGGATGCCAAAGTCGCGGGCGCGCCAGCAGACCCTCTGCCAAGCGACCCCGAGTGGGCCGGTCACACCGTGTATACCGATATTCGGCGGGTGACCTCCGAGGCCTCTCCCGACGCCCTGTTCAAAACAGTCGAAGCGATTGGCGGTGACAACGGCTGGTATTCCCTGCCGGGTGCCTGGGCCCTGCGTGGCTGGATGGACAAGATGATTGGCGGTGTCGGTCTTCGCCGGGGGCGCCGTGACCCCGATCACTTGGTGACGGGCGATGCGCTTGATTTTTGGCGAGTCGAAACGGTCGAGCCTGGACACCTGTTGCGCCTGCGGGCAGAGATGAAAGTTCCCGGTCGGGCGTGGCTCGAGTTCCAGGTCGACCCGGCCGATGGCGGCAGCGTGTTGACCCAGCGGGCGGTGTTCTTTCCCCACGGACTTGGCGGACGCCTGTATTGGTTAGCGGTGATGCCCTTCCACGGCATCGTCTTCCAAGGAATGGCGACGGGTCTGGCGCGAAAAGCCGAAACAGTCGAACAGGACGCGCTCGCGCTCCAGTCCTGAACGGGGTACACTAAAGGCACCTTCTCCCACTGGTGATGTCCAGGTCTGGGGGAATCGAAACACCACACAGCACGACTTTCGCTGTTTGCCTGTGTGGGGATGTCAAGGAGAGTAATGGCCCAGGCAGGTGCCGCAAAGACCGCGTCNCGTTCGGNAAATAAGTCGAGGCGTCGACGCCCGCTCGACGACGAGGGCATCATCCCGATTCTNGCNCGTGCAGTGCGCGAGGTGGAGTCGCAGGCAGCCCGCGGCAAGGTCAACGCCCAAAACCGAACCAAGTTCCAAGTCTCTGCACTGTTAGTGCGCGAAGAGCGCCAGCGGGTGAAAGACGACGCGTCGGTCACCGCCGAGCAGCGCGCGGAAGTCCTGAAGCGCCTCGATGGCTTGGCCGCGATCATGGCGAAAACCGCGGCCAAAGACACCAGTTTGATTACTCTTCTTGCCCCCGAGGCGAAGGTCTCCGACTCGGCGAAGCGGCTCCGACGAGATTTCCTGGTCGCCAGTGGCGCCGAGCTTCCGCCAGAAGATTTGATCGTGGCGGCCGATACTCCAAGCCAAACCCCGGAACAAGCCAAACAGGTCGTGCCAGAGTCTGTCCGTCACGCCCAGCTCGCCAACCCCTTTATGGCTCCCGACTTTGCTGCCTACTCCCAGTCCAGTGGACGCGCTGAGGGACGGCTGCTGAACTGGGAGCTGATTGATCCGCTTTTCCGTGCGTTCGAACAGGGCGCAGGGGGCGGCTCGGCGTGTATGTCGCTGCCGGAGCCGCTGTCTCTGGCAACGCCCGGTGGCTTGGAGCTGATGCCGCACCAGGCTCGGGTGGTCCAGGCAGCCCGCCAAGGACACCGCACATTCCTCTTGGCCGATGAGCCAGGACTCGGAAAAACAGCGCAAGCCCTGATGGCAGCAGACGTCACCGACGCGTTCCCGCTCCTGGTCGTGGTGCCAAACGTCGTGAAGATGAACTGGGCCCGGGAAGTCGATAAGTGGATTCCTGGTCGCCGCGTCACCGTTGTCCACGGCGACGGCAGTGATGTGGACGCGTTTAGTGATGTGTTTGTCGTGAACTACGACATCCTCGACCGTCACGTCGGATGGCTGTCCAAATTTGACCTTCGAGGGATGGTCGTCGACGAGGCCCACTTCATCAAAAACCGTGAATCCCAGCGGTCCAAAATGGTCCAAGCCATCGCGAAGACCGTGCGCGCCAGACTCCAACACCCGCTGCTTGTGGCGCTCACCGGAACGCCGCTGATTAACCAGATCGAAGACTTCCGGATGATCTGGGAGTTTCTTGGCTGGATTGACGACAAAAAGCCCCTGCCGGAACTCATGGCCAAGCTGGAGTCCACCGAACTCACGCCTGTCGACCCCGGGTTTTTCCAAGAAGCGCGCAAACAGGTTATTTCGATGGGAATTGTCCGCCGCCGGAAAGAAGATGTTGCCGGCGATATCCCAGCCCGGCGCATTGCGGATATTCCGGTGGAGCTCGACGACGACGAGGGTCGGTCGATTCGAGACGCCGAACAGGCGCTTATTCGGCGACTGCTGGAGCGCTATGACCGCGTGGTTGCTGCCCGGGGAACCGAGATCTCCTCGATTGACACGGATTTGGTGCGATTGGTCTGTCACTCAGAAATCGAGGAATCCAAGCAGGAAGGCACCCAAGAAAACGTCTTTTCCCTCGTGCGGACCATTGGAAAAGCCAAAGCCCATATGNCCGCTGACTACACCGCTCAGCTCGCGAGAAACGTCGGCAAGGTCGTGTTTTTTGCCAAACACATCGACGTCTTGGATGTGGCCTACCAACACTTCGTGGAGCAGGGTTTCAACCCCACCCAAATTCGAGGCGATCAAACCACCCAGGCCCGTCAAGACGCCATCGATCGATTCACCACGGATGACAGCGTGGGCGTGATTGTCTGCTCGCTGACGGCAGCGGGGGTAGGGGTGAACCTCCAGGCTGCCTCTAACGTGGTTCTCGCCGAACTCAGTTGGACCAGTGCGGAACAAACCCAAGCCATCGACCGCGTCCACCGAATTGGCCAGGAACTGCCCGTGACGGCCTGGCGGATTCTGGCTGCTCAAACCATTGACCAGCGGATTGCGGAGCTCATTGACCAGAAGTCTGGCCTGTCCCTCCGGGCGCTGGACGGTGACGAAGAAGCCGAGACGGTCGAGGGCACGATGCAGGAAGTGGCGCTTGGCAATCTGCTGATCTCCGCCCTGGAAGCCCGGGGCGAGACGCTCGCTGATTAGAGGCCGCGAAGCCTGCAATACAGCCGGTTAATCCACATCGCGAGTCCCAGGAGCGCGGTCAGCATCAGCGCAATGGCGACGATGTGGGTGATGACACCGGCCCACCCGGCGGGCTCCCGCGGGTCGAGAAAGTCGTAGGGGTACCACCCAGTCAGGTTTCCTCGGACGAGACTGAAGCTCACCCAGGCGACGGGATAGATCAGCCCGATGCCCAGAGANCGCCACGGCANCCTGCTGTTGTGGGGAGTAATCAGCCAGTCCACCACGATGTAGGCGGGGATGATGACGTGCAAGATCTCNTTGGGAAAGCCAATGTCAGAGACGTATTCACCTGGTTCCGTGGGTAGACCGCGGAGCAAGACGTTGTAGACCAGGCCGNTGACCACCGCGTAGGCAAAAAGTGCCTGGCGCACAATATTCAACGCGACCGTATCGAGACTCGATTGCAGCCGGTACAGCCCCGTGGCGATGAGTGCCGCCAGATTGGCAAGCATTGTCTGGATAGTGAAGTAGGAGAAATATTCCTCTGGCTTAAAGGCCTCATTGATGACCTGGTCACTGATTTGTACCGCAAGACCGGTGGCGAGCGTCACCGCGGCNACGAGTGACACCACACCAAGNGTTACCCGNTCGACGCCCGGTTGCTCCACAGTCCCCCCCGCACACACAGTAACCCGGGTCGTGGCCAGAGGGAAAAGCCCTAATAGCCTGGGGGAATGTACGACGTTGTGGTGGTCTACCCCCGNCGGNTCAGTGGCACACAGCGTGAGGTTCTTCTCGGAAAAAAGAACACTGGTCTCGGCCAAGGCAGGTGGGTGGGCCCTGGCGGAAAAGTTGAACCGGGGGAGTCTCTGGTGGAGGCGGCGCTGCGCGAGCTGTGGGAAGAGGTGGGCTTGGTCGCCACCCCCGAGCACCTACAACCCATCGCGAGACTCCACTACCCCTTCCCGACCAGACCCCACCTCTCCCAGCGGTCTCACGCCTTTGTTCTGGAGACGTTTACCGGCACCGAAAGCGAATCCGAGGAGCTCAGCCCCCAGTGGTGGCCAGAATCCGAGATTCCTTTTGACTTGATGTGGGCCGATGCCACGCTGTGGCTTCCTCGAGCGCTGAGGGGCACTTTCGTTGAGGCCACCATCACTATCGGCGATGCCGATGATGTGCTCGATGTCCAGTGGATGCAGGGATCGGAGGAGACAACGGCATGAACCTCTTTGACGCCACGTTGGAGCAACTGCATGAGCGGGTCAGCCAACTCGAGGAGTGGGCACGCGCCACCGAGGAGCAACGCGGTGATCTCGACGAGCTTGGTGCCGNGCTCTTTTCCCACGGAGTCCTGTCAGAAGACGACTGGGACGACTATCACCGGGTGCGCAGCGAANACGACCGCCGGGCTTCTGAGGAATTTGACCTCGGGCAGTAGCGGTCGGTCCTTGGCTGAGGGCTAAATCAGGTCGAGTTCAGTGAGCTTTTTCTCCAGCAGGGGGCTGGAGGGCTCGCTCAAGAAGGTTCCATCCGTGAACTGCAGCACAGGAATTTTCTGCAGCCCGCTGATTTCGATGGCTTTTGCTTTGTCCTCGTCGCTGGCATCGATGTCGTGGTAGTTGAAGTCCACACCGTAGTGTTCGAGGAGTGCGCGGGCGCGCACGCAGTCGCCGCACCAGGCGGCGCTGTAAAACTCGATGGGTGCATCAGACATGGCGAAACCTTTCCCGTGGTTGTGATGCGAGTGTAGGAGACAGCGCTGGGCTCCGGGGAAAGTTTGCGTTTTATTAACGCAGCGCGCCCACCAGTGGGTGCACGATGGGGTNANGANCNTTTNTNGGAANGGATCACGGGTGGTGAANACGACGGGGCCAGCCCCCACCATGGATGACGTTGGNGGNAGTCCCACNAGACGNGAAGCCGATTCTTTGGGNGAGCTCGACGTTCCCGCCGACGCCTACTGGGGAATCCACACAGCCCGAGCACTGGCCAATTTTGGGATCACCCGCCGCGCCATTTCGAACTATCCCGACCTGGTGATCGCCTTAGCCCGGGTCAAACAGGCTGCCGCCCGCGCCAACAGAGACCTCGGAGATCTGGAGCCAGAAAAAGCCGAAGTGATTGACCAGGCGTGTCAGGAAATCATTGATGGTTCGCTGCACGAAGAGTTTGTCCTCGGCGCAATTCAGGGTGGGGCGGGAACCTCCACCAATATGTGTGCCAATGAGGTTATTGCCAACCGGGCCCTCGAGCTGCTCGGACATCAGAAAGGGGAGTATCACTACCTCCACCCAATTGACGATGTCAACCGGTCACAAAGCACCAATGATGTCTATCCCACGGCCATCAAATTGGCCATGGTGCGGGGAATCCACGCCCTACTGCCAGAACACCAAGCTCTTGCTCATTCCTTTGGGCAGAAAGCCACTGAGTTTTCCGATGTCCTCAAAGTCGGCAGAACCCAGTTACAAGACGCGGTGCCGATGACACTGGGACAAGAGTTCGGGGGATTCCGGACCACCCTCGAAGAAGACCACGATCGCCTCGAAGAGGTGATTCCGTTTCTGTGTGAAATCAACTTGGGCGCGACCGCGATTGGCACGGGGATCACTGCCGACTCCAGGTACCCCGAGGTGGTCAGAGCCCATCTCGAAGAAATCACCGGTCTGCCGGTGCGGACAGCGCCTGACCTCATTGAGGCCACGAGCGACACCGGGGTGTTTATGACGCTCAGCGGTGCACTGAAACGACTTGCAGTGAAACTGTCCAAGATTTGCAACGACCTGCGGTTGCTCTCCAGCGGCCCCCAAGCAGGATTGGGTGAGATTAATCTGCCAGCCCAACAGGCGGGCTCGTCGATTATGCCGGGCAAGGTAAACCCGGTAATTCCTGAAGTGGTGAACCAGGTGGCGTTTTCGATTGTGGGCGCCGATGCCACGGTGTGTGCTGCTTCAGAAGCCGGCCAACTGCAGCTCAACGCTTTTGAGCCGATTATCGCCTCGTCGATTCTTCAGTCGCTGATGTGGATGACCAAAGCCTGTGTGACGCTCCGAGAAAACTGTGTGGATGGAATTACGGCCAACGAAGACCGGCTGCGGCAGCAAGTGGAATCCAGTGTGGGCGTGGTGACGGCCCTCACTCCTGAGCTTGGCTACCAACTCTCGGCCAAGCTTGCCCACGAAGCACTCCATAGCAACCGGTCCATTCGCGACCTCGTGCTGGAGCAGGGGCTGATGACCGAGGAGGAGTTGAACCGGGCGCTCTCGCCTAAGCGGTTAAGCGGTGTCCTGGATGAGACGACAGCAATCGTCCTTCCTGAGGTCAGTAACGCCGACTAGTCTCAAACGGATGGCTCCTCGCTCTCCTCGCGGCTCCACGGGTCGGTTTCTGCGCTCGCTTGTTCTCAGCATCCTGGCGGTGCTGGGGTTTGTGGTGGTGGGCCTGGCCTCTCTGGCCGTGGTGGATACGTTGGCGGGAAATCTGGGTGGGCCACTGCTGGTGCTCTCAGCTCTGGTGGCGCTTGTGCCACTGGGCATTGTGATTGCCGGTATTCGCTGGGTCGACCGGTTTGAACCAGAACCTCCCGCTGCGACGGCTTTTGCCTTTTTGTTTGGTGCGGGAGTGGCCGTCGTCATTGCGCTTGGAGTCGATCAGTGGGTGTGGAGTGAGACGCCGCTCGCGGGAAGCCCAGACGGGGTCGAAACCTTCCTCGGTGCAGCGGTTCAAGCGCCCCTGGTGGAGGAGTTTGGCAAAGGACTCGCTGTGTGGGTGGTGTTTTGGTTTGGCCGCCAACGCTTCGACGGCCCCATCGACGGCGTGGTGTACGCCGCGTGGTCAGCGGCGGGCTTCGCCTTTAGCGAGAACATCCTGTATTTCGGTGCCGCCATCAGTCAGGGCAGCAATGTGTTTGTCGAGACCTTTGTGGTGCGGGGAGTGATGTCGCCGTTTGCCCACGTCATGTTCACAGCCCTGATTGGCCTGTCTCTCGGTCGAGCCGCTGAGCGTGGGGTTCGAGGTCTCGCCGTGGGGGCCTTCGTTCTGGGATTTATCCCCGCCGTGCTGCTCCATGCCTTTTGGAATGGTGCCTTGTTCTTTGTCTCGTCGTTCTATACNTACTTCTTGTTTATTCAAGTGCCGCTGTTTATTGGTGCGGTGGCGTTGGTCTGGTGGTTGCGCAGCCAAAAGGCACGTATTTTGTTTGACAACCTCCGGTTCTACACCGGCTCTGGCGTGGTTTTGGACCAAGAACTGGGGTTTCTCACCACCGCCTCCGGCCGAGTCGTTGCCCTGAAATGGGCTAAGAAGCGAGGGTTGAAAAAGCCTCTCGACCGCTTTATTGACGTGGCTGTTCGTTTGGCCCTGACCCGGCACCGCGTGGAGCGCGGCGTGTATCGCGGGGATCCCGATTGGGAACAGCAGCTCGTGGGGGACTTAGTCGACGCACGAGACAGGCTCCANTACGGCACCTAGTGACACGGTGATCCAGTCTTGAGAAAGAACCTCGCCGCCCAGGGGTGGGGCGATGCCTCCAGCTCTCCTGAGCGGCGAGTAACTTGNCATTAGTGTCGCGCTGGCAGGCGGCGGGGTCAAGACCCCAGATGATTACAGGTTGATAACAACCCTTGGGGCTGTTTGGGGTATCTCAGAAAGCGCAGGCTCCTGTCAACGTGGGCCCAGTGCTAGCATTGCCCCTTGTGCCGTGTAACGGCCGCGGACAGAGAGAGCCTGCACATCCGGTGTCGGCGCCGCGCAGCGAGTGAAAAGAAAGTGGGTCCTGCCATGAGCATGAGTCCAGACGTCAAGCAGTCCATCATCGAGCAGTATCAGACCCACCCCGGTGACACCGGGTCACCCGAAGTGCAGATTGCCCTGATGACCCACCGGGTGACCGAACTGACCGAACACTTGAAAACCCACAAGCACGACCACCACTCCCGTCGTGGCCTGTTGCTCCTGGTGGGACAGCGTCGCCGGCTGCTTGGCTACCTCCAGCGCATCGACATCGAGCGCTACCGTTCGTTGATCGAGCGGCTCAATATCCGCCGCTAGGGCCCGATACGCCCCCTGCCTGCTACTGTGNGAGCAGGCGCACAGTCGTGCGCGACAAAAAAACTGCATAGTCGCATCGCGAAAGACAACCCGCTGGTCACCGGTGGTGGTCTACTGAGGGGCAACCCCCACAGTGCACTTCTACTGTTGGCCAGTTCTCAAACGTCCTTCTCGATGCGTGTGCGCGCAGGCATGCCTGGGCGCGGTGCAACGATGAATAAGGAGAAACACCCTTCATGGAAGGTGACGACATTACGTGGTCCGAAGCCGTATTAGATAACGGGAAATTCGGAACCAGAACCGTTCGTTTTGAAACAGGGCGACTTGCCCAACAGGCGCAGGGGGCCGTTGCGGCCTACCTCGACGAGGAGACAATGCTCCTCTCGGCGACCAGCGCCAGCAAAAATGCCCGGGAAGGCTTTGATTTCTTCCCTCTCACGGTGGATGTGGAAGAGCGGCAATACGCTGCCGGAAAAATCCCCGGCTCGTTCTTCCGCCGGGAAGGACGCCCCTCCACAGAAGCGATCCTGGTCTGCCGTCTAATCGACCGGCCGCTGCGCCCGTCGTTTGCTGACGGTCTTCGCAACGAAGTCCAGATCGTGATCACGGTGCTCTCGATTGCCCCGGATGAGTTCTATGACGCGCTCGCGATTAACGCGGCCAGCGCGTCCACTCAGATTTCGGGCCTGCCCTTTAGCGGTCCGATTGCCGGAGTCCGGATGGCACTCATCGGTGACCAGTGGGTGGCGTTCCCGACGGCCTCACAGTTGACCGAAGCGGTCTTCGACATCATGGTTGCCGGCCGAGTGGTCGATGGCGGTAAAGACGTCGCGATCATGATGGTCGAGGCAGAAGCCACCGAGCACAGCTGGGACCTGATCCAAGCAGGCGCCACGAAGCCCGATGAGGCTGTCGTCGCGCAGGGCTTAGAAGCGGCCAAGCCGTTTTTGAAGCAGCTGGTTGAGGCGCAGGAAAAGCTCGCGAAGACCGCCGCCAAAGAGGTGGAGGACTACCCACGCTTTGCCGACTACTCGGACGAGGTCTATCAGGCCGTGGATGCCCTGGCCGCGACCGAACTCGCCGAGGTTTACAAAGTCGCCGACAAAATCGAGCGTCAGACCAAAGACGACGAGCTGAAGTCTCGGGTGAAAGAGCAGATTCAGGCCAAAGTGGACGCCGGTGAACTGGGCGACCACGCGATGGGCGAAGTCTCTGCTGCCTATAAGTCGGTGACCAAGCGCATTATGCGACACCGTGTGTTGACCGAGGGCATCCGTATTGACGGGCGCACCCCGGAGCAAATCCGTGGGTTGGACGCCGAGGTGGAAGTACTGCCCCGGGTCCACGGCTCGGCACTGTTCCAGCGTGGGGAGACACAGATTCTCGGTGTCACCACCTTGAACATGCTGAAGCTCGAGCAACAGCTAGACACGCTGAGCCCCGTGACGAGCAAGCGTTACATGCACCACTACAACTTCCCGCCGTATTCGACCGGTGAAACCGGTCGGGTGGGAACGCCGAAGCGTCGCGAAATTGGCCACGGCTTCCTCGCCGAGCGCGCGTTAGTGCCGGTGCTGCCCACCAGGGACGAGTTCCCCTACGCCATCCGGCAGGTCTCTGAGGCTCTCGGGTCAAACGGCTCGACCTCGATGGGATCGGTGTGTGCGTCGACGCTGTCGCTGTTTGACGCGGGTGTGCCGCTGCGTGCTGCTGTCGCGGGTATCGCGATGGGACTCATCAGTGACGAGGTAGAGGGCGAAATGCGCTACGTCGCGCTCACCGACATCCTCGGAGCAGAAGACGCTTTAGGTGACATGGACTTTAAAGTCGCTGGCACCAAGGACTTCATCACCGCTATCCAGCTCGACACCAAACTGGATGGAATTCCCGCCAGTGTGTTGGCAGGAGCACTCGACCAGGCCAAAGAAGCCAGGCTCACCATCCTCGAGGTGATGAACCAGGCGATTTCCGAGCCCGACGAGATGGCGCCGACGGCTCCTCGCGTGATCAGTGTCCAGATCCCAGAAGACAAGATCGGTGAGCTGATCGGTCCGAAGGGTAAGACGATTAACGCGATTCAAGATGAGACCGGCGCCTCGATTTCGATTGAGGACGACGGAACCGTCTACATCGGTGCGACCGATGGCACGATCGCGGAGGACGCACGCTCTCGTGTGAACGCGATTGCCAACCCGGTGAACCCGGAGGTGGGAGAGCAGTATCTCGGCACGGTCGTCAAGATCGCGACCTTTGGTGCGTTCATCTCGTTGCTTCCTGGCAAAGACGGACTGCTGCACATCTCCGAGCTGCGCAAGCTCGCAGGGGGCAAGCGCGTCGAAGACGTCGAAGACGTCGTGTCGGTGGGGCAGAAGATTCAGGTGGAAATCACCAAAATCGATGACCGCGGCAAGCTCTCACTGAGCCCCGTGTTGGACGATGACTCGTCCGAGCAGGCGGAGCCAGAAGACGGCTAATTCCGGGCGTTAGTGACTCTGATGGGGCGGCTTCGGCCGCCCCATCGGCGTGTCGGAGGTTATCCACAGGCTTATTGTGGGCAACCAACAAAAGAGTGCCCGTTGTTTCGGGAGAGGAATTGTGCCGTTTCCGTCACCGGGACGGTCNAATTCGGGGTAACCTGATGCCGCTACAGCAACGGTGCCGAGTGGAAACGGTGCTGTCGCACCGGGGGCTCAGTCCCCCACCCACCCGCCGACATTCCGTCGTGGCGGCGGGCGGATAAGAAATAAGAGAAAACCTTTCGAGGGAGAACAATGGATCTGCTCGCAATTACGCAGGCATTCTTCATGCTCGGTTTTGTGGCCATGGCCGCGGGAACGCTGTACTTCGTTCTCGAGCGCAATGACATCAAGCCCGAGCACCGCATGGCTGCTACTTACGCAGGACTGATTACCTTCATCGCCGCGATTATGTACTGGATCATGACCGACTTTGTCGGCTTCTTTGACCAGTCCGCTGGTGATGTTGCTGCAACGATGCCGTACCGCTACATTGACTGGCTGCTCACCACCCCGCTTCTGCTGGTGGAGTTCGGTCTGATTGTGGCAATTGCCGGTGCCGCGACCAAGGGTTTTGTGACCCGTATCGTCGTCGCCGACATCATCATGATCGTCACCGGATACCTCGGTGAGGTCAGCGAGGCTGAGGGATCGCTCTACAACTGGGTGATGTTCCTCATCTCCTCGGCAGCGTGGCTCTACATCGTCTGGGCCGTCTTCCAGGTGAAGCTCGACGGTATGCCTGACTACGCCGCTAACGCGGTNAAGGTCATGCGCCGCTTCGTGTTCTTCGGCTGGATGATCTACCCAATCGGAACCTCCATCGAGGAGTTCATGAAGATTGGTGGCGCCGACGTGACCATGGCTGTGTCTCTTGCAGCCATCGTGTACGTCATTGCCGACGTGCTCAACAAGGTTGGGTTCGGAATGGTTGCGGTCGCCGCAGCCAAGAAGGCCTAAGTACCTTCACACCGAATGGGTCGGAGCTTCGGCTCCGGCCCATTCGGCATTTCTCCTCAATTCTTGCCCGGAGCCCGTGTCGGTCGTTCCCAGTAGGCTCGGAGCTCATGCCAACTGGAATTTCTCTCCCGCTCGACCAGCCCGCTCTCGATCAGACCATTAGTCAGGGGGCGCGCCTACGGCGCACCGTGCACCCCTCGGGGCTTCGCATCCTGACCGAGTGGGTGCCGGGCGCTGCCAGTACCTCTGTGGGCTTCTGGGTGGCCGTGGGAAGCCGTGACGAGGACCGTATTGCCTACGGTTCGACGCACTTTCTGGAACATCTGCTGTTTAAGGGCACCCCACGACGAAGCGCGATGGATATTGCCGTGGCCTTTGACCGGGTCGGGGGCGAGCACAATGCCATGACCGCCAAAGAACACACCTGCTACTACGCGAAAGTCCAGGACCGCGACGTCGACATGGCCATTGAGGTTCTGGCCGACATGGTCTCGTCCTCGCTTATTGACGAGAGCGAGTTCGACGTCGAACGTCGTGTCATTTTGGAAGAACTCGCCATGGCCGATGACGACCCCCACGATGTTGCCCACGAACGGCTGACCGAAGCTGTTCTCGGCGACCATCCTCTGGGCAGACCCATCGGGGGGACGCCGGAGACCATCGAAGCCGCCTCTCGTGACCAAGTGGTCTCCCACTATCAGCGCTACTACCGCCCCGAAGAGCTCGTAGTCACGGTCGCGGGAGCGCTCGATCACGATCGGGTGGTCGACCAGGTCCTCCGCGCCCTCCAGGAGTATGGCTGGCCACTACACACCACATCCGCACCTGTTCCGCGCCGGGAGACTGCCCGCCAGGATCTCACCGCCTCACCACAGCGTCGCACCGTGCACCGTCCGCTTGAGCAGGCCATGGTGGTGCTCGGCACCCCGGGGCTTACCCAAACAGACCCCAGGCGGCCGGCCGCAGGAGTGTTGGCCACGGTCCTGGGCGGCGGAATGTCGTCCAGGCTGTTTCAAGAGGTTCGTGAGAAGCGTGGTCTCGCCTACAGCGTCTATGCCTACGCCAGCCAGTACTCAGATCAGGGGCTTTTTGGTATGGCGGCGGGGACCGGCCCGACGCACGTCCCGACCGTGATTTCGGTGATGAAGGAGATTTTTTCCGATATCGCCAGTGAGGGGATCACCGACGAAGAGCTTGCTCGCACTCTCGGGAACCTCCAGGGAGCGACGTCTTTGGCGTTGGAAAACACCGATGCTCGGATGGTGCGATTGGGCCGCTCTGAAATTCACTTAGGCGAGTTTGTTGACCGCGATGAGGCCATGCGCCGCCTGGATCAGGTCACCGTGGCCGATGTTCAGGCACTCGCCCAGGAGATTACGAGCCAGCCACTGTCTGCCGTGGCGGTGGGGGCTGTGGAGGAATCAGCCCTTGAGTCCGTCGGGCAGTCCGTAGCAGACTAGAGTCGTCAGTCGAGTACTCCGCACCATTCCGGAATCACCGAAGGTGGGACCCTGTGTCTCGGTATTTGTATCTGGTCAGACACGGCGAGCAAGTAGACGCCGAATACGGAGTCGACGACGGCCCGCTCTCCGCACGCGGCCAACGCCAAGCCCAACTGGTGGCCGAGCGCCTGAGCGGGGTGCCCTTCACCCACGTCCACACCTCCCCCTTACAACGCGCTGTCGAAACCGCCGATGCGATGTCGGAGCGATTCCCTGCCCTCAGCCCAGAGCCCTCTGCGCTGTTGATGGACTGCATTCCACACGGCCCCAGNCCCGATATGCCCTCGGCCTTTGAGCCNTTTTTTGGNGGGGTGAGCGAGGAAGAAATTCAAGCCGGTGAAGCCCAGATGGCCGATGCCACCGCGGAGTGGCTATCGGTGAGAAAAGACGAAACCCACGAGTTGCTCATCACCCACAACTTCGTGATCGCATGGTTTGTCCGCGAAGTCTTTGGATCGCCTCCGTGGCGATGGATGGGGATTAACCAGGCCAACTGCGGATTGACCATTATCCGAGTCCGCACGGCCAAACCCGCTGTGCTGGTGACCCACAATGATTTGGGTCATCTGCCGNCCGAATTGCGCACGGGACTGCCGGAAGACCAGCCGTACTAACTGGCGGATGACCCGCCCTGGTGACAGGGGCCTGAACTACTCTGGAGGGGTGGATCAGGAGGCGGCACGCGCGCGAATCGACGAGCTCACCGCCCGCGTAATTGCCCTTCGGGAGGCCTACTACGCCCGCAACGAGCTCCTCGCCGACGACGCNGAATATGACGCACTCGTCGCTGAGCTCGAACGGCTCGAGACAGAATTTCCGCAGTTTCACAAAGATGATTCGCCGACGCAGTTTGTGGGCTCGGGAACCTCCACGCTGTTTGCGCCGGNCCGTCACGCCGAGCGGATGTACAGCCTCGACAATGTTTTTTCCGATGACGAAATGCGCCAGTGGGTGGAGCGNGTACGACCCGTGGCCTCGGACATGCGGTTTCTGTGTGAACCAAAAATTGACGGCCTCGCCATCAACCTCCGCTANGAATCAGGTCGCTTAACCAGCGCGGCGACCAGGGGNGATGGCATCACCGGCGAGGACGTCACCGAGAACATCCACCACGTGCCCGCCGTTCCCCTGACCCTGACGGGCTCTGGCCACCCAGAGCTCGTCGAAATTCGAGGCGAAGTGTTTTTTCCGGTGGAGGTATTTCACCAGATGAACCAGGCTCTGGCCGAGGCGGGGGAGCGGGTCTTTGCCAATCCACGAAATGCGGCGTCTGGCACGCTCCGGTTGAAAACAGAAGGCCGCACCGCGGTAAAACGCGAGGCAGCACTGGCACGGATGACCGCGCTGAANGTCGTCGTCCACGGCATCGGCGCCTGGCCAGAGCCGTCGGTGGCCACACAAAGTGAGATGTATGAGCTTCTTCGCTCATGGGGGCTTCCCGTGTCGGAATACGCCGAGGTTCACGACGACGTCGACGGGGTGCTCGAGTTTATTTCGCGGCTCGGGCAGAAGCGCCACGACCTGGACTACGAAATCGACGGCATCGTCATCAAAGTCGACTCCTGGGAAACCCAGCGAGAGCTCGGGGCCACGTCCCGCGCNCCGCGCTGGGCGGTGGCGTATAAATACCCTCCCGAACAAGTCACCACCGTGCTGCGCGACATTGTGGTCAGTGTGGGCAGGACCGGTCGGGCGACACCGTATGCCGTGTTGGACCCGGTGACGGTAGCCGGGAGCGAAGTCGANCGCGCCACACTGCATAACCAAGACGTGGTGAAAGCAAAAGGGGTCCTCATCGGCGACCACGTCGTCATTCGAAAAGCAGGGGACGTGATCCCCGAAGTGTTGGGCCCTGTCGTAGAAAAGCGCACCGGTAGCGAGCGAACCTTCCAGATGCCCACCACCTGCCCAGANTGTGGGGCCACTCTCGCCCCACAAAAAGAGGGCGATATTGACCTGCGCTGTCCCAATCAACAAAGCTGCCCCGCACAAGTCCGAGGACGTATCGAACACATCGGCTCGAGGGGGGCGTTGGATATCGAAGGCCTCGGCGAAGTCAGTGCCCTCGCCCTGACCCAACCGGTGGCACCCATGGATCCCGCTCTGACGAGCGAGGCCGGGCTCTTTGCTCTTACTGTGGATGCCCTCTTCCCCGTGACCTATCAACCACGAGACGCAGATACCGGAGAGCCACGGGTCGATCCGGAATCGGGTGAACCCCTTGTCTTGGCTCCGTTTCGCCGCCGGCGTGCCAAAGACGATCCAGCCTCGATTCGTGGTTTCTCCGGCACCGACACAGAGGTCCCGTCCAAAGCGGCAATCGAACTGATCGAACAACTAGAGGCAGCCAAACAAAAGCCTCTCTGGCGTTTTCTGGTGAGTTTGAATATTCGACATGTGGGCCCGGTGGCCGCTAGGGCGCTTGCCAGCCACTTTGGCTCACTGGCAGCCATTGAAGATGCCANCACCGAGCAACTCTCGGACATCGACGGAGTCGGCCCCACGATTGCGCAGTCCATTACCGAGTGGCTCGAGGTGGACTGGCACCAAGACATTCTTCGATCGTGGCGTGAGGCCGGGGTCAGTTTTGTGGATCCTGACTGGACGGCGTCGGTAGTAGGAGGCGACGGCCCGCTGGCCGGGGCCAAAGTTGTCGTAACCGGGACCATTGATGGCTACTCCCGCGATGACGCCGAAGAAGCTGTGCGACGGGCCGGCGGCCAGCCTGTCTCGAGCGTCAGCAAAAACACCACCGTGGTGGTGGCTGGTCCCGGTGCCGGATCGAAACAGTCCAAAGCAGAGTCCCTCGGTGTTCCCGTGCTCGACCAGGCACGTTTTTCCGAGCTCTTAACCGACGGTCTTCGCCTGCTGGAGGGCTCCTAGGCGGAGCTTCCCCCTCTACACTGTTGGGGTCATGTCTGACATCACTCCCGATACCGTTCGCCATCTGGCAGGTCTTGCCCGTATCGCTCTCGACGAGTCGGAAGTCACCCGGCTCACCACGGAACTCGGCGCCATTGTGGGAGCAGTCGAAAAGGTCAACGAAGTGGTCTCAGATGATGTGGAGCCGACGAGTCACCCGATTCCACTCGGAAACGTCTCCCGCGACGACGTCGTCGGCGACACACTGACCACAGAGCAAGCGCTCGCCGGCGCTCCTGACCACGATGGGTCACGCTTCCGCGTGACAGCCATCCTGGGAGAGGAAGAGTGAGCGAGCTCCACCGGCTCTCCGCGGTCGACTTGCAGGGGCTGCTGGCATCGAGGGAGGTCTCGGCCCGAGAAGTAACCGACGCATTCCTCGCCCGGATTGACCAGGTCGATGGTGCGGTGCACTCTTTCCTGCACGTCAACCAAGCGGCGAGGGACACTGCCGATGCCATTGACCAGAAGCGCCAGGCAGGAGAAGACCTCCCTGCCACGGCGGGGTTGCCGCTTGCAGTGAAAGACGTGCTCTGCACGATGGACATGCCGACGACCTCTGGCTCCAGAATTCTCGAAGGCTGGGTTCCTCCCTACGACGCGACCGTCGTGAAGAAATACCGCGAGGCCGGCATGGTGGCTCTCGGTAAAACCAATATGGATGAGTTCGCGATGGGCTCGTCCACGGAGCACTCCGGATATGGCCCGACGAAAAACCCGTGGGACCTCGAGCGCGTCCCCGGCGGTTCAGGAGGGGGATCGGCTGCGGCCGTTTCCGCCTTCGAAGCGCCACTGGCGCTGGGGAGTGACACGGGCGGGTCCATTCGTCAGCCAGCCGCACTGACCGGCACCGTCGGGATGAAGCCCACCTACGGGGGAGTCAGCCGCTATGGCGTCATTGCGCTGGCCTCGTCTCTCGACCAGGTCGGACCAGTCGCCCGCACAGTCGTCGACACCGCCCTGCTGCACGATGTGATTGCTGGCTACGACCGGCACGACTCCACCTCGATTCCCGACCCGTGGCCGTCGATGGCGGAAGCGGCCCTGGCCGCNTCGGCGTCGCCAAANCTGAAGGGCCTGAAAATCGGCCGAGTGGTGCAGCTCGACACCGACGGATTTCAGCCAGGGGTGCGNCAGCGCTTCACGCAGATGCTAGAGCTCGCCGAACAACACGGCGCAGAGATTGTCGATATTGAGGCCCCGCACTTCGACTATGCCGTTGCCGCCTACTACTTAATCCTGCCCGCCGAAGCGTCCAGCAACCTCGCCAAGTACGATTCGGTCCGCTTTGGGATGCGAGTGACCCCGGAGTCTGGGCAGGTGACTGTCGAGGACGTCATGGCCGCCACCCGCGAAGCGGGCTTTGGCGACGAAGTGAAACGACGGATCATCCTCGGCACCTACGCCCTCAGCGCGGGGTACTACGACGCCTACTATGGCTCCGCCCAACAGGTGCGAACCCTGATTCAACGCGACTTCCAAAAAGCCTTCGAATCTGTCGATGTGTTGTTGACCCCGTCAGCCCCGACCACGGCCTTTCGGTTAGGCGAGCAGTTGGATGACCCGTTGGCGATGTATGCCAACGACCTCACCACCATCCCCGCGAACTTAGCCGGGGTTCCAGGGCTCTCCCTCCCGGCGGGACTCGCACCCGAGGACGGGCTGCCGGTGGGTGTCCAGGTGATGGCGCCGGCATTCCAGGATCGGCGCCTCTATGAAGTGGGCGCTGCGCTGGAGGCACTGGTGCGAGAGAGAGATGGCTCGCACGTGTCGGAGCTGGTTCCAGAGCCTGGAGCAGACCGGGCAGGANCTCAGACATGAACCTCGTGAGCGTAGAAGAGGCACTGGAGCAGTTCGATCCCGTCATTGGACTGGAAGTCCACGTCGAATTGAACACGCAGACCAAAATGTTTTCTCCCGCGCCCAACCCGGCTGCCTCACTCGAGGATTACGCGCCCAACACCGCGATTTCGCCTGTGTGTTTGGGGCTGCCAGGAAGCCTGCCGGTGGTGAATCACGACGCCGTGCGCTCGAGTATTGCTTTGGGTTTGGCGTTGGGGTGTGAGATTGCGCTGAGCTCCCGGTTTGCCAGGAAAAACTACTTTTACCCGGATTTGGCGAAGAACTACCAAATCAGNCAATACGACGAGCCCATCGCCCACGACGGCCAGGTCGAGGTTGAGCTGGATGACCAGACNCTCTGGACGGTGGAGATTGANCGGGCGCATATGGAAGAAGATGCGGGAAAACTCACCCACGTCGGAGGCCAGACCGGCCGTATTCAAGGCGCCGAGTATTCCCTCGTCGACTACAACCGTGCCGGGGTGCCTCTTGTGGAGATTGTGACCAGGCCCATCGTGGGCTCCGGCGAAAAAGCTCCGCAGCTTGCTCGCGCGTATGTNCAAACAATTCGAGACATCGTTCTGGGCCTTGGCGTCTCNCAGGCACGAATGGAACGGGGCAATCTGCGCTGCGATGCCAATGTGTCGCTCATGCCNAAAGGCTCAGACACCTTTGGNACCCGGTCGGAGACCAAAAACGTGAACTCGTTCCGCTCTATCGAACGGGCGGTGATCTACGAAATCCGACGGCAAGCCACGCTNCTGCGCGATGGAAAAACCATTGTCCAAGAAACCAGACATTGGCACGAAGACACCGGAAAGACAAGCCCTGGACGCCCCAAATCTGACGCCGACGACTACCGCTATTTCCCCGAGCCAGACCTCCTGCCCGTCACCCCGGATTCGGAGTGGGTGGAGAGTATTCGTGCGGAACTTCCCGAGGCACCAGTCACCAGGAGACGCCGGCTGCGGGAGGCCTGGCAGCTGGCAGACACTGATTTCCAGGCACTCATCAATGCCGACTTGCTGACGGTTGTGGAGCAGACGGTCGCGGCGGGGTGCTCACCCGCTTCTGCGAAAAAGTGGTGGCTTGGCGAGCTCTCCCGGATGGCCAACGAACAGGGAGTCCCGGCGGAGTCCCTTGCGACTCCGGAGCAGGTGGCTGACTTGGAATCCGAAGTAGTCGCGGGAACGGTCAACGACAAACTGGCGCGCGAGGTTCTGCTGGGNATTGTGGCCGGTGAGGGATCAGCCNCTGANGTNATNNCNGCCCGTGGATTGGCGGTCGTGAGCGATGACGGAGCGCTGATTGCCGCCATTGATGAGGCGCTTGCCGCCCAACCAGATGTCTTGGACAAAATTCGAGACGGCAAAGTTCAAGCAGCCGGTGCGATTATCGGTCAGGTGATGAAGAGCATGGGCGGTGGGGCTGACGCCCAGCGGGTGCGAGAGCTGATTTTGGAGCGCGCGCAGGGCTAGTTCGCCAGGAACTCTGTCAGAGCCTCGGTCAGCAGTGCGGTCATGTCCTCGGCCGAAATCTCTGGGTTCCCATCACCGGCTTGCGGTTCATAGTCGCCAAAGAGCGCGTGGGTCGCGCCCTCAATCGTGATGGACACGGCGTCAGAGGGAAGCCGGGAGAGTCCTTCTTGCCGGTCTTCTTCGGTAATTAACCGATCGTTACTGCCCCACACACTCAGAACAGACAGTTCCTCTGGTGTCGAACCCTCGGCGCAGTAGGCGGCAAACAGCACCAAGGTGGTGGCCGGTGTGTCGGGGGCTTTCTGGCAGGCCGATACCCCACCCATCGAGTGGCCACCGACGGCGACGATTCGCTCGTCAGTCTGGAGGGAGACCATCTCGTCGAGTCCGCGAGGATCCAGCAGTGCCAAATTAAGCCAGGGGCGCGGGATCGCGACAGTCATGCCCGACTCCGCCACAAAGTCGGCAAACCGTCCGGCGTAGGCATGGGGGTCAACTCTGGCTCCTGGGACGAAGACCAACACGTCCCCGGTCAGAGGGCCGGACGTCGTTGCGGGGCGCAACACGAGGAGGTCGTCCGTGGTGGTGACCTGGAGATCGGCGCGCTGGTAGACCTCCATCAGCACGGCGCGGTCAGTGGGGTGAGGGCTCGCACCCCACGCGGCAAACATGGCCAGTGTGGTGAGCAGGAGAGACAGGGCGGTCCAGCCCGTGATTTGGATGTTGCGCAGCCGATTGCGCCCCTTCNAGCGTGCCATCAGACGCCAGGTGAGGTNTGGAATACTGGNGGCACGATGAATATTTTCCTCTTTGTCCTGTCATTCATCATCTTCTTGGCATCGTTCCCGATGTTTACCTATTCGTTTGTGGTGCCGGAGGTGTGGGCAGCCCCGCTGTTTGCTGCCGGGATTCTCACGGCCTGCCTCGCCTTCGTGATTCCCATTGTGGTGCTGGGCCGCTCCGAGCAGCGCTAGCGGCCGACGACACGGGCAGTAAACCCGGCGAGACGTTTCGTAATTCCTGCTGCAATCAATTCTCGGGTGTGCTCGCTGTGTACCGGTCGGGATTGTTCGTCAGATTTTCGCCGAAGAAGCGACGGACAGGCTAAATCCCGGCACAGGTAGGTGCCGACGGTGTCACCGTTTCGACCAGGTGCCCCGGCTTTTGGTGCGACAAACAGACTCACCTGAGGAGCCGGCTGCTGGGTGTGACAGAGCGAACACATCGCCGGGCGTCCGGCGGGCATGGGGGTCTCGGCGGCTCGTACACACACCCCGCGGGGAGTGTCGTCTTCCCANAACACGAGATATCCACGGTGGGGGCGTTTGGGATCGCGCCAGCCGAGAAATTCCCGCTCCTCCCAAATCGTCTCGTGCAGACCAGGAAGAGGAATCTCGATGCGTTCGTCCTCGTCCACATTGACGATGGAGTCTCTGATTTGCTCCGGACTGAGCGGTTGCATCCGCCCCAGTGTAGAGGCAGNCGGATNNGGCCTGAAAACACCACAGCCAGCCCGAAGGCTGGCTGTGGAGCAATCCGTTCGTGGTTAGAGCGGAGTGATGTTCTCCGCCTGGGGGCCTTTCTGGCCTTCCGTGACGTCGAATTCGACTTTTTGGTTTTCTTCAAGGGAGCGGTATCCAGAAGACTGGATCGCGCTGAAGTGAGCGAAGACGTCAGCTCCGCCATCATCGGGGGTGATGAACCCATAACCTTTATCGGCGTTGAACCATTTCACGGTTCCGGTTGCCATGTGTATTCCTAACTGTNTTTCGGGGGTGGTGCCGGAGAGTCAATGGGCGACTCTCCTCGTCGACTCGTCCCACCAGGTTCCCCGTGGCAACAAGNTACTTTCACCCGCTACACCGCAGAGCCCTCAGGGCCTACCAACGCTCGATAAGCCTAGTGGTCAAATGGTCCCCTGCCTGAGTTTGTGAGGAAGTTCTAAGCCAAGCNNGTTNTCNGGCGCGTAGTCTCAGCCACCAGGAGGAGCGAGCTCATGAGTGCAGAGGCAGCAACAGAGTCGGTCTGGGATTATCCACGACCACCGGCAATGGACCCCGTCGACGATCACGTCCGGATTATTCACGGTGGTGAGGTGCTGTGCGAATCGACCAACACGATTCGCATCCTGGAAACGAGCCACCCCCCGACGTATTACATTCCCCGCGCAGATTTCACGGAGGGCACACTGGAGCCGGTTGCGGGGCAGACGATGTGCGAATTTAAAGGTGTCGCCAGCTACGCCGATGTGGTGATTGGCGGNACGCGCTTTCCCCGGGCTGCGTGGTGGTATCCCCAAGTTCACCGTGACTACCAAGCGCTTGCTGACCATGTGGCGGTCTATCCCGGTCTTTTCGAGGACGTCACCGTAAACGGCGAGAAGGTTCAGGCCCAAGAGGGCGACTTCTATGGAGGCTGGATCACCTCCAGGGTCTCCGGCCCGTTTAAGGGAGCACCGGGAACCTGGGGCTGGTAACTCCGGTTGCTACGATGACGCCGTGACTGACGGCGCAGGTGCTACCCCCCTTACTGTCGCTTTGCGACCGGTGTCTGCCGCTGACCACCCCAGACTTCTCGAGCTGAATAACCAGGCGGCACCAGCTGTCCCGACCGAAACCCTGGAGTCGATGGCGGAGCTTTTGGAAGTCTCTCAGTGGTCAGTGGTCGCAGAAGATGGCAACGGNGNCGTCCANGGCGCCGTCATTACGGTGAGTCCGGGGGCGGAGTATCACTCGGAGAATTACCGATATTTCGAAGAAACCTTTGACCAGCACTTTTATATCGACCGCGTCTTTGTCGATGAGGCTGCCCGTTCCGCGGGTATCGGCAGGGTTCTCTACCGCGCGGTGGAGGATGAAGCGAGACGTCTCGGAATTCCTGCCGTGACGTGTGAGGTAAATCTGGAGCCACCGAATCCACAAAGCCTCGCGTTTCACCACCGGGAAGGCTTTCGCGATCTCGACACCCAGTCCACTAAAGGTGGGTCGGTGGTCGTGCAGCTGATGGTGAAAGACGTGGTGGTCGAGTGACCGGGCCGGTCACGATCGGGATTGTGATCCCCGCCTATAACGAAGAAGAAACCATTCGGGCGTGTGTCACTGCCGCCCTCGGCCAGACCGTGGCGGCGAACGAAATCATCGTGGTCGATAACCGCTCGACCGATCAGACAACAGCGATTTTGCAGGAGATGATTCAGGCCAATCCGGAGGCCCCCATACGGGTGCTCCGGCAGGAATCAGAACAGGGGATTACCCCGACGAGGAATATGGGCTTTGACGCGGTCACCAGCGACATCATCGGCCGGATCGACGCCGATACTCTGCTGGAGCCCGACTGGGTGGAAAAAGTTCAGCAGGTCTTTTCGGATAAAAAAGTCGACGCGGCCACCGGGCCGGTCATCTACTACGACATGCCCCTGCGGCGGTATATGGCCCGGGCCGATGACACGGTGCGAAAAGCAATCTTCCGCCTCGCCACCAGTTACAAATTCCTTTTCGGAACGAACATGGCTCTTCGCCGGGAGGCGTGGCAGGCGGTGCGGGGAGAAATCTGCCTGGATGCCGACCGGGAGATGTTTGAAGATATTGATCTGTCTGTGCATTTGTATGACCAGGGGTTCAAAGCCGTCTACAGCTCGGACATGGTGGCGGGAATGTCTGCCAGGAGAATCGACGGCACCCCGAAGGATTTCTACGACTACGTCCAGCGTTTCGACACCACCTATCGCCACCACGGCATTCGCAAGCGTCGCCTNCGCGCGCCGGCGTGGGTGTATCTCGCTCTCTATCCGGTTGGAAAAGGCTTGCGCTGGAGTCANCAGNTGAGCCAACGCCAACCCTTCAAACTTCCACGGATTGATCTTCGCTAAACTTCTGCCCAACACGGGAGTCCGAAAGGGCTGAGAGGAAGCGTAGCTTCGACCGTCGAACCTGATCCGGGTCATGCCGGCGCAGGGAGGACCTCATCCCGTGCCCCCGTATTCACACTACGAAAGGCACGACATGAAGAAAATCGCGCTACTCGCAGCCAGCCTGATGTTTGTGGCTGGGTGCGCAGNACCAGAAAACACACTCGTGCGCCTCGCCGCGCACGATTCCTTCGTCATCAGCGATGACCTGATCGACCAATTCGAAACGGACACCGGGTATGACCTGGAGATTATTCGGCTGGGCGATACGGGCGCGCTGACCAATCAGTTGATTCTCACAAAAAACGCTCCCGTCGCGGATGCGTTTTTTGGAATCGACAACACCTTTTACGGCCGGGCCGATGACGAGGGTGTGTTTGCGTCAACCCCGTCGGCGATTGATTACTCCGACGTGTGCTTCAACTACGACATCGCCTGGTTCGATGAGGCGGGTCTGACCCCACCAGAGAGCTGGAGACAGTTGACTGAGGAGGACTACCGAGGGCTCACGGTGGTCACCAACCCCAACACCTCCTCACCGGGGCTTGCCTTCCTCGCCACGACCTACGGAGCGTTGGAAAGTGACGACGCTGTCTCCCTGTTCTGGACGGAGCTGAGAGACAACGACGTAAAAGTCGCGGGCTCCTGGGAAGACGCGTATTTCTCGGACTTCACCCGGTATGACGGAGGGTTTCCGATCGTCTTGAGCTACTGCTCGTCGCCCTCGGCGGAGGTCGGCGAAGACGGTCGCCCGGGAACCCGGGCGTTGCTGGAGGAGGGATTCCGCCAGACCGAATACGCCGGAGTCATTGCCGGGTCAGATAATCCGGAGGGAGCGGCTGCTCTCGTCGAATTCATGCGGGGAGAGGCCTTCCAAGAGTCGGTTCCGGAGGCGATGTATGTCTACCCAGCGGTAGAGGGCATAACCATTCCCGAGTCCTGGGCCGAGTTTGCGACTCCCGCACGCTCGACGGTCGGTGACGATCTCGATATCAACGCCAACCGCGAGCAGTGGTTAGCAGACTGGACCGAGGTGTTCGCTGACTAACCTCGAGCTATTTGTCACGACCGCGCTGATTGCCTCAGTCAGTGCGGTCGTGACAGTGCTTCTTGGTTACCCAGTGGGACTGTGGCTAGCGTCATTACGACGGACGAAGAAACTGGTCACCAGTGTGCTGCTGGTGCCGTTTCTGTTACCCGCTTTTTTGATTGGCCTGTCCGTTCGCTCCCTTGTCGGGGGTGCATTGGACGACTCCCGTGCCGCCACACTGGCCATCATCGGCGCCCATGCACTGATGAATACCGGATTTATCGCCGTGGTGACGGCGGCGTCTCTCGTGCCCCGGGAGCAGGTGGAAGCCGCCTCACTCGACGGCGCCTCCCATGGTCAGATCAGGCGGCTGATCGAGTTTCCCCAGCAACTGCCGGCGCTGAGTGCTGCCGGACTGCTGGTGGGTCTGTATTCGGCGACCAGTTACGGACTGATTCTGACCCTCGGACAAGGCTCNATCCAGACCCTTGAGACNGCGATNGCGGTGGCAGCACTTCAGGTNCTCNATCTGACCACCGCAGGAGTGCTGGCGGGGCTCCAAACTCTCCTCACGGTGTCGTTTTTTCTGGTGTCATCCAGGCTCGGGGCCCGCCCCACGGTTCTCTTNGGNGAGAGNNCTCCCCGCCCACACGGCAGTGTGCTCGGGATGTCCCTGGGTCTGNNGGTTTTGGCAATCATTAGCTGGCTTCTCGCTGGCGTCTTTTCCCGCGCGGTGACCGCGGGTCCAGNGCTGGTGGACAACATCAGCAACTTAGCCGGGAGGGGGGCGCGTGACATTCTGAATCTGAGCGTGGTGGATGCGCTCGGCAANTCGATGCGCAACCTCCTGGTGGCGGTCACCCTCTCGATGGTGATTGCGTGGTGGCTCAGCGCCAAGCGNGTTGGACTCGCGGTGCTCGCACCAATCGGCATCTCTCCTGTCGTATTGGGCCTTGTCGCGCTGGTCCTCTCCGGCTATGCACCACCGGCGGTGGCGGGCAGCTGGGTCGTCCTCCCGGTCGTCCAAGCCATTTTCTTGGTTCCCCTGGCGTTTCAGATTATTTCTCCAGCGAGAAAGTCCTTGTCCCGAGATGTCGTCGACGCCGCCCGGATTGATGGGGCCACTAGCCTCCAAGTCGCGGGGCTGATTGAACTGCCCAGTCTCGCCCGTCCTCTCACCGCCGCGGCCGCGGTGGTGAGCCTCGGGTCGTTGGGAGAGTTTGGTGCGGCCCGTTTTCTCGCCTACGGCTCCGACCAAACACTGCCGCTGGTGATGTTTCGNCTGATGTCGAGGCCGGGTGGGGAAAACCTGGGGATGGCGATGGTTGCGGCCAGCGCCTTCATCCTNGCGGCCNTNGCCGTTGTCTGGGTGGTGTCGTCCGCACGGACTGAGCGGGTGGGCGGTGATCACGGTGGCTGATACCGCGAGGGAGTTGGTGCTCGTCGATGGTCGCTCAGGAGCGGGGAAGAGTGACTGGGTGGCGCAGTCGGAGAGGTTTTCCGACTGGCAGATTGTCAGTCTCGACGAGCTCTATCCGGGCTGGGATGGGCTCGACGCCGGNCACNGGTTGGCCTATCGCGACCTCATCCTGCCGTGGCGCGCAGGCCAGGTGGCGCGGGTGAGGCTGTGGGACTGGCTGATGAACAAGCCAGGCGGTGTGAGGGAGATTCACCCCGAGACATCCTTGGTGATCGAGGGGTGTGGGGCNCTTTCGTCCCTGACTGCTNCACACGCCACCGATCGGTACTGGCTCGAGGCAGACGCCGGGGTGCGACGAGACCGCGCACTGGCGAGAGACGGGGAGATGTTTGCCCCGCAGTGGACGCGCTGGGCCCTCCAGGAAGACCGGTTCTATGCNCAGCATCGCTCCTGGGAGCGTGCCGACAGGATTATCCGGACTTAAGCCCACCCGAGGTCGTGGAGCTGCTGGTCATCGAGGCCGAAATAGTGGGCAATTTCGTGGACCAGGGTGACGTGAATTTCGTGGGCCAACTCATCCAGTGACGAGACTTTTTCAATGAGTGGCTCGCGGAAAAGGACAATCCGGTCGGGCAGTTCGCCGTATCCGTAGTCGCCCCGCTCGGTGAGGGCNACACCCTCGTAGACGCCGAGAATCTNTTCGTCGNCGTCCGGGCGGTCCTGGGCAAGAAAGACGACGTTGTCGAGTTTCTCAACCATCGCATCGGGCAGGGCGTCGAGTTGTTCGATGACCAGCTGCTCGAACTGTTCCAGATCGGGCCACTCTGGACTCATCGGCTACTCCTTGGCACATCCTGCCGTGGCACCTATGGGGTGAGTAACGGGGCTTGAACCCGCGACCTCCTGGACCACAACCAGGCGCTCTACCAGCTGAGCTATACCCACCATGCGCCCGTATGACGGGCAGATTCAGTGTAATACAGCGCCTAGTCGCCTAGCTGCCNAGAGNCGAACTGTTCGGTCACAGCGTCACTGATTTTCTTGATCTCCGTGGTGGAGGGGCCTGGAGTGGGAACAAAGGCCACCTGACGGTAGTAGGCGAGTTCTCGGATGGACTCCAGAATGTCGGCTGGTGCGCGGTGGCCACCGTTTTTCTCCGGNGATTGGAAATACATCTTCGGGTACCACTGTCTGGCCAGTTCTTTAATCGTGGANACGTCGATNTTTCGATAGTGCAGGTGCTCGTGNACNCGGGGCATATACCGCTGGAGAAACGCTCGGTCGGTGCCAATCGTGTTTCCTGCGAGAGGCGCTGTTTTGGGTTCAGGAAGGTGGGTAAGCAAGTAGTCCATCAAGCGCTCTTCAGCGTCTTCCAGGCTCACTCCGCCGGGGAGCTCGTCGAGTAGGCCGGAGTCGGTGTGCATCGACCGCACAAAATCACCCATCTGGTCGAGCGCGTGGGCGCTGGGGGCGATGACGACGTGGAATCCTTCGTCCAGGATGGTCAACTCGTAGTCGGTGACAAACGCCGCAACTTCAATCAGCTCGTCGACCTCGAGGTCGAGGCCGGTCATTTCTGCGTCGAGCCAGACCAGCTTGGGGGAGTCACTTGGCATTTGCAGGAGTCTAGCGAGCGGGTCGCCACCACAGAGTAAGGCCCACAAGATACGCCGCGGCGAATCCGAAGCCGACCAGTGCGTAGACCACACCGAACCAGGTAATCGGGGCGGGCACAAGGACGGTGACGAAGCCGAGCGCTCCGGCGCTCACCAGCATGACCATGGCCGAGGCGATGACTCCGCGGGCGGGGGCGGTAAACGAGACCACCGCCATATTTCCGGTGAGGGCAATCAGCGTCAGGGCAATCATCCACATTGACCAGGTGAGTTCCACGGAGCTTTGCAGGCCCAGCAGCTCCAGGAAATAGTCGGTGGCGAGGAGCAACCACATGGCGCTGACGCCGAAGACGGCGGCGCCAGTGCGCAGAATCCAGCGCAGCAGGGTGGGGTCACGTGTTTCGGTCATTTGACTAGTCTGCACTCTCACAGCGAACAGTCATAGCCCGTCGGTGGCACAGGAGTAGCGTGGAGTTACCGATAGAGAAGAAGGCACGTTGAAAACTCGCACCAAAATCATCATTGGCGTTATTGCAGGATTCGCGGTCATCGGAGGAGGAATTGCGACAGCGGTGTCGCTCAGCTCCAAGCCGGATCCGCTGGAGCAGCTCATTACGGACACGGTCGAGGTCCGAACGATTTCGACGACGGTGGCGGCGTCGGGAGAGGTGCAAGCGGTCGACCAACTGGGTGTGAAGTTTGCTACCGCCGGTGATGTGGCGGAGGTTCTTGTCGAGGCCGGTGACGTGGTGAGCGAGGGCGACACTCTCGCGACCTTGAATGATTTTGATCTTCGTGCGGCGGTGATTGCCGCGGAGAGCACTGTGGCTACCCGAATTGACGGGGTGCAGGCTGCAAACCTGGCCGAAGCGCAGGCGCAGCAGGCC
>NHEZ01000007.1 GCA_002172585.1 Cellulomonadaceae bacterium TMED98 | reverse complement strand
AACGGTCTACCGCGCGTGCGAGCCCGGACACCACCACCATCTCGTCTGTCGCGGATGCGGGAGGGCAACCGAGATTTCAGCCCATGCGGTCGAGTCGTGGGCCCAGGGGGTTGCCGATGCGTACGGCTATGCCCACCCCGAGCACGTGGTTGATGTCTTTGGGCTCTGCCCGTCGTGCCAGAAAGATTCGACTGGTAATTGAAGGCTTAACCGCGTACACTCGTGGGGGTTGAGCGGTCGTCCGCTTTTCTTGTGCATACGCTCACAGCCTCTCGAGAAATCGACGATGGGGGCGTGTGTGCCGACAAGTGATCTTGGGTGAGTCCCCTTTCGGACTCACGGTAGCCAACAGGAGGAACCATGGCAGCAGTCTGCCAAGTAACTGGTGCGAAGCCTGGCTTCGGCCACAACATNTCGCACTCACACCGCCGCACNAAGCGTCGGTTTGACCCGAATATCCAGAANAAGACGTACTTTGTGCCGTCGCTGAAGCGCAACGTCACCCTGACGTTGTCAGCCAAGGGCATCAAAGTGATCGACTCACGCGGAATTGATGCCGTCGTGCGCGATCTCATCAAGCAGGGGGTGAAGCTCTAATGGCTAAGGCTCAAGACGTTCGCCCGATTATCAAGATGAAGTCGACCGCCGGAACCGGATACACCTACGTGACCCGGAAGAACCGTCGGAACGACCCTGACCGCTTGGTGCTGAAGAAATACGACCCGGTCGTGCGCAAGCACGTCGAATTCCGTGAGGAGCGCTAAGACATGGCGAAGAAATCAAAGATTGCAAAGAACGAGCAGCGCAAGATTATTGTCGAGCGCTACGCGGAGAAGCGTCGCGAGCTGAAAAAGGCGCTTGTCGACCCGAAGGGCACNGACGAGTCGCGGGAAGAAGCCCGCAAAGCTCTGCAGAAGCTTCCCCGCGATGCGAGCCCNGCTCGCGTCCGTAGTCGGGATGCGATNGACGGTCGTCCCCGTGGTGTGCTGAGCAAATACGGCATTTCTCGCGTGAGATTTCGCAATATGGCACACCGTGGCGAATTGCCTGGCATCACCAAATCCAGCTGGTAGCTTGCTTACAGCTCGGTAACGCCGGGTATTGCTCGCTNAACAGTCCGAGGAGGACCAGACCAAATGAACCGCTCAGAGCTCGTAGCTGCAGTGGCAGCTGAGACCGGCCACACCCAGGCCGCCGTTAACGGCGTCGTCGACGCCATCTTCGACGTGGTGACCAGCGAATTGAAGAAGGGCACCAAAGTCAGCATCCCGGGGTGGCTCTCCTTTGAGCGCACCCACCGTGCCGCNCGCANNGGCCGCAACCCCCAGACGGGTGCGTCCATCCAGATCGCCGCAAGTAACGGCGTGAAGGTGTCGGCAGGCTCCAANCTGAAGGCTTCTGTCAAGTAGCTTTCTCTGCTGTTGTGAGAAGGGCGAGTCCATGACGGACTCGCCCTTTTCCTTTCTCTAACGNGATTCGTNTCCNNNGCTGCCCCGGCTGTACGCTTCTCTGGTGTCACNTCGCGGCCTTCTCCTGTTCCTGACAGCAGGCGTCATTTGGGGGACCCCGTATTTCTTCATCGCTTTGGCGATTGAGGAGTTTTCGACGGCCAGTATCGTCTGGATTCGGGTGGCCATTGGCTCGCTGGTATTGCTCCCTCTTGCCCTCTCCCAAAAGGCTTTGGTGCCTGCCCTCAGGCAGTGGCGATATGTGCTGGCCTTCGCGGTGTTGGAGATGGTGATTCCGTGGGCGCTGATTACCCAGGCGGAGAGAAGTGTGTCCTCAAGCCTTGCCGGCCTGTTAATCACGACTGTTCCGTTTATCGCAGCGTTTGTCATTGGAGTACTCGGCGACCGCTCCGCATGGCACCCACTGACCGTGCTGGGCCTGGTGACGGGTTTTGCCGGCGTTGTGGCTCTTGTGGGAATCGACGCTTTTGCCGGCCGAATCGAGATTCTCCCGGTGCTCATGCTGTTGACCGCGGCCGTGGGATATGCGACGGCGCCGATTATTGCGGATAGAAAACTGCACAACACCCCCACATTGGGGGTCATCACCCTGTCGATGATTTTGGTGACGGCCATTTACACCGTCCCAGTGGCCTTCACGCTGCCAGGAGACTTGGCGGCGATGCCCTCCACTGAGGGAATTGTGGCCGTGATTTACCTCGGAGTTGTCGCCTCAGCACTGGGCTTCATTGTGTTCTTTGCCCTGATTAAAGAGATTGGCCCAGGCCGCTCCACCCTTATTACGTATGTCAACGTGGTGGTGGCCATCTTGTTGGGCGTGGTGTTCCTGAACGAGCCCCTCACCCCGGGATTCCTCGTCGGATTCCCCTTGGTGGTGATTGGCAGTTACCTGGCCTCACAGCGGCGAGGAGTGTATGTGAGGAAGAAAAACCGGGTGACGACAGCGACGGGGGAAATTGGGATCCCCGACCACAGTTAGTTACTCGTCTTCGGTTTCAACCCACAGGTCTTCGTCGGAGCGAAGTGTGCTCCACACGGCGTATCCGATCACGGCCACTGTCGCTGCGCCGATCGCCATCAGGATGTACGCACCAGGGCCCGTTTTGGACTCGGATCGCTGCGGAGCCCTGCGGATCTTGGATAGTGCAGGGGCTAGGGCGTGCTCGAGAGAGTCGCGGGTCTTCGGATACACCTCGTCGCGACCGATGTCTCCGGCCGAGCGACCCGCCTCACGCAGGAGCTCGCCTGCGCGACCAAAGAGATCGCGTTGTTTGTGCCACAAATCCGACGCGTCGGTGCTGAGTTTGTGCAGTTCCCGCTCGCGGCGCTTGGAGAGTTCCATTGTGTTCCCTTCTCCTGACGTCTGGGTAAGTGTGGCAGAAAAGCCTGAAGTGTGCCGGGGTAGCGCACAGCCTCCGTCCATGGAGCTGGCAGACTAGAGCGATGACTACGCATACTCACACCGCCACCCTGCACACCTCCCACGGCGATATTCACCTGGGCCTCTTCGAAAACCACGCACCAAAAACGGTGCAAAACTTCATTGGTTTAGCCACCGGTGACATTGAATGGACTCACCCCAGCACGGGAGAGCCACAGAGCTCCCCGCTGTACTCGGACGTGATCTTCCACCGTGTGATTCCAGGCTTCATGATTCAAGGTGGTGACCCTCTCGGCACGGGTACGGGAGGCCCCGGTTACCAGTTCGATGACGAGATTCACCCCGAGCTCACGTTCCAGGAGCCTTTCCTGCTTGCCATGGCCAATGCCGGAAAGCGTGGGGGGCAGGGAACAAACGGATCCCAGTTCTTCATCACGACCGCACCGACACCCTGGCTGCAGGGCAACCACACCATCTTTGGCGCCGTCTTGGACGAGGACTCCAAGGCGGTGGTGAAAGCTATCGAGGCCACACCCACGGGCGCGAATGACCGACCCGTCGATGATGTCGTCCTCACGAGTGTCACTGTCGCCGCTGTCTAGTGTCCGATTCGTCGTCTGACGATTACTGTTACCGGCANCCGCGCCGGGAGAGCTTNGTGCTCTGCCAGCGGTGTGCNNGNACAATCTGCGGCGAGTGCCAAATCCCGGCGGCGGTGGGAGTGCACTGCCCCGAGTGTCAGCGTGAGGCAACGCAGAACGCATCGCCTGGAGTAAAGCGCGCCAGGCGCATGAATGCGCTTGGTCAGACACCCGTGACCTACGGCCTCTTGGGCACGATTGTGGTGATTTTCCTCGCTCAATTACTGAGCCAGGGAGTGGTCACCAACATCTTGCTGTACTACCCGCCCGTCACCCTCGATCAACCGTGGCGAATGCTCACTCTCATGTTTGTCCACTCGGAGAGGTCGTTTTTCCACATCCTTTTCAACGGGTATTCGTTGTGGGTTCTGGGCACACTGTTGGAAAGGCTTTTAGGTTCCGGCCGGTTTGCCCTACTCTTCTTGCTCTCTGGTCTTGGCGGGTCGGTGGGAGTGCTGTGGTTGGGCTTTGATCAGGCGGTGATTGGTGCCTCAGGAGCAATATTCGGCCTCTTTGGAGCCCTCTTGGTCCTGCAACAGTCGTTTGGAGTCCAAAACCCCCAACTGCTCATAGTTTTACTGCTCAATTTGGTCTTGGGCTTCCTCGTGCCGGGAGTGTCGTGGCAGGCGCATATCGGAGGGTTGATTACCGGTCTCGCGCTGGCGTGGGGCCTGGTGAGGGACCGAGAGAGTGGTTTCCCAGGCGGCCAGGCGGGTCTTTTTGGCCTGACCTTCGGAGCGCAGGTCGTGCTCACGGGCGCCCGTTTTGTCCTGTTTTGATCTGTCCTGCTGAGCGGATGGGTAGCGAGCAGTTATCCACAGGTTTATCCCCAGGAAGAAAAACGACAGCTGTGTAGTTCTTAGCGCCACCGGGTGGTCATCAAAAAGCCCACAAACATGATGCCGAAGCCGACGGCAATGTTCCAGGCACCCAGCGCCGGAACCGGCAACCCTGTGCCCGAGATGTAATAGACCAGAATCCACGCCAGACCAATCAGCATGAGGCCGAACATGACCGGCTTAAACCACACGGGGTTCTTATCGTCGCCTTCNGCGGTGATGACCGTGTTGCGACCTCTGGAGTTTTGCGCCATGCGCGCCAGTGTATCTGAGCCATCTGGTCGCGTGGGCGGGACCGGTGAAACGCCCCGGTCTGCAGACGCGCTAGCGTGTGTGACACATGGTGAGGAGAGGGGTGAGATGGTTCACATCCTGGTTGTCGACAATTACGACAGCTTCGTGTACACCCTGAACGGTTATCTTCACCAGCTCGGTGCCACCACCGATGTCATCCGCAATGACTCGGTCACAGAAGCCGAGCTGCCCGAGCTCATCGCCCGCTACGACGGCGTCTTGCTCTCACCGGGTCCTGGCGCCCCCGCCGACGCGGGAATATCGATTGCGCTGGTGCACGAAGCGATCACGCAATCGACTCCGTTGCTGGGGGTCTGTCTTGGTCACCAAGCCATCGCAGAGGCTCTCGGCGGCCGAGTCGAGCACGCCGATGAGCTGATGCACGGAAAAACCTCCCAAGTGGTTCACCAGGGCAACGAATTATTCGACGGTGTTCCGGGCACCTTCCGGGCGACTCGGTATCACAGCCTCGCTGTCGTGGATGGCACGGTTCCCGAAGAATTGGATGTCACCGCCCGGACAGAAGGCGGCGTCATTATGGGCCTGTGCCACCGGGACAAGCCGATGTATGGCGTGCAGTTCCACCCCGAGTCGGTCGTCACCGAAGGCGGCTACATGATGCTTGCCAACTGGTTGGAAAAAACCGGTCTCACTGGCGCCACGGCGACAGCACGGGGCTTAAGCCCTCGCGTTCAGGCGTCCTAACTACCCGTCGCCCTCTTCAGGGAAGGGGTTTGCCGGATCAAATCCGGAACAGTATCGAAGAACAATTTCCGAGCGTTGCGGGTGGTCGCCTGGTGGCAGCGATTGCGCCTGGACTGTTTGACCGACACATCCCGCATCGGGCTGCAATCGCACCGTCAATTGAATATCGGGTCCACTGAGTAGGGGGTTCGCCTCACCAATCGTGAGTCCGCTGACATCGGGGACCCGCACTAAACCGTTCGACACAATCAACGTGACCGGATCTCCTGGCTGCAGGAGCGCTCCCGGTGCGGGAGTGGTCCCGAGCACTGTTCCCTCTTCGAGGTTTGGCGAGTAGTCGGCCTGGTCCTCGGTGACACCGAGTCCGAGAGCGGCCAGCTGTTCCCTGGCGTCCTCGGCGGTCTGGTTGACCAGATCCGGCAGCTCGATCTGGTCAGCTCCCGCCGAGACAATCACCCGAACGGGTTCTCCCTCAGAAATCCGCAAACCAGGCCCCGGCTCTGTCCTGACGACCAGTCCCTCATCAAATTCCCCACTCACCCGGCGCACGACCACGGGGTCTAATCCCAGGGCGTCGATGGTGTTGACGGCCACGGCTTCGCTCTGTCCGCGCAGATCGGGCACCATCGGAGCTTGCGACGCGGTGACGGTTGCCGGGTTCAGGGTAAACAGCCACACCACAATCGCTGCCAGCATTCCCAGAGAAATCACCGCACCTAAGCCAATGGCTAACCGCGGGACACTCGCCTGTTGGACGCCTCCTCCTGCTGGCATCGAAAACTCCACGGCCGGCTCCTGTTGGGATTGCCAGGTGGGTTGGGGAACGCTCGCCGTGACGACATCGGGTTCACCGGAGGGTTGGATGTCAATGAGGCCGGCGGTGGGTCCTGGCGCCTGAGAAATCAACGGGGTGTCGTCGACGGGTTCTGATCCGGGCTCTGGCAGGGCCAGCAGAGCCTCTCGCACCTCCGACGCTGAGCTGAAACGCTCACCCGGCTCTTTGGCTAAGAGGCGGTGAGCAATACGAACNGTTCCCGGAGTGAGTCTCGCGTTTTGAAGCTGTAGAGGGGGAATGTCGTCGTTGATGTGTTGGAACGCGACGGTGACCGGTGAGTCTCCGGTAAAGGGGGGACGTCCGGCCAGCATTTCGTAGAACATCACCCCCACCGAATACAAGTCACTGCGGGCGGTGGCGTCCTGGCCGCGGGCCTGTTCCGGCGAGATATACAGCGCGGTCCCCAAAATCGACGAAGTCTCGGTGCCCTGGGGCATACCTTCGGCGATGGCTTTGGCAATACCAAAGTCCATCACTTTCACGCCGCCGTCTTTCGTGATCATCACGTTGGCCGGCTTGATGTCGCGGTGGATGATTCCGGCCGCGTGGGAGACCTCGAGGGCGTTGAGCACTCCGTCGATAATTCCTAGCGCCGCCGCTTCGTCGATGACGCCGCGGTGAATAATGTCGCTCAGCAGCCGTCCGGCGACGTGCTCCATCACGATAAACGGGGTGGTGGAGCCTGCGGGCTGTCCGTCTGCCTGGTCTTGCTCGTCACCTGCGTCAAAAACCCGAACGACAGTGGGGTGGGCCATTTGCGACACCGCCATCGCCTCGTGGCGGAAACGATTACGCGCTGATTCGTCGGTCGAGAGGGTGGATTTCAGAACTTTAATGGCGACGTCACGACCGAGGCGACCGTCTCGCCCCAGATACACATCGGCCATTCCCCCGCGACCAATGAGTTCGTGGACTTCGTAGCGACCGGACAGAAGCCGGCCGGTCCACGGCCCCCGAGTGGGGTTGCTCACGGTGACACGCTCCTCAGACTGCCCATTTCCGGACGAACTCGGCTAAGCGGTCAGTCTACTGAGTCAGGCTCCGCCGCCACCCTCGCCGCCCCCGTCTGAATCCTCGTCGCTTCCCGCGTCCGGATCGGTGATGGTGACCGAGACGGTCTGTGATTTTGGAGTGTTGATATCGGAGCAGCTGACGACGTAACTGGCCTGAAGGGTTCCCGGGTCGCCGAGGGTCACGCCGACAGAGTTCTTATTGGGACCCAGGGTGGCGTCAGCCTCATCGATCAGCGTTCCGCCCACGATTTCCAGGATGTAGTTGGTGACCGGGAACCCACTCGGGCACTGGGCATAGGCCGGCCAACTCAGCGTGATCTCATCAGCCGGCGCATACGGCCCAGCAGCCGGCGTCACCACCATCGCTGAGGGTGCTGGTGGGGAGGGAATTTCGGCGTAGAAATACACCGCAATCAGGGTGTTTTCCGCGACACTCCCCGTGGGGTTCACCCGGTAGGCCTGGCCCACGGCGTCTTGGGAGGGGGCGATATTGCCGGTAATGGCGTCGATGCGAAGCCCCGCCCCGGTCAGTAGTTCGGTGACCTGTGCCTCGGTTTTTCCGAGAATCTCTGCTTCGGGGACCGGCACCGTCGTGACCTGCGGTTCTTCTGGCTCTGGTTCTGGCTCAGGCGCGGGCTCTGGTTCTGGCGGGGGTGTGGGGTCAGGCTCGTCGGACGTGTCGTCTGGAGCGTCCTCGACGACGACCACTTCCTCGTCCACCGGTTCCATAGATTCTTCGGGAGCGAGGCGGGAGTTAATCAGGGCGATGGCTCCGACCACCACCAAAATCGCGGCGACCCCACCGGCAATCGCAATCGTCCACACCCGCTGCGGAATGCCTCCCTGGACCGGAATAGGACGGGTGTCGGTGCGCTGGTCAGCGGGCGGCTCCACTTCTGTGCCCGGCTCGGGAATGAACGACAAACCCTTCTCGACCTGCCCCTTCTCCAGTGCCGCAGCAGCTTGAGACAACGCGTCGGCGTCGGCCGGGCGTCCGCCAGGCTTCTTCGCCATACACGACATCACCAGTTTGCGGACAGGCTCGGGAATCGTTCCCGGCAGTTCCGGAGGNGCTTCTTTAATATGTGCCATGGCAATCGACACTTGAGATTCCCCGCGGAACGGGCGCCTGCCACACAGCGCTTCGTAGGCAACAATGCCGAGCGAGTAGATATCGGTCGAGGCAGAGGCAGGTTTTCCGCTGGCCTGCTCCGGCGCCAGATACTGCACGGTGCCCATGACCTGGCCGGTGGCCGTCAGCGGTACCTGGTCGGTGACCCGAGCAATGCCAAAGTCGGTGATTTTGACCGCCCCGTCGGGAGTGATGAGGAGATTGCCGGGCTTGACATCCCGGTGAACGAGACCTGCTTGGTGGGCTTGGTGGAGGGCGGCGGCGGTTTGCCGAACAATCGAGAGCACTCGTTCGGGAGGGAGGACTTTTTCTCGCTCCAAAATGGTGCTGAGCGCTTCGCCCGGCACCATTTCCATCACGAGGTAGGCGTTTCCCTCCTCTTCGCCATAGTCGAACACGTTTGCAATGCCTTCGTGGTTGACCAAGGCGGCGTGACGGGCTTCCGCGCGGAACCGCTCCCTAAACCCCGGGTCACCGAAATACTCTTCTTTCAAAATCTTGATGGCGACTGTTCGGCCAATCACCGTGTCCGTGGCTTTCCACACTTCGCCCATCCCACCGATGGCAATGCGGGAGACCAGTTCGTAGCGCTCGCCGTAGACCTGTCCGGTACTGGGCCTCATCGGTTCACCGCCTTTTCCATCACTGCTCGGGCAATCGGGGCGGCCACCGTGTTGCCGGTGCCATCAGCAGCCACACCCTCGACCACGACGGCNACCGCGATATCGGGCTGTTCGGAGGGGGCAAAGCCGGTGAACCAGAACGACCGACCATCACCAATCCCTGTTTCTGCGGTGCCGGTCTTCCCCGCCACACTCACACCGGGAATTGCTGCTCGATCGGCAACCCCCTGACGAACACCGACGGTCATCATCCGCCGAAGTTCGTTCGCGGTGTCCGGCCGAAGCGGAGTGGAATAGACCGAGGGTTCGGTTTCTTGGAGCACCCGCAGGTCATCGGAGAGCACCTCATCGACCACATGCGGTGTCATCAGTTCTCCTCCGTGGGCAATCGCTGAGGACATCATCGCAACCTGAAGGGGGGTGACCCGCACGTCGAACTGCCCAAATGACGAGAGCATGAGTTGTGCCTGGTCCATACCGCGGGGATACCGGGAGGGGGTGACCGTCATGGGGATTTCCAAGGTGGCTTCGAAGCCAAAGTCATCCGCCATAGAACCAATCGTTCCCTCTCCCAGCTCCACTCCCAGTTGTGCGAACGGAATGTTGCAGGATTGGATGAGCGCCGTTTCCAGCGTCACGGTCTCCTCCGGACCACATAACGCCCCTCCCGCATTCGTCACAATGTCCGTGGAGAGCGGAAGTTGCAGTTCCGGAGGGTTCGGAAAGTCACTGCTGGCACGGTAGCGACCAGAGTCGAGTGCCGCGGCTGTGACCAGCACTTTGAACACACTGCCCGGGAAATACTGGTCGCCTGCAATGGCCCGGTTTGCCAGAGGTTTCATCGGGTCGGCTTCCAGGCCCCGGTAGTACTCGATCACGTCGGTCGTGCTGTGTGCGGCCAACTGATTGGGGTCATAGGTCGGGTTGGACACCATCGCGAGGATCCGTCCCGTGGAGGGCTCCACGGCAACGACCGATCCCGCTCGATCTCCGAGTGCTTCGGCTGCGGTGGTTTGTAGCTCGTGGTCGAGGGTGAGAACAACGGTGGCACCGGTGGGTGTCGACCCGGTGACGAGGGCGTTGAGCTGGTCGAGAAACTGCTGACTGGATTGGCCGGTGAGGAGGGCGTTGAGTTCGCTCTCCACTCCGGCGTTTCCCTGGGTCAGTGTGTAGTACCCGACCACCGGCGCGTAGAGGCCCGGGTGGGGATAGGTGCGGAGGAAACGAAACTCGGAATCGACTGGTTCGGTGGTGGCGACCAGCTCGGAGGAGGCAAAGATTTTGCCGCGCTCGGCGGAGAAACTCTCATACAGGTTTCTCACGTTTCGATCGTCTGANGTGAGGGAGGGTGCTGCCAGAACTTGGACGACGGAGGTGGAGACAAACAGCGACACAAATAACACCAGCACCGCGGCTCCGGTGACACGCAGTGACCGGGTCATGACATCCCCCGCATTCGGTTTTCGCGTTTCGTGGCGTCATCACTGAGGCGCAGAATCAGCGCCACAATCACCCAGTTCGCCACTAATGACGATCCGCCGGCAGCCAAGAACGGTGTGGTCAATCCAGTGACCGGAATCAGTCGAGTGAGACCGCCAATGACGACGAACACCTGGAGGGCAATCACAAACGCCAGTCCAGTCGCCAGAAGCCTGCCGAAGTCCTCCGTGCCGAGGTATCCGACGCGAAAGCCTCTGCTGATCAGTAGCAGATAGAGCGCCAAGATTCCGAAGATTCCAATCAGCCCGAGCTCTTCACCGAGCGCTGCCACGATGTAGTCACTTTCTGCCAGCGGGACGAGATCGGGTTGGCCCTGCCCCCAGCCGGTGCCGATAAATCCCCCCTCGGCAAACCCAAAAAGCCCCTGCACCAGCTGGTAGCTCCCACCCGTGGCCTCATAGACCTCGGGAGAAAACGAGTTCAACCAGCCAGCGATCCGGCCTTGGACGTAGGCAATCTGGCTCCCAACAGCGAGCGCTCCCACCAGAAACAGTCCACCGCCAACGACAATCCAGATGAACCGATCCGTCGCAATAAACAACATCGCGAGAAATAATCCGAAATACAACAGCGATGTCCCGAGGTCTCGTTGGAACACCAACACTCCGAGCGACAGCGCCCAGACGGCCAGTAACGGNCCTAAGTCGCGGAGCCTCGGCCAGCGCACACCAAGCAGTTGTTTGCCAGCGACCACCAGGCTGTCTTTCGCGGTGAGGAGGTAGCCGGCAAAGAAAATGGCCAGTGCGATTTTGGCGAATTCGCCGGGTTGGAAAGAAATCTGACCAAACTCCACCCAGAGCGTGGCGCCGTTTACGGTTCGGCCTATCGGGGGAATCAGCGGCAAGACGAGCAGGACGACCCCTGCCAGCATGGCGAGGTAGCGATAGCGCTGGAGTACACGGTGATTGCGCACCACAGCCAGAACAATCACGACCAACAACAGCGCCACTGCCGTCCAGGCCATCTGTCGAATACCGGTGGCTTGCCACCCGCTCATTCCCTCGGCAATGTCCAGCCGGTGAATCATCGTGATCCCTAAGCCGTTCAACATCGTGGCAATGGGCACGACGAAGGGGTCGGCATCTGGCGCCAGCCAGCGGATCACCAGGTGGACTAGGAGAACGAGGACGGCGAGACCGCCGATATAGCCAAAAATGCGTAGATCGAGACCACCCAGTGCACCAAACTGCACCAGCGCCATCGCCACAGCGCTCAGCCCCAAGGCGAAGAGAATCAGCACAAACTCGAGGTTTCGCATGCGCTTTGGCACACGGACTCGCAGGACGACTCGACCGGTGACGGGCGAGACCGGAGGAATGGTCGCCTGACTACTCACGGGTCAGCCGCTCCACAATTCTTCTCGCCTCATCCAGATTGTCCGCGGGCAGGGTGTCGCGCACACTGTCTTGAATAAACGGCGGGAGATCGTCCACAGAAATACCGGTTTGTTCGTAGGGGGTGGAGAGGCTAAACGGCCCTACGTTTTGTTGCACTCCCTGATAAATCACGACCACACCGTCGTCTTCGCCCACGAAGTATTTCGTTTGNGTCCATTGGTAGCTGGCGATGACGCCCCAGGTCANCGCGGCGATCACAATGACGACACCCACTGCCCAGACAATTCGACGGCGTCGGTGTCGACGCTTGTCCTCTTCGATGAGCTCTTCGAGGTAATCCTCTTCGGGTTCGAAGTGCTCGTCGAATACCGGTTGCGGCCGGAGTGGGTGTAGCAGCATTGACGGCAGCGACTGCACCCGGGTGACAGGACCCGATTCGTAGGTGAGAGGTTCCGCTGCTGAGCCCACCACTTCGGGCGCGATTGGCGGTGACGTGTCGGATTCAGCGTCGACGTGGGCAACAACGACCGTCACATTGTCCGGCGCTCCCTCAGCCAACGACGCCATGACGAGTTTGTCGACGGCCTCCCGGGGATCCTGGATTTCTAAGAGGATTTCGGCGATTTCTCGTTCGCTCACGTAGCCGCTGAGGCCATCGGAACACAGCAACCACCGGTCTCCAGGCGCTGTCTCCACGATGTGGGTGTCGACTTCCGGGTCTCCCTCGATGTCACCAAGAACCCGCATCAGGACACTGCGCCGGGGGTGCACGGCGGCTTCGTCTGGGGTGATTCGTCCGCTATCGACCAGACGCTGCACAAACGTGTGGTCAGAGGTCATCTGCTCGAGGACACCGTCTCGCAGGCGGTAAATCCGGGAGTCGCCGATGTGGGCAATGACCATCTGGGTTCCCACCCGCACCATCGCGCTGACTGTGGTGCCCATACCGGTNAGTTCCGGGTGGTCAACAACAGCTTCGCTCAGTTCTTTCCCGGCTTCCAAAATTCCCCGGTAGAGACCTTCTCGCGCGTCGTCCACAGAGGCGTAGGACTGATCCAGTTCGACCAGATGTTTGACGGCGATGGCGCTTGCGACATCGCCGCCGGCGTGACCGCCCATCCCGTCGGCCACGACATAGAGGTGGTTGCCGACTGATCCAGAGTCTTGGTTGGTCGCTCGGACCTTCCCGATATGGGAGGCCGCAGCGCTCAATACCTGAGGGACCACGGGGTTAGCGCCTCAACTCGAAGGTGGTTTCGCCCACCTGGACCGGGGTATTGAGGGGAATGGGGGTGGGGATACTGACTTTTCGCCCATCCAGCAGGGTGCCGTTAGTGGAATCCAGGTCTTGGACCATCCACTGGTCGTTCCACAGCATCAGTCGGGCGTGGTGGGTGGAGGTGAAGTCGTCGCGGATGACCAGGCTCGACTCGGCNGATCGCCCAATCGTGAACTGGTCGTCGGCATTAAGCGCTACTTCCAGTCCCTCTTTGGGACCAGAAGTCACGACCAATGTGGTGGCGAGGCCCTCACCACCGGCAATTGGTGTGGGCTGGGTGGCGGTGGACGGACCAGACGAGGAGCCGTTAGCGTCCGGACGACGCATCGGCGGCCCGAAAAGATCGGTGCGAAGAGCGTAGACAATCGCAAAAATAAACGCCCAGAGAAGACCGAGAAAGGCGAGTTGTAAAACAAAAAGCGTGAGTTCGCTCACCCGGCATCCTCCGTGGCGGTCTGGGGCATCTCCAGAAGCTGGTGGTACCCCTCAGATGTTTGCGGAACCACCTGCACAACAATACGCGCCTGACCGATATCGAGATGGCACTGGTCAGGCAGTGCTGCTCTGCTGATGGCCACTCCATCGAGTGACGTGCCATTGGTGGAGCCCAAGTCCACAATCTCGGCGCGTGTGCCATCCCAGACAATCTCGCAGTGCCGTCTCGAGACCCCCCTGGCACGAATCGATATATCGGCCTCACTGCCCCGACCAATGAGGGTGTGCCGGCGGACGATCGGGTATCGCCTGCCGTCGTAGTCCAACACCAGAATCCAGACAATCCCGTCTTTAGTGACCGACGCAGCGACCCCGACCATTCCTTCGCTAAGCGATGGGTCTGCTGCTAAAGAAATGGTCACCGTTCCTGTGGCGTGATACCCCTGGGCGTCTAGGTGCCGAGCGACATCGTCGCTGATTTCTCGAACAAGGGCGTCACCGAGCTCCGACATCCGCTCATAGTCAGCGTGGCTGAGTGAGACCGTGTAGTGCTGCGGGACCAGGATTCTGGTGCGGGACACAATTACCGCGTGAGAATCCATTTCTCGTTTGATTGCCGCCACCATTTCCAGAGGGTGGACACCACTGCGGAAGGTTTTTGCGAAGGCTCCTCCCACGGCGCGCTCGACCGAACGCTCAAAGCTGTCGAGAAAGCCCACGGATCCTCCCCCCGAGGTGTGACCCCGATGCTAACCGGGTTTGGAGGCCCCATTCTGGGCAGGATGTGCCTGGGGAGAGGAGTCGGCGCTGTGCTACTCTCAGCCTGGCGCCCGCTGGCGGGCGCACTGCGCGAGTGGCGGAATTGGTAGACGCGCTGGCTTCAGGTGCCAGTGCCCGCAAGGGCGTGGGGGTTCAAGTCCCCCCTCGCGCACGACGTTTTCTCTCCGCAAATCCCTGTTCGGGAATACCCTGGCGGTGTCGGTCGTTACATCGCNACAGAGGAGGTCNNATGAGCACGCTCGTTGTTGATGTGTCGGGAATGACCTGTGATCACTGTGTGAACAGTGTCACGAAAGCCGTCGGTGCGCTGGAGAAGGTGGAGTCGGTCGAGGTGGAGTTAGAACCAACCGGAAACTCTCGGGTCACCATCACCCACACCGGTGCGGAGCTCGGCGACGTGGCTAGTGCCGTCTCGGCAGAGGGCTACACCCTCGAGGCGGTCGCCGAGCAGTCGTGAGTCTCATCACTCCGGATGCGAGCCACTCTGTCCAGCTCGATATCGAGGGGATGACCTGCGCGTCGTGCGCGGGACGGGTGGAAAAAGGCCTGAATGACCTTCCGGGTGTGACCGCCACGGTGAATTACGCGACCGAACAGGCCACCGTCTGGGCAGAAGCCCCTGATCTGGAAAAACTTGTCGCCCAGGTGGAAAAAACTGGGTACCGGGCTCGCTCGTCGAGCGAATCCACGGGACCCCGACCAGACCGGGTTGCTGAACTTCGACGTCGGGTCATCCTCTCGGCCCTCTTCACGGTTCCCGTCGTGGTGCTCAGTATGGTGCCGCCCCTGCAGTTTCCCGGCTGGCAGTGGGTGGTGGCCGCCTTGGCGCTTCCGGTGGCGGCGTGGGCGGCGTGGCCCTTTCACCGCTCGGCATGGGTGAACGCAAAGCATCGCGCGGCAACGATGGACACGCTGGTCTCGATTGGTGTCTTGGCAGCGATGGGCTGGTCGTTCTACGCCCTGTTTTTCGGTGGCGCTGGTGTGATCGGGATGACGATGCAGATGCATCTTTTTGCCCCGCCCAGCGAAGTCGGAAACGAGGTGTACTTCGAAGTGGCCGCGGCCGTCACCACCTTTATTCTTCTGGGGCGGTACTTAGAAACCCGGGCGAAGCGCGATGCGGGAGCAGCGCTCCAGGCACTGTTGCGAGCAGGAGCCCACGAAGCCCGTGTGCTGCGAGAGGTGCCAGGCCCCGACGGTCCGATTTCCCTTGAGCAGGTCGTGCCTATCGATCAACTGGCCGTGGGTGCGATGTGTGTGGTGAGGCCGGGTGACCGGATTCCCACCGATGGAATTGTCCGTGAGGGACAATCGGCGATTGATCGAAGCGTGGTNACCGGGGAATCCGTGCCGGTCGAGGTAGAGCCCGGAGACAGTGTGATCGGCGGAACGATTAACGCCCACGGACGCCTCGTGGTCGAAGCCACTCGGGTTGGGGCTGATACGCATCTGGCGCGGATGGCGACGATTGTGGAGCGCGCCCAAAATGGAAAAGCCCGATCTCAACGGCTTGCCGATTCCATCTCGGGTGTCTTTGTCCCGATTGTGATGGTGCTGTCGGTGCTCACCCTCGCCGGCTGGTTNATCTGGGGACCCTCAGCGGAGTGGGCGTTTCGCGCGGCGGTGGCGACGCTGATCATCGCCTGTCCGTGTGCTCTTGGTCTAGCCACCCCCACCGCATTATTGGCGGGAACGGGTCGAGGAGCNGAGCTTGGCATTCTGCTGTCCGGACCAGAAGCCTTGGAACAAAGCCGACACGTCGACATCGTGGCGATGGACAAGACCGGCACTCTCACCACGGGGCAGATGACCGTCGTGGGCACTGCGGTCCACGGAGTGTCGGAAGACGAGTTGTGGAACACGCTGCTGGCCGTGGAGCAGTCCTCGAGCCATCCCATCGCCGAGGCCCTCCGTCGAGAGCGACCTGGAGCGGTGGTCGGCACCGTGACCGAGTCGAGGGCGCATGCAGGCTTTGGTGTCTCCGCTGTCCACGACGGCAAGAGAGTGTGGGCGGGTCGGCAGTCCTGGCTTGTCCAGCAGGGGCAGACCGTTCCAGATGAGCTTGCCGACCAGGTGGTCACAGAAACCCAGGCGGGATATACCGGCGTCTGGCTTGCCGTGGAGGGTGTCGTGTGGGGGGCGGTCTTCCTTTCCGACGAACCCAAAGACACCGCGCTCGCGACCGTGAATGCTCTCCGACACCAGGGTGTTCAGGTGGTGTTGCTGACCGGAGACAGCCAGGGCGCCGCGTCTCGGGTCGCAGAGCTTCTCGGCATCGAGACGGTCATCGCGGAGGTCACCCCAGAAGGAAAAGTCGAGGCGGTNTCCGCTCTGCAAGCCCAGGGCCACCGGGTGGCCATGGTGGGAGACGGCATTAACGACGCNCCCGCCCTNGCNACGGCNAATGTNGGNATTGCCNTGGGGTCTGGAACGGACCAAGCCATGTCCGCCGGCGACATCACGATTACCCGCGGCGATATCGACCAGGTGCCCACGGCACTGCTGTTGGCGAGAAAAACGCTGAATACGATTCGGGGAAATCTGTTTTGGGCTTTTGCCTACAACGTGATTGCCCTCCCGCTGGCAATGGCGGGAGTGTTGAACCCGTTGATTGCCGGAGCAGCGATGGCGTTTTCCTCGGTGTTTGTGGTGTCTAATTCGCTTCGTTTGCGGGGATTCCGCGCCACCAGCGCTCGTACATCGCCCGTTCAAACTCCGCGCGACTAATTTCTGCCTCACTCGTCAACCGGAACGCGTCATAGGCCTCGCGAAAGAACTCTTCTCGCCTGATATCCGACCAGCGTCGGACCCGCTCCAGGGGATCGTTGCCCACCCAGTGGGTGCTTTTTCTCAATGTCCGCACTAACCCCGTCACTCCCACGACCAGCGCCACCAGGGCAAGAAGCCCGGGCAGTAAGAACGCGGGGAAGCCCAGGGCAAAGGGGGAGACCGTGACGGTGAACAANCCNGCTGCGCTGAGGCCAAACCACCAGCCAATTGCCCGAGACGGCGGAGGGGCGTGGTAACGAAAGAAGGAATACCAGGCCGCCCCGTTTTCTTCCCAAAACGGCCAGTGAGGTGGTGCGGGTGTGCAGTCTGGATAGGGCTGCCAGCCCTCCGGCGGGATAAACCCTTGATGGAGAGAAATCCATTCGGGGTGTGGCTCTCGCCATCCGTCGGGAACAACGAATCGGAGCGGAAGATCCTCGAGGTGATTCCACTGCGGCTCCACGTGCGACTCCCTGGGTTCCTAGAGCCGGGGCATTCCGGCGCGTGGTGCGGGGAGGCCGAGCAGGCTTCGAAGCTGGCGAGGAGTGGCGGCCTGGTGGGTTGCTGCGTCCCATTCCGCGGGAGTGCCATAACCCCACTGAACCGCAACACTGTCCAGGCCGTGGGTGTCAGCGCCATGAATGTCGTGGATACGGTCGCCGATCATGACGGTGCGCTGTGACTGCTCGGCATCAAGGCCTAAGCCACTCAATGCGTCCTCAATCATCAGGTGTTTTTCACCCCGGGTCTCATCGTCCGCTGCGGCGGCAATCACCTCAAAAAATGGCACGAGCGTGAAGTGCTCCAGCATCAGAGTCGCCGGTGTCCGGGGCTTGGAGGTGGCAATGGCGAGGCGTCTGCCACTCTCTCTCAGATCCCGCAACAAATGACCCACACCATCAAACAGACGGGAGTCGTAGGCACCAACGTTGAGGTAGCGCTGTCGATAAATCGCAATCGCCTCATCGACTTCTGCATCCGATAGTCCCAGTTTGTTCCGGAATGACTCCGGCAGTGGAGGACCGACCCAGTGCAACAGCTCAGCCATAGGCGGGACCGGGTGGCCTATTTCGCGCAGTGTGTAGGCGATGGACTGCGTAATCCCGGGAGCACTATCGACCAGCGTTCCGTCTAAGTCGAGAAGGATGGTGTCGTAGTGGCTCACTGGCTCAGTGTAATTTGCCCGCAGTTGATGTCTCTCAGGGCGAGTGCTCAGAAAAGAGTGTCGCCGGGGGTCTCCGCCCCACGCAACGCGTCATAGTCCAGAACGACACACTCGATTCCCCGATCAGCCGCCAAAGTCTTTGCCTGGGGAGTGATTTCCTGGGCGGCAAAGACGGCCCTGATGGGCCGCAGGTGGGGGTCTCGGTCGAGTAATTCTCGGTAGCGGGTGAGTTGTTCGACACCGTCAATCTCCCCGCGGCGTTTGATTTCAATAGCCACTGCGGTGCCATCAGAGGAACGAGCGAGCACGTCCACCGGACCGATGGCCGTCGGGTATTCCCGCCGCACAAGCGACAGTCCGTCATCGATGGCCTCTAGTTGTCCCGCCACAAGACGCTGCAGTTCAGCCTCTACCCCTTCTTTGATGAGGCCTGGATCGTCGCCTAAGTCGTGGGCAATGTCGGAGTGAATAGTGTGAATGCTCACCACGAGTGTGTCGGCCGTTTTCTGATGGGTCACCCGCCACAGCTCCGTCACTCCAGCTTCCTGCGCCGTCTCATCAGGCTCCAGCGTTGTCATCACACACGGCGGCGACATCCAGTTCAAGGGTTTGTAGCTTCCGCCGTCGGAGTGGATGAGCAGGCTGCCGTCGTTCTTGGCAATGAGCAATCTGGTCGCGAGCGGCAGGTGCGCTGTGAGCCGTCCCGCATAGTCGACGCTGCAGGTGGCGATGACGACTCTCACCGAGAGTCTCCACCAGGGAGTGGTTTTGTCGCCCCGGTCACCAGTAATCCAATGAAGACGAGAATCGCCACACTCCACAGAGCCGTGAGAATGCTGGTGAACTCTGCCAACCCACCAATGAGTGCTGGGCCAATCAGAAACGCGGCGTAGGCGATGGTCGCGACGGCACTGACCCGGGCAGGGCCACGAGACGGGTCGTCGGCTGCTGCCGACATCGCCACGGGGAACCCGAGCGCCGTGCCCAGACCCCAGAGCACCACCGAGACGATATTGGCCCACAAGAAAGGAACCAGAAGCACNGAGGAGATGCCGATGAGGGCGGCGACCGCACTGGCTCGGAGCACGACGACTCGTCCGAATCGATCCAACAGCGGAACTCCCGCAATCCGACCCACGGTCATGGCCGAAGTGAACGCGACGAACCAGAGGGCTGCTTGGGCGTTGCTGTAGCCGCGGTCATCCACCATGGCCAAGGGAAGCCAGTCGCTTGCCGAGCCTTCCGCAAACGCCATGCTGAGTGCGACGATGCCAATCAACACTGTGCGGGGTTCTTTCCAGACCGCGAGCCGGGAGCCGACAGTACTTGGCTCGTCGCCGTCGGTGGTCGAGCCTTGTGGCCCACCCATTAAATAGACGCTGTATATCGTCGGGCCAATCAGCACCAGCGCCATCACCGGAAAGTGGATAGCGACGCCAATATCCAAGGAGCTGGCTAGTGCGGAGATTCCCCCGCCAGTGACCGTTCCCAGTGAGAACAGCGCGTGGAACCACGGCATCAGGTTTCTCGACATTTTCTTCTCGACGTCCGCGCCTTCGACATTCATCGCCACATCCGCAACACTCGCGCCGACGCCGAAGAAAAACATCGCCGAGGTTGCCACCACGAGGGAGGGGATCACCACACTGATGACTCCGACCAGTCCGACAACGACGACGGATAACGTGGCGAACCAGAGGATCGTGCGGCGCTCGCCGAGCCAGGCGACGATATGCGACGCAAAGGCTAATCCGGTNAGGGCGCCAGCGGCTGTTCCAAAGAGGAAAAAGCCCACCTCGATGGTGGACACTCCCAGGTTGTCACGAAGACCGGGAATGCGAGACAGCCAGGTCGAGAGGATGAGGCCGTTAATGGCAAATATCCAAAAAACACCCAGTCGGCGTTTCTTGAGAGCCCTGAGGTCACCGGTCGTGGTCGACACCGAGCACCATCCATTTCTCTCCGCGGACGCGGTATCCGAGCGTGAGCGCCCTGGCACCGAGATACCCAAATCCAATACTCGCTTGGAGAGTGGCAACTCCCAGCCACACCACACTAGNGCCGGCGAGGGCGAGTGTGACCCAGAACAGCGGCAACAACGCTGCCAGGTTGATCACCCCTGTGAGTGCCAGGTAGCGGCCGTCCCCGGCCCCCATCAACACCCCGTCTAACACAAACACATATCCCCCCAATGGCATCGAGAGGCCGAGGAGAATGAAGACCGGAACCAAGAGTCCTCGCACGGTCTCGTCCGAGGTGAGCAGAAGAGGGAAGACGGGCGAGACGAGAATCAGCAGGCTCCCCAGTGCGGCACCGGAGAGAATTCCCCATTTCACGCTCTGGCGCAGAACCGCGCTCGTGCCCTCGGGGTCAGAGGCCCCTAATCGGTTGCCGATCAGTGTTTGGGCCGCGATAGCCAGAGAGTCAAGAGCCAGAGCGAGCAGGCTGAAGACCGTGAAGGCCACGTGCCAGGCAGCAAGGTCTTCCGTGCCAAGCCTGGTGGCCACAACGGTGGCTCCGACAAAAGCCACCCGCAAACTGATGGTGCGGATAAATAACCACCCGCCGAGTCGTGCCGCCCGGAACACACCTGCCCGTCCCGGACTAAGCGACGCGTCTTCGTGGACGGCCCGACGGAGAACCACCCCGACTAACCACACCGCCATGGCCCATTGCGCAATGACCGTTCCGATTGCTGAGCCGATAAGACCCCAGCCGAGACCGTAAATCAACACCGCATTGAGACCTGCGTTTGCCCCAAAGCCGACACCCGCGACGACAAACGGCGTCACGGTGTCCTGCAATCCGCGGAGGACACCGGTAGCGGCAAGGACAAGCAGCATGCCGGGAAGCCCCCACCAGGAGATGGTGAGGTAATCAACGGCTGCCGCTTCGACAACAGCGCTCGCCTGGAACCAGGAGACGATGGTGTTGCCAAACACCAACCCCAGCCCAGCCATTCCAACACCGAGGAACAGGGCAAGCCAGACTCCGTCGATTCCGGCCGCCATCGCGCCCCGTGGATCTCCTGCGCCGAGGCGTCGTGCCACAAAAGGCGTGGTCGCGTAGGCGAGAAAAATGAGCAGCCCAACGACCGTTTGCAGGATGGTGCCGGCGAGACCCAAAGCGGCCAGAGGTGTGGCGCCGAGATAGCCCACCATGGCGGTGTCAGTGAGGAGAAAAAGAGGCTCGGCAATCAAGGCCCCGAGAGCTGGGAGGGCAAGCGCCAGAATCGTTTTCCCCGAAGCCTCCTGACGCACAGCGCCACGCTACCCTCAGTCGGCGACAAGCCCGGGCACATAGGCTTCCTGCATGCCGACTACCGACCACTCCGTCTCNCCGGCAAGCGGCCTGGAGCTTGCCTCGCTCCACCCTGACGTTCGGCCAGGTGATGACCTCTTCCGGNATGTGAACCAGCGTTGGTTAGACGATCACCCNATNCCCGCCGACAAATCGATGTACGGGGCATTCAGCATCTTGGCCGAGCGTGCAGAAAAACACGTCCAGGCGATTGCNNAGGAGTCGGCGCAGGCCGCTGAGGGAAGCATCGCCAGAAAAGTGGGTGATGCCTACACAAGCTTTATGGACCAGGACACCGTCAATCGCCTTGGGNACAGCCCGCTGCTCGAGCGCCTCCACCTGATTCAGGAGGCAGGTACCGATAAGACGGAACTGCTTCGACAGATGGCACGCGCCGAGAAGCGGGGTGTGGCAGGGCTCTGGCAGATGTTTATCGATAACGACCCCGGTCAGCCAGATCGATACATCGCGTTTGTCGAGCAGGGCGGACTGTCCTTACCGGACGAGTCTTACTACCGGCTCGATGACTTTGCCGAGATCCGCGACGCCTTTGTGCGGCACCTCAGCCGCGTCGCTGACCTGCTGGGTGACCGGATTCCGTCAGATTTTGCGTCGCAGGTGATGGCGGTNGAGACCGAGATTGCCCGGACGCACTGGGACCAGGTGCGCTGCCGGGACGCTCACGCCACCTACAACCTCATGACCCTTGAGGAGTGGNGGGGGGCCATCGGAGAGTTCCCACTGACTGTCTGGTTGGACGAAATCGGTTTACGCGACAGCCAGGTGCAGGAGGTCGTGATTCGCCAGCCGTCAGCAGTTGAGGCCTGGCCACACATCTGGAATGAGCTATCTGGCGAACAGCTCTCGTCGTGGATTCAGTGGCAGGTTATTCGCGCGCTCTCCGGATATTTGAGCGACGACCTGGTCGAGGCCCATTTTGATTTCTTCGGTCGAACCTTAAGTGGAACTCCGGAGCTTCGTCCGCGGTGGAAGCGAGCAGTTGCCTTCACTGAATCGATTCTTGGTGAAGCGGTCGGCCAGGTGTATGTGGAGAGGCATTTCCCCCCGGAATCCAAAGCGCAAATGGATGAGCTGGTGGGCAATCTGCTGGAGGCCTACCGCCAGAGCATCATGTCGTTGGAGTGGATGTCGGAGACGACCAAAGAAAAAGCGCTCGAAAAACTCGCGACATTTCGCCCGAAAGTCGGATACCCCGATCGCTGGAAGGACTACAGCTCTTTACTGGTGTCGTCCGATGACCTCGTCGGAAACCTGGAAGCGGCGGCGGCGTTTGAGTTTTCCCGTGAGGTCGGGAAGCTCGGAAAGCCGGTCGATAAAGACGAGTGGTTTATGACCCCGCAGACGGTGAATGCGTATTACAACCCGGGATTTAACGAGATTGTTTTTCCCGCCGCAATTTTGCAATATCCGTTTTTCGATCCTGAGCGTGACGCAGCCGCGAACTATGGCGGAATCGGTGCGGTGATCGGCCATGAGATCGGACACGGTTTTGACGATCAAGGGTCGCGTTTCGATGGCGAGGGCCGCCTTGTCGACTGGTGGACGGAGGAAGATCGGACACGCTTTGACGAGCTCACTCGAGTGCTGGTTGACCAGTTCGCCACTCTCGAACCCCGGCAGCTCCCCGGCCACCGGGTCAATGGGGAATTGACGTTGGGGGAAAACATTGGCGACTTGGGAGGGCTTGGTATTGCCTGGAAGGCGTACCTCCTCTCCCTCGGCGGAGAGGATCCGCCGGTTGTGGATGGCCAGTCTGCTGCCCAGCGCTTCTTTATTTCGTGGGCACAGTCCTGGCGGCTTGCCGCACGAGACGAGGAAGCGAAGAGACTGCTCCAAATTGATCCGCATTCGCCCGCAGAGTTTCGATGCAATCAAATTGTGCGGAACCTGCCGGAGTTTTACGACGCGTTTGGGGTGAGCGAGGCGGATGAACTGTGGCTTGAGCCCGAGCGTCGAGTAGCCATCTGGTAATTCCGGGGAAACATCGTTAGCCTGGAGGACGAAGAGACTTATGCCTCTAGCGGAATACATTGAAGGAGGGCAGCAATGAGAGCAAATCTGATGTTCCTGTTGGGCCTCGCCATTGGGTATGTGTTTGGTACCCGTGCGGGCCGGGAGCGCTATGAACAATTGCGGGCCGGAGCAGAGCGGTTGTGGACGAACCCCCGAGTGCAGACTCAAGTTCACCGCGCGGAAGACTACGTGCGCGGTCTTGCACCCGAAGCCGTCGAGCGGGTCGAGACGACGGCGAAGAAAGTCGCAAGCCAAGTGAAGAGCCGTCGCGGAGGCAGCGCAGAGTAAATGGCTGAGCGCCGAGAAAAGCGGTCGCTGTTTCAGCTGATCACCGAATTGCCCTACCTATTCGGTGAGCTGATTCGGGCGGAGCTTGAGCTTCTCCGAAAAGAGCTGGTTCATAAGCTGAAGGGCACAGGAATCGGCCTCGGCTTAATCGCTGTGGCGTTTTCCCTGTTGGGCTTCGTCGGACTGCTGCTGACCATTGCCGGGGTCTACGCCCTCGCGCTAGTCCTTCCCGTCTGGGCAGCCGCCCTCATCCTTGCCGGAGTGGTCCTCCTTGTGGCCGTGGTGCTCTTTGCCGTGGGGGCGGGACTTGTTGCTCGGACGAAATCACCGCTTCCGCGTCGCACCATCGAGTCAGTCCAGGACGACATCGCTCGGATTCGTGGCGATCGGACGAAGAAAGCCTCCTCACCCGATGAGTCTTAAGCCCGACATTCGTCGCGCAAGTGACGCCCGGGATCGTCTGGGCTCCCACCTCGACGACATCGAAAGTCGCTTCATGCCTGCCTATGTGGGAAAAATCGCTCGGGCGTGGATGAAGTATCAGGCGGCTCGTCATCCAGTGGGATGGGCGATCGGAACCACGGCAACCCTCGCGACCATCCTTGGCCTCGTGGGGTGGGCGGTTTTTAGTAAAGAGGACTAGCCGAAGAGAAGAGCGGCTTCTTCATACCGATCATCCGGTACGACTTTCAGGGTGCCCACGGCCTCTGTCAGGTTGACGACCACAATGTCGGTGCCTCGCACCGACACCATGTGCCCCCACTGCGCAGCGACGGCAGCGTTCAACGCAGCCATGCCAAAGCGCGTGGCGAGGACACGATCGAAAGCGCTCGGTGTACCACCGCGCTGAATGTGACCCAGGGTGGTTGCCCGAGACTCAATTCCCGTCGCGTCTTGAATCATCGGCGCCAACATGGTCCCGATTCCCCCCAGGCGGGGGCGTCCGGCCGCATCGGTTCCCAGCGTCGAGTAGACCTCGTCCATCGACTCCAGCTGGAATCCCTCCGCCACCACAACCAGTGGCGCCCGACCGCGGTCGTAGGCGCTCTTCACAAAATGCGTGATCTCCTCCATCGAGGTTTTGCGCTCCGGAATCAGAATGAGGTGTGCGCCGACGGCCAGACCGGAGTTGAGGGCGATCCATCCAACATTGCGCCCCATGACCTCTGCCACCATGCAGCGGGAGTGGGAGTCACCTGTCGTTCGAAGCCGATCCATCGCTTCTGTGGCGATGCCCACCGCGGTGTCAAAACCGAAGGTGTAGTCAGTGCCGTTGAGGTCGTTGTCAATCGTTTTTGGAACACCAATAATGGGGACCCCGTCATCAGCTAACTCTTTCGCCCCGGCGAGGCTCCCCTCGCCACCAATCACAATGAGGGCATCCACCCCGGTGTCAGCGAGGACTTCTTTCACTCTTGCCGCGCCACCGTGCTCATAGGGGTTTGTCCGGCTGGTGCCGAGAATGGTGCCGCCTAGCTTGTTAATGCCTTTGACGTCGTGACGAGACAGCGGCATCGTGTCGGCTTCGACCACGCCCTTCCAGCCGTCACGGAAGCCGACGAAGGTATGACCTCCGGTTCGCTCTCCGGCGAGGACCGCTCCACGGATCACAGCATTGAGACCGGGGGCATCGCCACCGCTTGTGAGAATTCCAACGCGCACCCTTCTATCTTGGGGCCTCGAAGCCGGTGGCGTCACCATCACCGAGGATTTTCCGGGGAGCGAACGCTGTGGATGCGGTCGAACGCGAAGCCGTACCCTCGAGATACCCAATCCCACAAGGAGACAACATGGCCACCGATAAGACCCCTGACGCGCAGACTCCCAACGCCGACACGCAGACCTGGGCGGAGTACCCCGGCCGGACTCTCGGTGTTGTCGCGCTTGTGCTCTCGTTTTTCCTGCAGATTCCCGCACTGGTGATGGGAATCATCGCCTGGGTGTGGTCGAACAAGGCCAACCAGTCCAACGTGCCCGCCAAGGTGGCCGTTGCGGTCAGCGCGACGTTGATGGTGCTCGGCATCTTGGCCATCGTCGGTTGGACCGCCCTTCTCGTCAGCCTCGGCTCAGAGTTTGGGGAGTTTGGCGAATTCGGAGATTTTGACGACTTCCGGATGCGGGACGGGCGCGACTAACGCCCCAGGGTGATGCCTCTCGGGCGCCCAGGAACTGTGCTTGTGCGACGTCAACTGCCCGTTAAGCCAATAGCCCCTACCCTCGTGGTATGCCCATGACGGTCACCACAGGATCGACGTCGCCAAAAAGCGCGACCGGTGTCAAAGGAGCGAAGGGGCTCGCTGATGACTCCGTCGCGCAGGTGCGCTCCTGGCTGAACCGCGCCCAGCAGTTGCATAAGCGCCCGCACGCGAGCTCCAGACGACTGGCCGATCTTCTCAAAGACCCTGACGGGCCCCAATTCGCGCTGGGTTTCGTGGACCGAGTGCTGCGACCAGAAGACTTGACCGTGGCCGCACAGGCACTCCGTGAACTCGGTTCCACTCCGCCTGCTTTTTTGACGGGCATCCTCCGACTCTTGCTTCGCACGGCAGCCGTGTTTGCTCCACTCTTTCCGTTCATCGTGGTGCCAATTGCCCGCGCCGCTCTCAAAGGGCTGATTGGCCATCTCATCATCGATGCCAGCGACCGGTCTCTGGAGAGGACGCTGAAGCAGCTCACCCGAAAAGGCGACCAACTCAACATCAACCTTCTCGGTGAAGCCGTTTTGGGCGATGCGGAAGCCGCCAAGCGCCTTGCCGGTGTCGAACGCCTCATCGAACGAGACGACGTGACGTATGTCTCAGTGAAGGTGTCGTCGGTCGTGGCCCAGCTGTCGATGTGGAGCTACGACCACACTGTTGAGCGCGTGGTCGAGACCCTTGTGCCCCTCTATGAAAAAGCGGCTGCGACCACTCCGCCGACGTTTATCAACTTGGACATGGAGGAGTATCGCGACCTCGAGATGACCCTCGATGTGTTCCAACAAGTCCTCGACCGCAAAAGCTTGAAAAACTACTACGGCGGCATTGTCATCCAGGCGTATCTGCCTGAGGCTTTGGACGCGGTGAAGCGGCTCAATGAATTCGCCACGAAGCGTGTGGAGACTGGTGGCTCTCAGCTGAAGATTCGAGTGGTGAAGGGCGCCAATCTGCAAATGGAGCAGGTCGATGCCGCGTTGCACGACTGGCCCGTCGCCGTGTTGCCGAGTAAAGAAGAATCGGACACCAACTACAAGNGNGTNATNGAGTGGGCTTTCCGTCCCGCCCACGCCAAAGCCATTCGAGTGGGGGTTGCGGGACACAACCTCTTCGATCTGGCGTACGCGCATCTGCTGGCAGAACGCCGCGGCGTTCGGGAGCACGTTGATTTCGAAATGTTGGTCGGGATGGCGCCTGACCAGGCAGATGCCGTGCGGGAAACAGTCGGCCCTTTGATTCTCTACACCCCGGTGGTGCACTCCCACGAGTTTGATGCGGCAGTCGGATATCTCGTCCGTCGTCTCGACGAAAACGCCAGCCCGGAAAACTTCATGTCGGCCGTGTTTGACCTGCACTCACACGACGAGATTTTTGCCCGCGAAGAAGATCGTTTCCGCCGGTCGCTTGACAACATGACCGGTAAAGAGCCTGCTCGGCAGAGGATTCAAAACCGGCTGGACGAGAAACTGCCTCGCACCGTGGCCTCAGCGGAGACGTTCCACAACGAACCCGACACGGACACCGCGCTTCCCGCCAACCAGCAGTGGGTCCGAGACATCTATCGCCATTCGCTCTCACAGCGAGGCCAGGAGGCGGGACTCGCGACGTTGAAGGCCGGAGCAATCCCTGATTCTCTCGGACCGATTGAGGGACGGATTCAGATCGACAACCTGGTGAACAAGTTGCGCTCCGGCGGTCAGAAGTGGAACCAGAGAGGCGCCGAGGCACGCGCCAAGATTTTGATGAAGGCCGCTGCCGAGTTGGGAGTGCGCCGCGGAGACATCCTGTCGGTGATGATGCAGGAGGCGGGGAAGACTCTGCAGGAGTCAGATCCAGAAATCAGTGAGGCGATCGACTTTTGCCGCTACTACGCCCACTCCTCGCTCGAGCTCGAGCGGATGGATGGAGTGAAGTTCACCCCCGGCAAGCTGACAATTGTGGCACCGCCGTGGAACTTCCCCGTGGCGATTCCGACCGGGTCGGTCACCTCCGCCCTTGCTGCGGGATCGGCCGTCATTATCAAGCCCGCACCGCAGGTTCGACGCTGCGCCGCCGTCATGGTCGAAGCACTCTGGGCGGCAGGAGTCCCCAAGGACGTGTTGGCCTTGGCCGATGTGTCTGAGGGAGAGCTGGGCCGGGCATTGATGTCACACCCCCAAGCAGACCGTGTCGTGCTGACGGGCGGGTTTGAGACCGCCGCGCTGTTCCGGAGCTGGCGGGCTGACCTTCCCGTGTTGGCAGAGACCAGTGGAAAAAATGCGCTGGTGATTACTCCCAGCGCTGACGTGGATTTGGCCGTGGCCGACTTAGTCAAAAGCGCGTTTGGTCACGCGGGGCAAAAATGTTCGGCGGCGTCGCTCGCGATACTGGTGGGCTCGACGGCCACGTCAGATCGTTTCTGGCGGCAGCTTGCCGATGCGGTGAANACCCTGCGGGTGGGGTGGCCCAGTGATCCTGCTGTGGTGATGAACCCTGTGATCGATCCTCCGTCGGCCAAGCTCCGAAGCGGGCTGACCGAATTGGGCCCGGGAGAGAGCTGGTTGGTCGAGCCGCGTCAGTTGGATGACACGGAGAGATCCTGGTCGCCTGGTGTTCGCGTGGGTGTGCAACCGGGAAGCGAATTCCACCGCACCGAATACTTCGGCCCGGTCCTTGGCATCATGACCGCGAAGAATTTGGCTGAAGCAGTGGAGATGCAAAACGCGGTTGATTACGGGCTCACGGCGGGAATTCACTCTTTGGATCCGGATGAGGTGTCCTACTGGCTCGACACTGTTCAGGCAGGGAATTTATACGTCAACCGTGGAATTACCGGTGCGATTGTTCGCCGGCAGCCCTTCGGTGGCTGGAAGAAATCGGCAGTGGGTCCGACCGCAAAGGCGGGAGGGCCGAACTATCTCTTCGGCTTTGGCTCGTTCCACGAGGATCCGTCAACGGATTCGAGTGTGGCCAACGAGAGCGCGGTGCAGGACGAACTGCGCGGGCTCGTTGATGCCGCGGGCGATCACCTGTCGCCGGAGGACAAAGACTTTGTCTTCCGTTCCTTCCACGCCGATGAGCAGGCCTGGCAAGAGCACTTTGGCGTGAGCTCGGATGTAAGCCAGGTGGGTGTGGAGAGAAACGTCTTCCGCTACAAACCCTTCGAGGCCACTGTGCGGGCATCGTCACTCACGCCACTGCGCGACATCCTTCGCATTGTGGGAGCTGGTCTGCGTGCGGGGGCCAGGGTGCACCTGTCTAGCACTGACGGGGTTCCAGACGCGGTGAAGCGCCGACTCACCGAAGGCTCGATGCGTCTTGCCAGCTACACAGAAGAGACGGAACTGCAGTTTGTGGAGCGGGTTCGCACCAATCCGCCCGAGCGCATTCGACTCCTCGGTGGGAACGTCAGTGTGATGTATGTCCACTTCGACGGGAACCCCGCAGTGGCCATCTGGGGCGATGAGGTGACTGTTGCCGGTCGCATCGAGATGNTGCCGTTCCTTCATGAGCAGGCGGTATCTGTGACCGGCCATCGTTTCGGCGCTCCCGATCCCCGCTTCTTGGAGCTCGCGGTCTAGCTCCGGTCGATCAGCTCGGACAGAACAATCGAGCTTTTCGTGAACTCGACATTCGGGGCAAGCCGCACTCTCTCCAGCGCTTCCTCCAGTGCCTGAATATCGCGGGCCCGCATATGCACGATGGCGTCGGCGTCACCACTCACGGTTCCGGCACCGACCACTTCGGGCACAGAGCTCAACAGTCTTTTGAGCTCTTGGGGGGCNACNGTCCCGCGGCAGTGCAACTCCACATACGCCTCAACCCCTAGGCCATCGACGGCTGGATCCACATCGACGGTGAAGCGCCGAATCGTGCCGTGGGNGCGGAGCTTGTCGACTCGACGTTTCACGGCGGAGGCGGAGAGACCAATATCACGGCCAATGTCTTGGTAGTTGGCGCGGGAGTCATTGCGCAGGGAGGCAATAATGCGACGGTCGAGGTCATCCATAGCCACACTCTACGACGATTTATTGCGCGCATAGGGGTAAAAACGACGAAAAGNAGCGTCAATTAGCGATTTTCGCGGGCATCCTGCGTGAGACACTCACTGTATGACAATGACTGCACCTGTTGCTGATGGCGTGCGTGAACGAACCGCAGAGCCCAAGAGAGTCCTGATGTGCCGGCCCACTCATTTCACCGTGAGTTACCGGATCAACCCGTGGATGTTTCCAGAAAATCCCACCAACCAGAAGCTCGCTGAGTCGCAGTGGCAGTCTCTCTATGACGCCTACCGTGCCCTGGGTATCGAGGTGGAATTGATTGATCCGATTCCTGGGTTGCCCGATATGGTTTATGCCGCCAACGGCGGTTTTGTGTTGGACGGCATCGCCTATGGCGCTCGTTTCCGCTATCCGGAACGCCAGCCCGAAGGACCGGCGTATCTCGATTACCTCGAAGCGCTCGGGTTCACCCCCACCCCTGCCACGGAGCTCAACGAAGGAGAAGGGGATTTTCTCTTAGTGGGTGACGTGATTCTCGCGGCCACGGGGTTCCGCAGTGACGAGGCCTCCCACCGTGAGTTGGCGACGGTGTTTGACCGAGAGGTCGTGACACTCCGTCTGGTCAACCCCAGTTTTTACCACCTCGACACCGCCCTCGCCGTGTTGGATTCGACCACGATTGCCTACTATCCAGACGCCTTTGACGAGCCATCCCGGCGGGAGCTCGAGCGTCGTTTTCCAGACGCCATTCTTGCTTCGGAAGCCGATGCCACCGTGCTTGGTCTGAACCTCTTTAGCGACGGTAAGAATGTGGTCATGGCCGAGCAGGCCGTCCGTCTTCGCGCTGATATCGAGGCACGAGGTTTCCAGACGGTCGGGGTTAACCTGTCAGAACTGTTACTCGGTGGGGGAGGTGTGAAATGTTGCACGCTGGAGCTCAGGAGCTAACAACACCTTTCACCCACGAGGCCTCAGCCCGAACCGGCGAGGCGATTGCTCGTGAGTCGTCGGTCTTGGCACACAACTACCACCCGTTACCGGTGGTCGCTAAGCGCGCGAGAGCGCAGTGGGTCTGGGACGTTGACGGGGCCAAATACCTCGATTGTCTGGCCGCCTATTCGGCGCTGAACTTTGGCCACCAGCATCCGAGTTTGGTGCGCGCGGTGAAGAGGCAACTGCGCACCCTCAGCCTGACCTCCCGCGCCGTCCACAACGACCAGTTAGGGCCGTTTGCCGAAGAGCTCACCGACTTGGTGAACCAAGACATGGTGCTGCCGATGAATACCGGTGCCGAGGCCGTGGAGACCGCGGTCAAAATCGCTCGGGCGTGGGGCTACCGAGTCAAGGGTGTGCCGTCGAACCGCGCACACATCATCGTCGCGCAGAACAATTTCCACGGTCGGACATTAGGAATTATTAGCTTCTCGACAGACTCCGAGGCGAGAGATGACTTTGGTCCGTATCTNCCGGGATTNACGGCCGTCCCCTATGGCGATGCCGAGGCACTAAAAAACGCGATCACCGACGACACGGTGGCAGTTTTGTTGGAGCCGATTCAGGGTGAGGCCGGCATCGTGATTCCCCCGGCGGAGTATTTGCCAGAGGTTCGCAGGATCACCGCCCAGCACAATGTGTTGTTCATTGCCGATGAGATCCAGTCAGGTCTTGGCCGGACGGGAGCTACCCTCCAGGTCAATAACGTNGGGGTCCAGCCGGACATGGTGATTATGGGCAAGGCCCTTGGCGGGGGCTTATTGCCGGTCAGCGCGGTTGCTGGCCGGTCNGATGTTTTAGGCGTGATTCACCCCGGTCAGCACGGGTCAACGTTTGGTGGAAACCCCCTGGCCGCTGCCGTGGGCCGGGCGGTCGTCAGGNTGCTGCGCCCGGGCCAGCTGCAGGCGTCCGCGAAGGCTCTTGGGCACGTGATGCGCGAGCGTNTNGACGCGATGGCGAGCCGTGGTGTGGTGGGGATTCGTCAGGCGGGACTGTGGGCAGGAGTCGATATTGATCCGGAGCTTGCGACGGGACGTGAAGTCGCTGAAGCCCTCGTGGGCAGAGGCGTGTTGACCAAGGACACCCATGGATCGACCCTGCGATTTGCCCCACCCCTGGTGGTGTCTGAGCGAGATATTCACTTTGCGATGGATCAGCTGGAGGGTGCGCTGGGAGAGCTCAGCAGATTCCGTCACCGCGCCTGACTTGCGTTTTCAGGTTAAGTTAGGCTAACCTAAGTTCTTCAGCCGACGATATGTGGTGAGGAGAACGTCTTGATGTCTGTCACTTTTGTCCGCTCCGCCGTTGTGCTGGCAGTGGGATCGCTCGTCCTGTCCGGTTGTGCTCCAGCAGCTGACCCGGAACCAGAGAGCCCCACGGCCGAAACCAGCAGCGAGCCAGAAGCCGGCTCCGTTGAGGCCGTCGAAGGACAACCAGAATCAGACAATTTCCTGACCCTGTATTCCGGACGAAGCGAGACACTCGTTCAACCGCTCATTGACCAGTTCCAAGAAACCACGGGCATTGAAGTGCAGGTCCGCTATGGAAACACCGGGGAAATGGCGGCTTTGCTGCTGGAAGAGGGAGAAGCTACTCAAGCAGGCGTCTTCCTGTCACAAGATGCCGGAGCGCTCGGGGCACTCCGCGCCGAAGGATTATTCAGCACGTTGCCCGAGGATATTTCCTCTCGGGTCCCCGCCGGCTTCACCTCCACCGACGGGAGCTGGGTGGGAGTGACCGGACGCGCTCGCGTTGTCGTCTACAACCAGGACCTCGTTTCTGAGGACGAACTTCCCACCACAGCTGACGAGTTNGTGCAACCNCGCTGGTCGGGCGAACTGGGAGTGGCACCGACGAACGCCAGCTTCCAGTCATTCGTGACGGCGTACCGGGTGATGGAAGGCGAGGGAGCCGCCGAAGCCTGGGTGAGTGCTCTGGTGGCAAATGATCCGGAAATCTTCGAAGGCAACACGCCCATCCTGGAAGCGGTGGAGGCTGGCGTGGTCCCGCTGGGCTTGATTAACCACTACTACTGGTACCGCCTCGAAGCCGAGCGCGGAGAGGACAACCTCGCGTCCCGACTCTGGTTTACCGACGTGGGAGACCCGACGTCGATTGTGAATGTGACCGGGGTGGGCATATTGACCCCCGCCCAGCTTGACCAAGACGCCATCGACTTTGTCGACTACCTCACATCGGAGGCCGGCCAGAGCTACTTCGTGGAGACCACCTACGAATACCCACTGGTGGCAGGAATCGATGCGCCAGAGGGTCTTCCGGCCCTGGAGGACCTGGTCACTCCCGAGCTTGACCTGTCTGATCTGGAGAGCCTGGACGAGACCACCGATCTCCTGACTCGATTCGGCCTGCTCTAGTCGGCTCCAGACGGCTCGCGTAAAGTCAGGGCCATGTCACAGGCGCTTACTGACACGTCTGCTCGCCCGGCGCCAGCCGCGGTGAGCGGGCCCGGCTGGCGTGCCATCCCCGCGTTGGCAGCTGTGGTCGTTGTCCTCATCCCCATGGCCTATCTCGCCATTCGGGCGACGGAGGTTCCCTGGAGTGATGTCGTCACCATCGTGACTGCGTCACGCGCGGGAGAGTATGCCCTGAACACTGTCGTGCTGGGCTTCACGGTCAGTGCCACCGTGCTCGTCGCCGGGGTCGCCATTGCTGTCGGTCTCAGCAGGTCGCGCGTGTCCCGGTTGCGCTGGTGGCTGGTCGCCTCAGCGTTGCCCTTGGCGATGCCCTCCTACCTGGCTTCTTACGGATGGCTAGTGATCTGGCCGACGTTGTCGGGGTTTGGCCCGAGCTGGTTACTGCTGAGCGCCGTCACCATTCCGTATGTGGTCTTGCCAACAGTGGCGGCACTGCGAAGCGTTGGTGGCGAGCAAGAGAGGGTGGCTAGGACACTGGGCCGGGGAGCACTCCAAGCTTTTCTCCTAGCGACCTGGCCACAAATCCGTCCNGCCGCCCTGGCAGGTGCCCTGCTGGCTTTTCTCTACACCGTCAGCGATTTTGGTCTGGTGGCTATGCTGCGTTTTCACACCCTGACCTGGGGAATTAACGCGGCCTACTCCGCCAGTTTTGATCGAAACCAAGCCGCAGTCTTGGCGCTGTTGATTGTGCTGATTGCTCTGGTGGGTGTGCTGGGTGAGCGTCGCGTCCGAGGCCAGCGGAGACTTTCACTCGGTCGGCTCCGCCCGGTTGGACCGGCACTCGTTCCGTGGGTGCGACGGAGTCTCTTCGTCGCAATGTTGACTCCCCTGGCCCTTGGCATTGTGGTTCCGATGGCAGGACTCATCTCCCGCCTCGTTCAGGCAGAAACCCTCCAGGCCATTGACCCTGCTCGTCTGGCAGAAGCCACCGGGTGGACAGTGTTGGTCGCCGTGAGTGCGGCCCTTACCGCGACACTCATCGCCCTTCCCATCGCCGCTCTTGCCGCGAAATATCGGACACGGCTGGCGAGCACGATTGAATCCTTGGGCTATTTGAGCCACGCGCTTCCAGGAATCGTGGTCGGTTTGTCACTGGTCTTTCTCACGCTTGGCACCCTGCCGGTGTTGTATCAAACACTCGCCATCTTGATTTTTGGTTACACCGTCTTATTTGCCTCTAAATCCATTGGTGCCACACGCGCCAGCATCGAGGGGGTCTCGGGAACACTGATCCGAGTGGCCAGGACCCTCGGAGAAACCCCGTTTGGAGCGTGGCGCCGAGTGACGCTGCCGTTGGCACTTCCCGGAATCCTCGTCGGAGCACTGCTGGTGATGGTCGCCACGATGAAGGAACTGCCGGCCACGCTCATTCTTCGTCCAACGGGGACCAATACCCTGGCGACAGAGCTGTGGACCAAGACCGTGGCTGTGGAGTACGCGCAAGCAGCGCCCTACGCCGCACTCCTCGTTCTGGTGGCAGCAATCCCCGCCATGTTTTTAGCGGCCACCAGNAGTGAGAAAGGAGAAGCCACATGACCACCTTGGCGGTATCCGATGTGAGCGTCTCCTATGGCGTTCACACAGCTCTCGACGAAGTCTCACTGGTGGTGCCCTCCGGGTCTGTGGTGGCGGTTCTGGGACCCTCTGGCTGTGGAAAAACCTCTCTTCTTCTCGCCATCGCGGGACTGTTGGGTATTGACACCGGCTCGATCGCCGTGGGCTCCCGCATTGTCAGCCAGCCAGGAAATGACGTTCCCCCGGAGCAGCGAGGAATCGGCTGGGTGCCGCAGGAAACATCGCTGTTTCCTCATATGAGCGTCTCGGACAACATTGGCTTTGCTCTGTCCAAAGGCCGCAGGCGAAGCGAACGGATNGACGAGCTCGCGAGTCTGGTCGGACTCGACGAGATGTTGCATCGGATGCCCGATGAACTCTCCGGTGGCCAGGCACAGCGCGTGGCCCTGGCCAGGGCATTGGCCACGGACCCGGACGTGGTCCTTCTCGATGAACCCTTTGGCGCACTCGACGCCGTGCTTCGACACTCGCTGGGGCGCGAGGTGGTCTCGTTACTTCGCGGGCGAGACGCCACCACGCTGCTGGTGACACACGACCGCGAGGAAGCGCTNGACTTGGCTGATCTGGTGGTGGTGATGGACGCCGGTCGCGTGGTGCAGGTCGGAACACCCAGAGAGATTTATGAAAAGCCCCTGACGCCGTGGGTGGCGTCATTTGTGGGTGAAACGGTCGATCTCGAGGGGGAATGGCAAGACACTGCCCTGGAGTGCCAGGCCTGCGGACAGCGAGAGGCCTGTGAAGGAATTCCTGACCGCTACGGCTGTACCGGACACGTGGCCACCGAGTTGGGGTCGCTGGCTGCAAGCGCGCAAGGTTTCCAGCCACGCCAGGGAGAAAAAGTCCGAGTCGTTCTTCGTCCAGAGTGGCTGGTTCCCCAAGCCACCGGCGTGGATTCCCGTGTGGTGACCATCGCCTATGCCGGACACGACGCCTTGGTNGAGCTCGCTGTGCAGCCNTCCGGCACGAGGGTNCGCGCGCGTATTGCNGCTCCCTTCCTTCCCGCGGTCGGCGCGCCGTTTGGCATTGCCGTGCGGCACCCAGCGCTGGTATTCCCGGTGGCCCCCGACACGGCGGCGTCGCTCGAGACCACAGCCGAGGTGGAGGACGCCCCCGCGAGTCGAGCTCGNAGTGTCTGAGCACTCTGTTCTCGACCAACCGCTTCTCGAGCGGATCCGANAGCGTGCTCCGTCNTATGACGAGGACAACAGGTTTTTTCAGGAGGACCTGGANGAACTCCGTGCTGCCGGTTACCTGACACCTCGCCCGCTTACTCAGATGGTCGCCGACCAACGTCTCCTTGCCAAGCACGCACCGGCCACCGCGTTGGGGTTGGGAATGCATTTCACCTGGATGGGGGTGGCTCAGACTCTCGCCGCAGACGGCGATCAGTCGTTGCAGTTTGTTCTTAACGAGGCCCGCTCGGGTGAGTTATTTGCCTTTGGTGTCAGTGAAAAAGGAAACGACCGTGTCTTGACCGACTCGGTGACNAGAGTCGAAAAAACAGACGCTGGATATCGCTACACCGGCGAAAAAATCTTTACNTCGTTGTCNCCNGCGTGGACCAGGCTCAGTGTGNTGGGTCGGATGGACGACCAGATCGTGCACGGATTTATTACCCGGGACACTGCCGGCTACGACATCCACAGCGACTGGGACACCCTCGGGATGCGGGCCACCCAAAGCCACACCACCGTCCTGNACGGAGCCGTTGTCGAGCAGGAGCGCGTCGCACGGATTGTGCCGGTGGGAGACCTCACCGACCCGTTTATCGGCGCCATTTTCAAAAACTTCCTGCTNTTNGTCTCCGCGGTGTACGTCGGTATCGCCGAGAGGGCGCTCGAGCTTGCCGTCGACGCCGTGAGCAGCAGGAGGAGTATGGCCCGAGACGGCGCCAGCTATGCGAGTGATCCTGATATCCGCTGGCAGATCGCGGANATGGCGATGGCGGTGGATGCCCTCGATGCGCCGCTTCGNACACTTGCTGAGGATGTTGTGGCGCAGGCACCCCACGGAGCCACCTGGTTTCGGTTGCTCTCCGGGGTAAAACACCGATCGGTCGAAACAGCCCGCACCGTGGTCGACCGCGCACTTCGACTCCACGGTGGTCGTGGCTTTAAGCGCACCAGTGAAATAAGTCGGTTGCAGCGAGATGTCCTCGCCGGGGTGTATCACCCGAGTGATACGGAGGCCGTGCACCACACAGTGGCCTTNGACCTCCTCGGCTCTGAGGGNTAGCGATGGCGCGGGCACTCCGCCGGGTCGATGAAAGCTTCGTCGACGCCGAGGGNGTGACGACGTATTTCTATCGATGGGCNCCTCGCACTCCTCAGGCCGTGATTCACCTTGTGCACGGACTGGGCGANCACGCCAAGCGCTATGAGCCANTCGCTCACGATCTCGTCGCAGCGGGCTANGAGGTGTGGGCCCAGGATTACCGCGGCCATGGACAGACAGGACTCGAGCAGTGGGGTGGCGACTANTCNCAACTGGGGCGCCTNGGNCCAGGNGGACTCCCGGCAACACTGAGAGCACTCCGTCAGTTCCACACCCAGATCCGCGCCGCTCGACCAAGACTGCCGATCGTGTTACTCGGCCTCAGTATGGGGTCACTTTTCGGCCAGATTCTTCTCAACCAGGGATTCGCCGACGATATCGACGGTGCCGTGTTCACCGGAACCCCGCTGCGGCTGCCGGGATACATGAACTCCGGGGACCTCAACGCCAGACACCGCCACCTCGGGACAACTGGTGCTGAATGGTTAAGCCGAGATCCCGCTGTCCACCACGCGTGGGTAGATGATCCCCTCACGTTCCCCGCACACACACTCAAGCTCTTTGGGCTTCTCGACAGTGCTCGGTTACTGGGCGTTCCGAAGACACTCTCACGCGACATTCCTCTTCTTCTTATGGTGGGAACAGATGATTCTCTGGGTGGTGAGCGGGGAGTAAAGAAGCTAGCGGCCGCTTACCTGGCTCGCGGTGTGAGTGACGTGACCACAGGGGTGTATCCCGGAGCACGGCACGAAATATTCAACGAAACCAACCGCGAGGAGGTCATTGCTGACCTTGTCGAGTGGCTGGGGAGGGTGTGCCCAGCAGCGCGAAAGTAGGCTGGAGGCGTGCACGGCGAATACAAGGTTCCTGGCGGCAAGCTCGTCGTTGTGGACCTCGACGTGGACGGGGGTGTGATTACCCAGGCCCGTCTTGCAGGGGATTTCTTTCTCGAACCCGACGACGCGTTAGAAGACATTAATCACGCTCTTGAGGGCTTGTCGACGGGAGCAAGTCACGACGATATTGAAAAGGCGGTCACCANAGCACTCCCCGATGATGTGGTCATGTTGGGCTTTAGCGCCGATGCCGTGGCGACTGTGGTCCGCCGGGCCTTGACCAGTGCGACAGATTTCACCGACTACACCTGGGAGTATCTCGCCCCAGAGCCTCTCGAACCGCTCCAGCAGATGGCACTCGATCAGGTCCTCACCGAAGAGGTGGGGGCGGGGACCCGTGGACCCACGCTGCGGTTATGGGAATGGGCAGGCCCCGCGGTCGTGATTGGAAGTTTTCAGTCGCTCAAAAACGAAGTGGACCTCGAGGGGGCATCGAAATACAACATGGAGGTGACCCGGAGAATNACCGGTGGGGGCGCCATGTTTATGGANCNGGGCACGGCGATCACCTACTCCCTCTATGCCCCCGTCGAACTCGTGGCGGGGATGAGCTTCCAAGACTCCTATGCCTTTCTCGATGACTGGGTCATCCAGGCCCTTCGTGGATTAGGAATTGATGCCCACTACAAGCCACTCAATGACATCCAAAGTCCCGANGGAAAAATCGGNGGTGCCGCCCANAAGAGACTGGGCAGCGGCGCTGTGTTGCACCACGTCACCATGGCCTATGACATGGATGGTGATCGGATGGTCGAAGTGTTGAGGATTGGCCGGGAAAAAATCAGCGACAAAGGCGTGGCCTCGGCGAATAAGCGCGTCGATCCGCTTCGTGCACACACTGGGATGAGCCGTGAAGACATTCAGGACCACCTCGTGACAACCTTTGGGTCGCTCTACTCCCTGACCCCTGGGGTGATTCGAGGCGAGGAAATGGATCGCGCGGCGCAGTTGGCTTCTGAGAAATTTGCCACCCCGGAGTGGCTCCACCGCGTCCCGTGACCGCCTCCACACGCCCCGGAGCGGGGATTATTCGACGCGGCGTGCTNGTCGTGGTGCTAGCTGCCGTCCTCATTGCGGGCATTTTGGTCTCTGCCGTGACCGGGCAGCTCGATATTCACACCACTCAAGTCATCGGGTCGATTCTTCAACGGTGGGGCCTCGACACCGCCTGGGCGCCGACAGACGACGTCATCGACGCGACGTTGTGGGTGGTGCGCTTCCCCCGAATGATGATGGCGATGGCGGTGGGTGCTGCCTTGGCCGTGGGCGGAGCCTTGATGCAAGCCGTGTTTGGCAATCCGCTGGCGGAACCCGGAGTGGTCGGGGTCTCCTCAGGCGCCGCACTCGGGGCATCGATTGCGATTGTGTTTGGTATTCAATTCCAAGGCTCTGGTGTTGCTGCACTGGCCTTCGTGGGCGGGCTGCTCGCCACTCTGTTGGTGTATGCCGTGGCGCGGGCAGGCGGTCGGACCGAAGTCGTCACCCTTTTGCTGACAGGAATTGCCGTCAACGCTTTTGCCCAGGCAGGTCTCGCCTTCGTGCTGTTTCTCGCTGATACCGCGAGCCGGGAGCAGATTGTGTTCTGGCAGCTAGGGTCGCTTGCCGGATCACTGTGGACAGAAGTCGTGGTGGTGGTGCCTTTGCTGCTGGTCGGAGTGGCCGTGGCGCTCATTATTGGCCGTCAGCTGGATGTCTTATCTCTTGGCGAGCGAAACGCGAGGAGCGTTGGCGTGGATGTGGAGGGTCTCCGGATCTTGGCCATCATCCTCGTGGCACTCCTAACGGCGGCGGCGGTCGCTTTTGCCGGGATTATCGCGTTTGTGGGACTCGTGGTGCCCCACATCATTCGAATGGCGTTGGGGCCTGCCCACCGTGGCCTGCTCATTGCGAGTGCGGTGGGCGGTGCGGCACTGATGCTCTGGGCCGATCTACTGACTCGCACCCTGGTCGAGGGAGCCGACCTCCCGATTGGCATGCTGACAGCGTTAATCGGCGGCCCGTTCTTCTTTGCTCTGCTCTACCAACAGCGCCGACGAAGTGGAGGGTGGTTATGACCCCGCTGCTGTCGGTCCAGTCGGTGGATGTGCGACTTGCCGGGCGACAGATTCTGAACGACATTTCTTTGCACGTCGAGCCTGGCGAAGTGCTCGCCTTAGTAGGTCCAAACGGCGCCGGTAAATCCACACTCCTCGGGGTCCTGGCCGGAGACATCCGTCCGGATGCTGGTTCGGTGTTGTTGCGCGGTGTCCCGATTCGCCAGTCGCGCGCCAAAGAACTTGCCCGTCAGCGGGCAATGCTGCTGCAGTCCAACCAGGTGTCGTTTCCTTTCTCGGTCGGACACGTCGTGTCGATGGGAAGAAACCCGTGGGCGGGGACCGAGCAGGCCGACGAAGACGACGAGTTGATTGCGCGGGCCATGGAGCAGGTCGATGTGACCGAGCTTCGACAGCGACGCTTCAGTGAACTCTCTGGCGGTGAGCGCGCCCGGGTGTCGTTAGCCCGGGTGCTTGCTCAGGACACAGAGATTGTCTTGTTGGACGAGCCCACGGCCGCGCTCGACCTGCACCATCAAGACCGGGTGATGCGTCTGATCCGGGAGCTGTCCTCCAGCGGTCGGGCCGTGGTTGTTGTTGTCCACGATCTGTCACTCNCTGCCGCGTTTGCCGATCGCGTGGGGCTGCTGGTCGATGGCCGGCTCNTCGCGNTCGGTGCCGTGTCCGAGGTGATGACTCCGGAGTTGNTATCGGATGCCTATGANGTGCCGATCCACGTGATGAGTGGACCGGATGGGACTCCGCTTATTGTCCCGAAACGCCGGGTGGACTAAGCCCGAAGGGCCTGGAATTCGGGGTTTTTGACCATGAACTTGGCAATAAACGGACAAATCGGCTGAATCGTTCCGTGGTGTTCGTCGCGGATCATCTCCAGGGTCTCTCGCACGAGAGCGAGACCCAATCCTTCTCCGCGCCTCTCCATCGGAACTTCTGCGCGGAGCAGGCGCAGCGTGTCCCCGTCTCGTTGATATTCCACTTCGCCCGCCGCGACCCCTGCCTCATCCAGATAGACGTAGCGAGAGGCGTCTGGTTCGTGGCGAATTGTCATGGGCTCACCCTACGAGCTTGTTCGCCTCACCGAAAGGGTTAATTCGTTCGCTGCCAGTAGGGCGCAATACGCTCCAGGATCTCTTGAAGGATGGGCCTCGGAGTGGCGGCGATCAGGCGAAGGTGGCCTTTACCAGCCTCCCCACACCTCGCCCCATCGGTCAGAGACACCCCAGTGTGTTCGCGGAGGAATTCGGTGGGGGATTCTGCGCCTTGAATGTCGATTCCTCGCGCGTCGAGCCAGACAATATAGGTGCCCTCGGGGCGGCGATAGCCAGAGCCTGGGAAATGGTCTGCGGTGAATTGGTCCAGAAGGTCGAAGTTCCCGGAGAGGTATTCCCTCACATCGTCCAACCACGCGCCGCCGTCGCGGTAGGCGGCCGTGGTGGCTAACACCCCGGGAGTCGCGGCGCTTTGCGAGACGATAAAGGCCACCGGGTCGAGCAGTTCTTTATGCCGGGAACTTGTGACCACCAGTTGCGCACACTTCAGACCAGGAAGGTTCCACGCCTTCGACGCAGAAATGGCGGTAATCGAGTGCTCGGCGGCGTGCTCGCTCACAGTGGCGTAGGGAATGTGCCGGTGAGTCCCGAAGACCAGCGGTGCGTGGATTTCATCGCTGAACACCACAGCGCCAGCTTTTTCCACGACCTCGGACAGGGCCCGCAGTTCGGCGTCGGTGTAGACCAGGCCCAGCGGGTTATGCGGATTACACAGCACGACCATTTCCGCCTCGCCCTCGAGATGCGTGGCGATTGCCTCTAAATCCATCTGGGGTCGACCCGAGTCGTCAGCGACCATCGGCACTTCAATCACGGGGTGATCCACCATGGTGGTGAGGGTCAGAAACGGCATATAGGCAGGAGTCGGAATGACGACCGGCGAACCCGGGGTGACAAGTTTTCGGAGCGCTATTTCATAGGCCTGGAGAACATCGCCGGTGGGGTGAATCTGCGAGGGCTCAACCGACCAACCGTGGGTGCGGGCCAGATAGTCCGACGTGGTCTGCTTCATCTTGTTAGCAACCGGCTGGGGAAGATAGCCAAACTGTTCGCTGTCCACGCTTGTCTGGAGTGCTTTTTTCACCGGCGGTGCCAGTGGGAAGTCCATCTCGGCGACGAAACCCGGCAAGGTGCCAGGGAACCGTGTCCATTTCATCGATCCACGACCCTCGAGCCACTCGGGCGTGATCTGATCGAACGGGTGGGTAGCAGCACTCATGGGGGACAACCTCCAGGTGCCCAGTCTGGCACTGACAGGTCAGACCCGGTGCCGACGAGTCGGTGCTTACTAGACTGAGCGACCATGACCGCCCCCGCACAGCGATACAGCTATCTCGGCCCGGAGGGGACCTTCACCTGGGAGGCTCTCCGCCAAGTGCCGGGTGCCGAGACCGGTGAGTGGATCAGTGTGTCCAATGTCTCGGAAGCACTGGACGATGTGGTCAATGGCCGGAGCACCTGCGCCATGATTGCCGTTGAAAACAGCGTCGAAGGCGGGGTCAGCGCCACGCAAGACGCGCTCGCGGAGCTTCCCGACCTTCGCATTGTGGGCGAATATCTGGTGCCGGTGCGCTTCGCCGTCGTGGCACCCGCCGGGGTATCACTTGCTGATGTGACGGTGCTGGCGGCCCATCCCGTCGCCTATGCCCAGTGCCGCAAATGGCTGGAGACGAACCTTCCTCACCACTCGCACTCGTCGTCGCTGTCGAACGTTCGAGCGGCAGAAGACGCTCTGGCCGAGCCCGATATTCACGCCGCCCTGGCCCCTCGAGGTATTACCGAACGCCTCGATGTGCAGGTCCTGGCGGACGACATTGGCGATAACCCCTCGGCAGAAACCCGATTTGTCTTGGTTCAGCGTGGGGGACCTGTTCCTGAACGGACAGGCGCCGATAAAACCAGCATCATCGCGGAGCTTCCTGACGATGCTCCCGGTCGTCTGTTGGAAATGCTGGAGCAGTTCGCCACTCGTGGCGTCAACATGAGCTTGTTGGAGTCGCGCCCGATTGGCGATGCCATGGGTCGGTACCGGTTCGTGATTGATCTCGATGGGCACGTCCATGACGAACGAGTCGCCGACGCCCTGATGGGGCTTCGGCGGTTTAGCCCGAACGTCATTTTCTTGGGCTCCTACCCTCGTGCCAATGGGCACGTTCCAGATGTCTCTCCCCGTTACACCGATGACGCCTTCATCGAGGCCAGGCAGTGGATTCGGGACGTTGCCGAGGGGGACTCGAGCAAGGCGTGACACACTAGAAGCGTGATTGACCCGGGGGTTCTGCGCGATCAACCTGACCTCATTCGTGCTTCTCTCAAGGCACGCGGTGCGCCGGCAGAACTGCTCGAGCGGGCTCGTGAGACGGATGTCGCCAGGCGCGATGCGATTGCCGCGTTTGAGACTCTTCGCGCTGAACAAAACGCCCTCGGCAAAGACGTTGCCGCCGCACGTGGCGAGGACAAGCAACTGATGGTCGCACAAGCCAAAGAGTTGGCCGAGCGCGTCAAACAGGCACAGGCCACGGCGAATGACGCGGAGACGAAAGCCAAAGAGGCGTTGTGGGCGCTTCCCAATCTCGTCATTGAGGGGGTCCCCGCCGGCGACGAGGGCAACTACGTGGTGCGCGACACCGTCGGCACCCCTCCGGTGTTTGATTTCACCGCCCGTGACCATTTAGACCTCGCGGAGTCACTTGGAATCATTGATATGCAGCGCGGTGCAAAAGTCGCGGGCTCCAGGTTTTATTACCTGGTGGGAGCCGGTGCTCTGTTAGAAAACGCCCTGATGCAGCGGGCCATTCAAACCGCCACGGCTGCCGGGTTCCACCTGATGATGCCTCCCACACTGGTCCGCCCGGAAATCATGCAGGGCACGGGTTTCTTAGGGGAGCACTCCGCCGAGGTCTATTACCTGCCAGCCGATGAGTTGTATTTGACCGGGACGTCAGAAGTGGCCCTCGCTGGCTACCACGCGGATGAAATTATCGACCTGTCTGCGGGGGCGAAACGCTACGCCGCCCTGTCGACGTGTTATCGCCGCGAGGCAGGATCCCACGGCAAAGACGTTCGCGGAATTATCCGTGTCCACCAGTTCCAGAAGCTGGAAATGTTTAGCTACACCACAGCCGACGACGCGGAAGCAGAGCACCAACGGCTCTTGGAGTGGCAACACCAGATGTTGGATGGTCTCGGATTGCACTACCGAGTCATCGACGTGGCCGCGGGGGATCTCGGTTCGTCAGCAGCGAGGAAATACGACATCGAGGCGTGGGTCCCCTCCGAGCAGGCGTACCGGGAGCTCACCAGCACCTCCAACTGCACGACGTTCCAAGCCAGGCGCCTCAACACGCGCCACCGCGTAGACGCAGAGGGGCCGACTGAGACGGTCGCAACGCTCAATGGCACCTTGGCAACAACGAGGTGGATTGTTGCCCTGTTGGAGACTCACCAGCGCGAAGACGGTTCGGTCATAATTCCCGAGCCATTGCAGCCATTCCTCGGCACCGACGTTCTCACCGTGAAAGGGACGGAATGACCGACCCTGCTGATGGAGCGCAGTCGACTGTCGCTCCTCCCGACCACGCCTGGCTTGTCGCCCTTGATATTGACGGGACTGTGTTGCATGAAGACGGGACACTGTCCCAGACGGTGATTCGTGAAGTGCAGCGGGTGCGTGACCTCGGTCACGAAGTCACGCTGGCCACCGGACGCTCGGTGTCGATGACGCTGCCGGTCGGCAGCACAGCGCTGTGCTACGCTGCGCTGCCAGCCTACGTCACGGTCGTGAAGCTGCTTGTTGCCGCAG
>NHEZ01000006.1 GCA_002172585.1 Cellulomonadaceae bacterium TMED98 | reverse complement strand
AGTACCCGTCGAGGAGTTGACATGGGTCGCGGACGTCAAAAAGCCAAACACACCAAAGTCGCCAGGGAGCTCAAATACAGCTCCCCGGATACTGACCTGTCCCAGTTAGAAAAAGAGCTGGCGAGCGCCAAGCCCGACGACGACGCCTATGTCGATCGGTGGGCAGATGACGAGGACGAGGACTAGCGAGCCCCCGTCGTCACCGACGTCCATTCACAGCTGACTTCCATTCTCCGCTCAGCTCCAGTCACCGATGAGCTGCACCAGCCCACCGGATACGCCTTTGGCTGCTTCACCGGTCTGACCCGCGGCGTCTTCCACAGAACCTGCGACCCAGGCGGTGTATCCGGCGTCCTCCCAGGCAGCCACCACTGCCTCTTCTGCGCCCGGAGAGGTGATGGTGGCAAAACCGATTCCCAGATTCCAGGTGTCTTCGACGTCCATCACGCTGAGCCCTGCCTGGTGGCACAGATACGAAACCACCGTTGGCACGCTCCACGATCCTCGCTGGAGTGTGAAAGACAGTCCAGGAGGAATAACCCTTTGGAGGTTTTGAGCAATCCCCCCACCGGTGATGTGGCTCGCCGCGTGGACGACGTCTCGGTGGGAGCCTAGAACCTGGAGCATTCCGGGCGAATAGACCAGAGTCGGCTCCAACAACACTTCTCCCAGCGTNTGAGAGCTGCCTGGCACGGNATCGTGTAACCCGAGCTCGTGGTCGGCAAGAATTTTTCGCACCAGCGAGTAGCCGTTGCTGTGGAGTCCGCTGGAGGCCACCGCCACGACGGCGTCACCGGCNCCCACCCGGTGCGGCCCCAGAATGTGGTCGTATTCCACGACACCGGTCGACGCAGCCGCCACGTCGTATTCGTCTGGTTTCAGNAGCCCTGGATGCTCGGCGGTTTCGCCACCAATCAGTGCTANNCCTGCAGCCTCACAGGCTCTGGCNATCCCCGAGACGATCTGGGCGATTCGTTCCGGGTCCACCTGACCACANGCGATGTAGTCGGTGAGAAAGAGCGGNGTGGCCCCGGCNACNACAATGTCGTCGATCACCATGGCGACAAGGTCTTGTCCGATGGTGTCGTGGCGGCCGAGCTGCCTCGCAATCTCGATTTTTGTTCCCACCCCGTCGGTGGAGGTGGCNAGNACCGGACGGTCGTAGTCCTTCANNGCGGAGGCGTCGAAGAGGCCTGCGAACCCGCCAAAGCCTCCGAGAACCTTCTCNGAGTGGGTTGCNTGGACGTGGGAGCGCATGAGCTCNACNGCNAGGTCGCCAGCCCTCGTGTCGACACCGGAGCGCTGATAGGCCGACTGGTCTGACACGCCTTCGAGCCTAACCGAGCCGNAGTCACAGGCCTTGTGGATAACACCGGCGCCGTGTGGGTGGTCCCGCTTACGCTCATCGCTCGAGTGAACNGGAGGTTCTGGTGATGCAAAGCCCTCGGTCGATGGCGTTCGTGCTGGCGATGAGTGCGTTGGTCTTTCTCCCGGTCAGCGCGTCGTATGCCGAAGACCAGGGTGAGCTTCGANCCTCCACANTGTCCTGGTCCACTGCCAATTCGCTCACTGGCTCGTTCACCGGCGGCNCNCCCCGCCAGTTTGACCCCGACCAAACAGGGTGGACGGCTGGCCCGTTCAGTGAGATTGGACGATTTGGTGTGGCCAGGACTGTAGGTGGTGGCTCCGTCCGGGACGAGTTTGAGAGTTGGAATCAGACCGTCACCATCGAGCAGGGACAGTCNCACTCTCTNGTCCTGGACGGAGTCATCATTGTGAACACGCTNAAGNGGGTCACNGCTGAGCCCACGATGACGGCNAGTGGAAGCTCNCTCCACGCCGATATTCANTTNGAAGACTTCTGGGCTGATTCGCTGGCAGGTCTTCGGATGTATTGGCAGGTGGATTTTGCGGCGGGGGACTCCATCACCTACAGCAGTCCGACTCCCGGCACGCTGATTGCGACCGACTCGTNGGGCGAATACGCCACTGTGGTGCTACACGCCNCCAGTTCCGCGAGCAGCCNNGGCTGGGGCGGGCGGGACTGGTATGAAGATGCTCTCGTCGACGGTGATCNCCAGGCCACNCTGTGGATTCCCGATATTCCAGGCTCACCCCTCGANGTNGATATCGACGCGNNTGTNATCGATTACGACCCGTGTGGGGCAGCCAAGGCTGCGTCCCTCGCGCNGACCATNGCCGCNGACCCNNCCTCGTACCGAGGAACTGATATTGCTGTGCAGTCCGGCTGTGTCACAACAACAACCGGTCAGTACACCGCAGGCTCCGACGACCCACAGACCATCGACCTCGTTCTTGACCAGGACGTCGCCGGTCCAGACGGCTCCACGCGGGTGTACTCGGTGACGGGTGCTCCCGATCTTCTGGACCTGTCAGTGGATTCCTCCGCGACACCCGCCAGCGTGCAACTACGCCGCACCGCCGAGGAGACACTGGGCGAGTATTCGCTGTCGCTCACCAGCTGGCTCGAGCCCGCAAGCCCCGGTGATCCCCGCACGGCACCGCTGTCCGGCACGCTGTCTCTTTCAGTTGTCGCACCGGAACCAGAACCGGAACCAGAGCCAGAACCAGAGCCAGAACCAACCCCTGCGGCCACCACACCGACCAGGTCTGGCGACGACGATGATGACGAGGATGACGAAGAAGTCGAATTGATTGAGGTCTCGGCGGTGCCGGGACCACCCGCTGTGGCTCTGCCCGATCCGACTCCAGAACCGGCGGGGGACGACACGGTGTCCGACGAGGTTCCTGAGCCAGATTTCCAACTGCAGGAATCAAAACCGCCGACCCCGATTCCCAGTGAGCCCGACAGTCTCGTCCTGCCTGACCAGATGGCTCCACCCGAGCAAAGCTTCTTTGCCAGCGCCTGGTGGCTGTGGCTGATTGTCGGGAGTGGCCTCCTGTGGTGGGCGTTTATTTGGATTGCTCCTCGCCTTCCCTGGAGTGCACGTCACCGCTGAGACACCGTCGCGATATGCCAGACTGTGAACGAAGCATCCACCCCCGCGTGTGGTGAGCAGAGCGGGGCTTCCGAAGGGGAGATCTGCCGGGGCATGTGTGGAATTGTGGGCATGGTCTCTTCCAGCCCTGTCAATCAGCAGATTTACGACGCGCTCGGTCTTTTGCAGCACCGAGGTCAGGATTCCTCCGGTATTGCGACCCTGGATGGCCAAAGCTTCCACATTTTTAAAACCAAAGGCCAGGTCCGTGAGGCCTACCGAACCCGGGATATGCGCCGGCTCACCGGAACAACCGGGCTCGGGCACGTCCGTTACGCCACCCGGGGTAAAGCGAAACGGGAAGAAGAGGCCCAACCGTTTTATGTGAACTCTCCGTTTGGCATTGTCTTGGTCCACAACGGAAACCTCACCAACACGAGGGAGCTCACGAGGGAGCTCCACCGGAAAGACAGTCGACACCTGAACACGTCGTCCGANACCGANTTGTTGGTCAATGTTCTGGCCAGTGAATTACACAAAGCGGGNAACGNNAANGCCTTCCACACCNATCACTTATTCGATGCCATTNCTCAGATGCANACNCGCGTCGAAGGCTCCTATGCCGCGATTGCGCTGATTGCCGGACACGGTTTGGTGGCNTTCCGCGANCCCTTTGGCATCAGACCTCTCATCCTCNGTCGGAGAAAAGCAGGNCTGCTCGGTGACGAATGGGTTGTCGCCAGCGAATCACTCGTATTGGAGTCTGGCGANTACGACATTNTGAAAGATATTGCCCCGGGTGAAGCGGTCTTTATTGGCATGGACGGGTCCATGGTGGAAAAACAGTGCGCCACNAACCCGTCGCTGAACCCATGCGCCTTTGAATATGTGTATNTGGCCAGGCCCGACTCNGTGATGAATGGAATCTCGGTCTACGACGCGAGACTGCGCTTAGGAGACCGGCTCGCAGAGACCATCAAAAAGCACGCCCCAGTGGATTCCATTGACGTGGTGATGCCGATTCCTGATTCGGCGCGTCCCGCTGCCATGCAGGTCGCCCGGAAGCTNGGGATTGAGTATCGCGAAGGCTTCTATAAGAACAAATANGTNGGTCGAACATTCATCATGCCGGGCCAAGCCCACCGCACCCGCAGTGTGCGCCAAAAGCTCAACGCCATGTCGAGCGAGTTTCGGGACAAAAACGTCTTGATTGTNGACGACTCGATTGTTCGAGGCACCACGTCGAAAGAAATCGTGGAAATGGCCAGGCAAGCAGGGGCACAGAGTGTGACGTTTACCTCCGCTGCCCCACCGGTTCGATACCCGCACGTGTACGGAATCAATATGCCAAGCAGCAAAGAACTAGTTGCCGCTGGTCGCACGATCGATCAAATCACGACTGAAATCGGCGCCGACTACCTCATTTATCAAGAAGTCGAGGATATGAAAGCAGCCATCCTTGACGGATCAGACATCACCAATCTCGATATGAGCTGCTTTACCGGCGAATACTGCACAGGAACCGTGACGGAGGAGTATCTGAGCTGGCTCGAGGGGAACCAGACCAGCTAGTCCTCGCGCTGCGCTCGCGCGCGCTTCTCGTCGCGCTTTGAGCGACGGTCGAGTATCAACCACACCAGAATGCCGGCGACTAGTCCTGCGGTGACGCCATAGAGGGAAAAGTACCCCGCCAGCACGGCAAACCCAACCGACGGGTCCGCCGGGAAGAAAGAGGTCGCAAGGAGTGTGCCGATCAGACCGACGGCCACACCAAGGAGGACAAATGGTGCGAGTTTCGGCGCACGCCGTACCCGCACTTCTTCCTCGTCGGGCTCCTTTTCAGCGCTCACGCGGTCAGCCTAACCCGCGGAGAGGAAAGAGGTCTCGGATATCCGAGCGCTCACCGGATGCGCTCAGGTGACCTGTCTCGACCAGCTCGGCCCATGTCGTGAGGCCCTCACACAGCTCCAACCACGACTGCGGATCGATCTCCACAACCGCTGGCGGAGTTCCTCGCGTATGGGATGACCCCTCCACAATCTGGACCGCGCCGAAGGGCGGAACCCGCAACTCAACAGACCGTCCAGGAGCNTCTACTCGCACACACTGCAGGCGGTANCGAACCGCCGTAGCAAACACCTCGGCGGGGACGGNCTCTCGGTCACTCCTCCAGGACTCCACAGCCTGCATTCCCTCGTCATCGGGGATGCGGCGTCTGGACACTCCCTCACGCTAACAAGGGGCTCTGTGTAGGGTGTCCGCGTGAGGATATTGGTTCTCGGATCGGGCGCGAGGGAACACTCTCTTGTCCTCGCNTTAGCCCGTCACGGAGACCACACTCTCTTCGCTGCCCCGGGAAACGCGGGGACGGCACACCACGCCGAAAACGTCGCACTCGACCCCACCAATAGAGAAGTCGTCGTCCGCACAGCCAGCGAGCTTCAGGTCGAATTGGTCGTTATCGGCCCCGAAGCTCCCTTAGTGGCTGGTGTGGCAGACGCTCTCCGAAAAGAGGGCATTCCCGTCTTTGGGCCGTCGGCAAAAGCTGCCGCAATTGAAGGGTCCAAGTCCTTTGCCAAAGACGTCATGCACGCAGCCGGTGTTCCCACCGGTGCGTCGGTCACAGTCTCGAATGCAGAACTTCTAGGTCAAGCCCTGGATCAATCCGGTGCTCCCTATGTCGTGAAAGCAGACGGCCTTGCCGCGGGAAAAGGGGTCTTGGTCACTGAGGATCGAGACGCAGCAATTGCCCACGCCGAGTACTACNTGCAAGATGGCGAGGTCGTGGTGGAGGAGTTTCTCGACGGTGAGGAAGTGTCGTTGTTTTTCCTCGCCGATGGCGACACCGTGGTGCCGCTGTCTCCGGCGCAAGATTACAAGCGAGCGTTCGATGGCGATGAGGGGCCAAACACTGGGGGGATGGGCTCCTACAGCCCCTGCCCGTGGCTGCCGGATGGCTTCGTCGACGAGGTCACCAAAGATATTGCGCAGCCCACGATCGACCAGCTGCGCACACGGGGCACACCGTTCACCGGTCTGCTCTACTGCGGACTGATTGTCACCGACAAAGGCGTCAAAGTCATCGAGTTCAATGCACGGTTTGGTGACCCGGAGACCCANGCCGTTTTGGCTCGTGTCGACGGGGATATTGCCCCACTTCTTCACAAAGCAGCCACCGGAACCCTCGAGGCGTCAGACTCTGTGCCGTTTCTCGATGACGCGGCAGTGGTCGTGGTTCTAGCAAGTGAGGGCTACCCCGCCCACCCCGAAACCGGACGGGTCATTCACGGTACCGACNGTGCCGCAGAGGTGGAGGGNGTTCACCTNGCCCACGCGGCCACCGCGGAAACAGAGACCGGCCTCATCGCGACAGGAGGTCGGGTGCTGAGCGTGGTTGCCACCGCGGAGGACTTTACTCACGCCCGCGAGCGGGCGTATGAAGCCCTTGGTCATATCGAACTCGAGGGCAGCCACTACCGAACAGATATCGCCGCTCGGGTCAGCAGTGACGCAGCTCGCTGAGTGGCACCTCGCCTACCAAGGCAAGGTCAGAGATGTGTATATTCCGCATCAGGCATCTTCTCTTCAGGACGCCGACAAGCTTCTCATTGTTGCCACCGACCGCGTCAGTGCCTTTGACGTTGTCCTGACGCCAGACATTCCAGGGAAAGGGTCGTGCCTGACCCGGATCAGCAACTGGTGGATGGNGCAGTTTCCTTCCGTGGCCAATCATTTGCTGTCAGAAACGCCCCCTGAGGAGGTGGCTGACCGGGCGGTTGTCACCGCATCCCTTTCTATGCTCCCAGTGGAATGTGTTGTTCGGGGGTATCTCGTCGGATCGGGCTGGAAGGAGTACCAAGCGTCCGGCGCCGTTTGCGGTATTCCTCTTCCCGGAGGCCTGCAGGAGGGAGACGCACTCCCCGAGCCCCTGTTCACCCCCGCGACAAAAGCGGCCGTGGGGGACCACGACGAAAATATTTCGCTCGATGATGTTGAGCAGTTAATCGGCACCGGGCTCGCGCACTCAGTGAGAGACCTTTCCCTGCAGATGTATCGAGAGGCCCATGACATCGCTCAGACCAGGGGCCTCCTCCTCGCCGATACAAAAATGGAATTTGGATTAGACACCGAGGGAACTCTCACCCTCGGCGATGAACTGCTCACCCCAGACAGCAGTCGGTATTGGGACGACGCCGGGTATACCGCGGGCGGTCCAGACCGCCTCGCAAGTTTTGACAAACAAATCATTCGCAACTGGCTGAAGCAGAACTGGGATCAGGAAGGGTCACCCCCCACGCTCCCCGACGACATCGTCCAGCTCACACAGGACAAGTACTCCGAACTGGAGACTCGTTTGACCGGGAGCGTGTCATAACTCCGTGTCAATGACCTACCCACCAGTTCAGCCGTGGCACCGCCTCGCCAGACCCGTGGCCTATTCCTTGGGTCCTTTTCTAATTGCCCAAGGTCGGTGGGCGAGAGCAAAGAAACCACGTCTCCCCAATGCTCCTAAACCGTGGAGCGGAAAAATATCTGGACCCCGCCCACTCCACCTCCTCGGGCTCGGTGATTCGACCATCGCGGGAGTCGGAGTCGATAATTCGATGAACGGGCTTGTCGCGCAATTTGCGAAAGAGCTCTACCGGCACACCGGGCGGGGTGTCAGTTGGGATGCCTCCGGGGAACGGGGCATCACCACCCGGGATCTCCTCGAGGACTACCTGCCCCAGGTGGACGCCGGTGTCCCCGCCGACGTGGTNCTGGTATCCATCGGGGCGAACGACGCAAAAAACATGCTCTCCCCCGTCCAGGCCGCCACCACACTCGACGCCATCGTGGACCGAGTACACGAGCTCTTCCCCGACGCCTCCATCGTGGTGTCGTCGCTGCCTGCTTTTCACCTGTTCCGAAGCCTCCCCCAACCACTCCGTGCCGTGATGGCAGGAAATGGCCAAGCCATTGAACGCCGCGCCAGGCCACGCATCGAAGCGCGACACTACGCCATGATGCTTCCCCCACCACCGCAGTATCCAGAAACCTTCTTCGCCGAAGACGGATTCCACCCCAGTGCCACGGGATATTCCATTTGGGCGGAGTTTGCCGTGGATGACCTGGCGAGTCGGGGCATCCTTGAGCCCCTCCGGGCTGGATAGACTGGGGTTTNACNGGCANATCTGCACCTCGGGGGCCTAAGACGTGGCAGTCATCATCATCGAGGTCATGCCGAAAAAAGAACTCCTCGACCCAGCCGGAAAAGCCGTGCACCACGCGCTCCAGCGAGACGGCATCGACTCCTTCACCGATGTACGAATCGGCAAACGCTTCGAACTCGCTGTCGACGGTGACGTCACAGACGCCCACCTCGCCCACGCCAAAACCCTTGCCGATGAGTTGCTCTCCAACGGAGTCATCGAAGACGTCATCGACATCCGAATAGGTGACGTGTCTTGACCCGGGTGGGTGTCGTCACCTTCCCCGGATCTCTCGATGACCGCGACGCACGTCGAGCCATCACCCTCGCCGGCCACACCGCTGTGGCGCTGTGGCATAAAGACCACGACCTGCAATCCGTCGACGCCGTCGTGCTCCCGGGTGGATTTAGCTACGGCGACTACCTCCGGTGTGGAGCGATTGCCGCGAAGTCGCCAATTGTCGGTGACATCGTCGAGGCCATTGGAAAAGGCCTTCCGGTTCTCGGCATTTGCAACGGCTTCCAGATCCTGATGGAAGCAGGGGTCCTGCCCGGAGGTCTGATCAGAAACGACCACGGACAGTTCATTTGCCGCGACCAAGAACTCATCGTCGAAAACACCGCGACCCGGTGGACTGCGGGGTTTGACCAGGGCCAGCGCATCACGATTCCCCTCAAAAACGGAGAAGGCGGCTATATCGCTGACGATGAGACGCTGGCCCGCGTGGAAAACGAGGGACTGGTCGCCTTCCGCTATGCCAAAGTCAACCCCAACGGGTCCCTTCATGACATCGCAGGACTGACCAACCCCACCGGAACGGTAGTCGGCCTCATGCCGCATCCAGAACACGCGGTCGAACCAGGCTTTGGCCCGGACACGGATCTCGCCATGCGAAGCGGAGAAGACGGCCTCACCTTCTTCACCTCACTTGCTCTCGAGGCTGTTCTTCNATGAGCCTCAGCCCAAAAAACCTCTACGGAATTGTCGCTGTGGCAGAAACAGTGACCTGGACGGGTCTGATTGCCGCCATGATTGCCCGCTATGGCTTCAACACCGACGGGCCGTGGTTTTTCGTCGCAGGCATTTCACACGGAACTGTCTTCCTCGCCTACTGCACCGTCGCGGTGCTCGTGGGATGGAACCAGCGATGGAGCCTGGGACGCGTTCTNGTTGCCCTCCTCACCGCCATTCCTCCCTATGCCACGATTCCATTTGACCNNGCCCTNGTCACCAGGCAGCTGCTCGAGGGTCCATGGCGCACCACNNNNGGAGANGACCCACGAGATCTNCGTTTCCCAGACCCGCTNTNCCGNTGGTTTATTGCCAGNCCCGCCGCCCTCGTCNTCGCGATTCTCGCGGTGGTTGCTCTGCTGGTCNCANTNGCCNNNTCNCTGGGCTCACCCACCGAATGGGGTGGTCGCTAATGGCCGAGCGTCCNATTGATTCNGTCAGTAACGCCGAGTCCACCCCTGAGCTCACACTTCCCTACCGGGAACTAGGCGTCACCGACGACGAATACCAGCAGATTGTGGAGCTCCTGGGCAGNCGNCCCACCTCNGGTGAGCTCGCCATGTATTCGGTGATGTGGTCAGAACACTGCTCCTATAAAAGCTCCAAAGTGCACCTCNAACAGTTCGGTGAAAAACTCACCGAATCCATGAAGAAAAACCTCATGGTGGGGATGGGTCAAAACGCCGGTGTGGTGGATATTGGTGAAGGNTGGGCCGTCACGTTCAAAATCGAAAGCCACAACCACCCAAGCTTCATTGAACCCTTCCAGGGNGCTGCCACGGGAGTAGGCGGCATNGTTCGCGACATNATTTCGATGGGAGCCCGCCCGGTCGGTGTGATGGACGCGCTTCGCTTTGGCGCCCTCGACCACGAGGACACTCCTCGGGTCGTCAACGGTGTTGTCTCCGGTATCGCCCACTACGGCAACTGCTTAGGCCTTCCNAATATTGGAGGGGAGACCTGGTTTGACGCGCGNTATCAAAAAAACCCNCTGGTGAACGCGNTNGCCGTCGGTNTCCTTCGACACGACGATCTGCGGCTGGCAAACGCCACTGGAGCAGGAAACAAAGTGGTGTTGTTTGGTGCCAGNACGGGNGGAGANGGCATCGGNGGGGCGTCAATNCTCGCCAGCGAAACCTTTGGTGACGACGGCAGGCCAGCAAAGCGCCCTGCCGTGCAGGTGGGTGACCCGTTTGCCGAGAAGGTCCTCATTGAGTGNTGTCTCGAGCTCTTCCACGGGGGGNTNGTCGAAGCGATNCAAGACTTAGGNGCCGCCGGGATTAGTTGTGCCACGAGCGAGCTCGCAGCAAACGGCGACACCGGCATGGANGTCACNTTGGACGAGGTGCTGCTNCGCGATACGACCCTCACTCCAGAAGAAATCCTGATGTCGGAATCGCAGGAGCGNATGATGGCNNTNGTGTCNCCAGAGANACTCTCAGAGTTTGAATCGGTCTGCCAGAAGTGGGATGTCGAATACAGCGTTCTCGGTGACGTGACCGATACNGGGCGTCTGCTGATTCGCTGGCGCGGAGAAACCATCGTCGATGTCGACCCAAAAACGGTCGCCATCGACTCCCCNGTCTATCACCGCCCCATGACGAGNCCCTCGTGGCTCGACGCNCTCCAGGCAGACAGCATCCACGACACTGCGCGCACGAACGACAGCCAAGNGGTCGCCGACCAGATCCGTCAGGTCCTGCAACACCCGAATCTCCAAGCAGCNACGTGGGTGACGAACCAATACGACCGCTACGTCGGAGGTAATACGGCNCTGTCCACCCCCGACGACGCCGGCATGCTGCGCGTGGACGAATCCTCGGGCCTCGGAATCGCCATTGCCACCGANGCCAATGGTCGATACTGCGAATTAGACCCCCGGCAGGGAGCCCTTCTCGCCCTGGCTGAGGCGTATCGGAATGTGGCGGCCACNGGTGCTACACCNGTCGCCGTCAGTGACTGTNTGAATTTTGGCTCCCCAGAAGACNCCGAAGTGATGTGGNAATTTGCCGAAGCNGTCTCGGGTCTGGCCGATGGGTGNGTGAGTTTAGAAATTCCGGTGACCGGAGGAAACGTGAGCCTCTATAACCAGACAGGTGACACCCCCATTCACCCCACCCCNGTCGTCGCCGTGATGGGAGTGATCGACNATGTGGCTCGTCGTCTTCCCTCNGGCTGGCAAGACGATGGNGAAAACATTTACCTGCTNGGCACGACAGCGACTGAGCTGGATGGCTCAGTCTGGGCAGACGCTATCCACGGCCACCTCGGGGGGACCCCNCCACAGGTTGACNTGGGCCGGGAAAAAGCCCTCGCGGAGCTTCTCCAGCGNGCTGCCCACGATGGTTTNGTCACCTCGGCCCACGACCTCTCCACNGGAGGGCTTATTCAGTCGTTAGTGGAGAGCTGTCTCCGCCNGTCNGTCGGCGCCNGAGTGTGGCTNGGTGAAGTCATGGAAAGAGACGGAGTGGATCTGGTGAGCGCTCTGTTTTCTGAGTCGACAGCGCGAGTGANTGTGTCGGTGGCGAGGGAAGACGACGTGAAATTCCGGGGCTTGTGCGACGGACGGGGAGTTCCGGTNGCACGGATTGGCGTGACCGACACCCCCGGCCACGCCCTGCACATCGCTGAGGNCGGAGAGTTTGATCTNGACGAATTGTTCTCCCTCCACGAATCGACGATTCCTGGGCGGTTTGGCCCCGTTGTCGGTGGCCCGGTCTAACCTGGGGACCACTGTGATCCACGACGATAGGTTTCTTGTCCCCTCCCGCGAACGGGAGAAGTGGTTGGAGGTACGCTCCACCGGAGTCACCGCCACCGCCGTGGCGAAAGCCGTGACCCCCGATGGGTATCGGGAAGTCCTCCAACAACTTCGCCAGCCCCAAGACATCGCCGATAACGACTTCATGCGTTTTGGTCGGGAACAAGAAGGTCCCATCATTGAAAAGCTCCAGACGCTCGTGGATATCGAACCAAACGACTGGTTGATCGCGAAAGACAGTGCCGAGAAAAAATGGATGATGGCCACCCCGGATGGGCTTTCGGCCGACCACTCGACTATTGCCGAAGTGAAAACGACCGGGCGGGATTGGGGACGCTGGGCCCAGGTGCCCGGGAACTATCACCGACAGGTGCAGTGGCAGTTGTTTGTGACCGGCGCGGAGCGTTGCGTGTTTGCCTGGATGCTCCGGGTCAAGCGAGGCGGACAGATGGAGCCGGGGTGGCCCGGCCCGAAATTTGTGGAAGTTGAACGCGACGAGTCGTTAATGGCCCGGCTAGAAGACACC
>NHEZ01000005.1 GCA_002172585.1 Cellulomonadaceae bacterium TMED98 | reverse complement strand
CGGGGAACTGGTCGCACCGAGTGACCTGGCGCGGCGCCCGGGAGGGTCCGAATGAGCCGGGAACTAGCCGCCACACTGATGATTATTGCCCTCGGTGTGTTGCTGTTTTTGGTGTGGAGTGGGTGGCGCAGGCGGGTTGGCCGATACGCCGACTTGCCCGCACTGTTGCTCGCAGACGACCTGGCGGGAAGCCCGATCGCGACGTATTCACTGCTCTACGTCGCGACGACAGAAGCCGATAAACCAATGGAGCGGGTGGCCAAGAAACCTCTCGGTTTTCGCGCCCGGATGGTTCTTGGTGTGGGCCCTGAGGGATTGTGGCTCACCATTCCTGGAGAAGACAGCGTGGTCCTGCCCGCCACAAGTTTGCGCGGGGTGGGGCGAGCGACTTGGACGATTGACCGAGTCGTGGATGCGGACGGTCTGGTGTTCGTTCGATGGGCCTGGGGCGAGAGGCTTGTTGACAGCTATTTTCGGTCGGTGGACTACCCAACCGACGATCTTGTGACGGCGATTGAGGATGTTGTTCCTCCGAGGAAAGGCAGTGCATGAGAGAGCACCCGGCGGTCTTGGTGTTGGAAGATGGCACCCGCTATCCAGGCCACGCGTTTGGGGCGAGCGGNATCAGCGTGGGGGAGTTGGTCTTCAACACCGGGATGACCGGGTACCAAGAAACACTGACGGACCCCAGTTACGCCGGCCAAATCGTGNTGATGACCGCTCCGCATATCGGCAACACCGGGATGAACCGAGACGACGAGGAGTCCAGACAAATCTGGGTCGCAGGCTTCGTTGTCCGNGACGCGGCGAGACGNCCCTCGAACTATCGNAGCGAGCAGCCCTTGGACGAGGTGCTGGCCGCGCAGGGCATCGTCGGNATTTCAGGTGTNGATACCCGTGCCATCACGTTGCGGCTGCGAGAAGCAGGGGTCATGCGCGCNGGCGTGTTCTCCGGTCCGGGGTTAGAACTGAGCGAGGCTGAACAACGGGAGCGGGTGACGACGGAGCCAGAAATGTCCGGCAGGAACCTCTCCGGCGAGGTGTCGGTGGACACCGTCCGCGTGGTGGAGGCGGTCGGCCCGCGTCTGGGGGCCCTGGCCGTGATTGATCTGGGCATTAAGGAATCCACCGTGCACCATTTGGCCGCCAGGGGCTTCGAGGTGCACATCCTTCCTGAAGCCTCCACCTGGTCGGATATCGAGGCCATTAACCCGGTGGNCGTGTTTTATTCCAATGGTCCCGGTGACCCGTCNGCAAGCGACCGACACGTCGCGATCTTGCGAGAAGCACTTGGACGAAAAGTGCCGTTTTTTGGTATCTGCTTTGGAAACCAACTACTCGGCAGGGCGCTTGGCTTTGACACCTACAAGTTGAAATACGGCCACCGCGGTATCAACCAGCCGGTGCTCGATCGACTGCGGGGACGGGTGGAAATCACGGCCCAAAACCACGGCTTCGCCGTGGAGGCCCCGCGCGACGAGGTCGTNGAATCACCCGCAGGCTTTGGTCGAGTCGAAGTGAGCCACGTGAGTCTGAACGACAATGTGGTGGAGGGCCTGCGAGCTCTCGATGCTCCCGCGTTTTCGGTGCAGTATCACCCCGAAGCAGCAGCCGGCCCCCACGATTCGACGCATCTGTTTGACCAGTTCCACGACATGGTGAGCGAATACCTTAAGCGTCCCGCCGAGGAAGGGGTCTAGTGCCAAAGCGCGACGACATCAACACGGTGCTGGTCATCGGCTCCGGCCCGATCGTGATCGGACAGGCCGCCGAGTTTGACTACTCCGGAACCCAGGCCTGCCGGGTATTGCGGGAAGACGGCGTTCGGGTGGTGTTGGTCAATTCCAACCCGGCGACCATCATGACCGACCCGGGATTTGCCGATGCCACCTATATCGAACCGATTACCCCCGCGGTGATTGAGCAAATCATCATCAAGGAGAAACCAGACGCCATCCTGCCCACCCTGGGTGGGCAAACGGCCTTGAACGCCGCGATGGCGTTGCATCACGAAGGCATTCTGCAGAAACACGGGGTCGAGCTGATTGGCGCGTCGTTTGAGGCGATTCAACGAGGCGAAGACCGCCAGGCCTTCAAAGACATCGTTCTTGAGGCTGGCGCCGATGTGGCCAAAAGTGCCATTGCGACCACGGTGGAGGATGCGAAAGCGTTTGCCGAGGAAATGGGCTATCCCGTCGTCATCCGACCGTCGTTCACGATGGGTGGTTTGGGCTCGGGCTTTGCCCATACCGAAGCAGAGCTGGTTCGGATGGTCACCGATGGGCTCCACCAGTCTCCGACCCACGAAGTGCTCCTGGAGGAGTCCATTGTGGGGTGGAAGGAATACGAACTGGAGCTGATGCGTGACCACGCCGATAACTGCGTCGTGGTGTGCTCGATTGAAAACGTCGACCCTGTGGGCGTGCACACCGGAGACTCCATCACCGTGGCCCCGGCATTGACCTTGACGGATCGGGAATACCAGCGCCTGCGGGATATTGGCATTGACATCATCCGACGTGTTGGTGTGGATACCGGCGGCTGCAATATCCAGTTCGCCGTGGATCCCACCACGGGTCGAGTCATCGTGATTGAGATGAACCCCCGGGTCTCCCGCTCGAGTGCGCTGGCGTCCAAGGCCACAGGATTTCCCATTGCGAAAATCGCAGCCAAGTTGGCGCTTGGATACCGGTTGGACGAGATTCCAAACGACATCACGAGGGTCACGCCAGCCTCGTTCGAGCCCACCCTGGACTATGTCGTGGTGAAAGTTCCACGATTTGCCTTTGAGAAATTCCCGCGCGCAGATCGCACGCTGACGACCACGATGAAATCCGTGGGAGAAGCGATGGCTCTTGGTCGTAACTTCAGCCAAGCGCTCAATAAGGCTCTGCGATCTCTCGAACAACGGGGGAGTTCTTTTCACTGGGCCGAGACCCAGGAGAGTGCCGACGAGCTACTGGAGCGGGCCCAGACTCCGACCGACGGCCGTATTGTCACCGTGCAGCAGGCACTTCGACAGGGTGCCACCGTGGAGCAGGTGCATGCCGCCACAGGAATAGATCCCTGGTTTGTGGATCAGATTGCTCTGATCAACGAGGTGGCCGAGGAGGTCGCACAGGCCGACGATTTGAGCCCCGAGGTTCTCCGCACCGCAAAAGAACACGGTTTGTCTGATGTGCAGATTGCGCAGTTGCGGGGCAGTACAGAATCCGAGGTTCGAGCCATCCGCTACGCCGCCGGCGTGCGACCGGTGTTTAAGACTGTGGATACCTGTGCCGGCGAATTTCCCGCCTACACCCCGTATCACTACTCCAGTTATGACCAGGAGTCGGAGGTGCAGGCGACTGACCGGGAAAAAGTCGTCATCCTGGGCTCTGGTCCCAACAGGATCGGTCAAGGAATCGAATTTGACTACTCCTGCGTTCACGCCGCGTTTTCACTCAAAGAAGCCGGCGTGGAGACCATCATGGTCAACTGCAATCCGGAGACGGTGTCGACCGACTACGACACCTCCGACCGGCTCTATTTCGAGCCGTTGACTCTAGAAGACGTGCTCGAGGTCATCCACCAGGAAAGCCAGTCGGGGACTCTAAAAGGCGTGTTGGTCCAGTTGGGAGGCCAAACACCATTGGGCTTGGCCCACGGCCTGGCCGACGCCGGCGTTCCCATCCTGGGCACATCACCGGAGGCAATCGACCGGGCGGAAGAACGCGGACAGTTCGCACAAATCCTCCACGATGCCGGGCTCCACGCCCCCCAAAACGGAACAGCAACGTCGCTCAGTGAAGCACGAGACGTGGCGGCATCAATCGGCTTTCCGGTCTTGGTTCGACCGAGCTTCGTGCTGGGCGGTCGAGCGATGGANATTATCTACGACCAGGACAATCTGGAGGATTATTTCCAGCGCATAGACGAGTTCGCGATNGTCAGTGACGATGCTCCTTTGCTTGTCGATCGGTTCCTGGACGACGCCATCGAAATCGATGTGGACGCNCTGTACGACGGGGAGCGGCTGTATATCGGTGGAGTGATGGAACATATCGAGGAGGCCGGTATCCACTCGGGAGATTCCGCCTGCACCCTCCCACCGGTGACCCTGGGCGCAGACATCATCGACCAGGTGCGCCACGCCACCCAGAAACTTGCGGAAGGCATTGGTGTCCGCGGCTTACTCAACGTGCAGTTCGCGGTGGCGGCGGGAGTGCTCTATGTGTTGGAAGCCAACCCGCGAGCGAGCCGAACCGTGCCGTTTGTGTCGAAAGCCCTCGGGATCCCTCTGGCGCGGGCAGCGGCACGGCTCATGGCGGGTGAATCTATTGCCGAGCTGATTGCCGCCGGTGTTGTGCCCGAACGCGACGGCAGCACCGTGCCTGCCTGGCATCCGGTGTCGGTCAAAGAAGCCGTCCTCCCGTTTAAGCGCTTCCGCACGCCAGAGGGCGACATCGTTGATTCGATTTTGGGTCCGGAAATGCGCTCTACCGGCGAAGTCATGGGTATTGACCGTACTTTCCCCCTGGCCTTTGCCAAGAGCCAAGACGCCGCGTACGGCGGCTTGCCCACCTCGGGGACNGTCTTTGTCTCNGTGGCAGACCGCGATAAGCGAGGCGCGATTTTGCCAGTCGCGCGCCTCCGGCAGCTCGGCTATGACATCNTGGCCACGTCCGGCACCGCCGACGTACTCTCCCGCTATGGAATCGATGCCACGGTGGTGGCGAAACACACCGAAGTGGCCGAGACCGGGGGTCCCAGCATCGTGGACTTAATTGCCAACGGCGAGGTCGACATCGTCATCAACACCCCCAGGGGCCGCAGCGCCCGCGCTGACGGCTATGAAATTCGGACCGCCACCGTCGCTGCCGATAAAGCCCTGTTCACCACGGTGGGGCAGTTGGGAGCTGCGGTGGTGTCATTAGAAGAACGCCCCGAGGTTCCCTCGGTGACCAGCCTGCAGGAGTATGAATTGATGCGCCAGGGTCACGCCGATGACTGACCAGTCGCTCGGTGCCAGCCTGCTGGAGGGAACCTCCGGGCAGGCCACACTGTGTGTGGGAATAGACCCGCATGCCTCCACGCTGACCGCCTGGGGGCTCGCCGACGACAGCTCTGGGCTCGCTACTTTTTCCAACGCCCTTGTGCAAGGCGTCATTGTGTCGGGAGTGAGCGTCGTGAAGCCTCAGGTTGCCCTGTTTGAGCGGTGTGGGCTGCCTGGTCTTCAGGTGTTGTCGGACGTGATCGGCACGCTACGGGAAGCCGGTGTCGCGGTGATTGCGGATGTGAAGCGCGGCGATATCGGCACCAGCCTCCAGGGCTACGCCGACGCGTGGCTCCGACCAGGGAGTGATTTCGAATCAGACGCCATGACGCTGGTGGGCTATCAGGGGCTAGGCGCCCTTCGTCCGGCCTTTGACCTCGCACGTGACACCGGAAAAACCGTGTTTGTTCTCTCCGCGACGTCCAATCCAGAGGGGACAGATATCCAGCGGGCGGTGACGGCCTCGGGNAACACTGTCGCGGGGGAGGTCTTAAGTGGCCTCCAGGCTCTTGTCGGAGCAACACCGGAATACCGCGGAGTGCTGGGAGCTGTCGNGGGCGCGACGGTCGATCAGGTTCTGCTCGGAGTGGATTGTGACGCTGCTCCTGACGTTGTCTTGTTAGTGCCAGGTTTTGGCCATCAAGGAGTGGCNCTGGAGACCACCGGCCGGCTCTTTGGTGCCGCGACACCGCGGGTGGTGGCGGCGGTGTCCCGCAGTGTGGCGGGGGATAGCCCGGACGGATTAGAAGACAGGATCTCACTAGCCCGGCAGGCGGTGAGCCGTGGCGCCGTTTGAGCCTGGAGATGCCGCTCAGCGCAGCGTGTCGAGGAGGCAAGCTCGCGCCAGGCTCAAAGGTGAGCTCTCCCGATTAGAGCGCGACATTGTTGCGACCTTCGACCACGCCCAGAGCAGTGGTGATCCGGTGCTTTCGGGACTCCGGGTGGATTGGTTTCTTCGGTCGGTGCCAGGAGTGGGTCCGACAAAAGCCACCAGGATTTTGGAACGCCATGGGATTAACCCGCGGGCCACGCTGGGGGGCTTGCGGACAAAACAGCGGGCGGCGCTGCGCGACGAGGTGGTGCAGCTTGCCATGCGGGTGCAAACCTCGACCCGTCAGGGCATTGTCGTCGTGATCGCCGGTCCCACCGCGGTCGGCAAACACACGGTGATTGAACGTGTCCGGCAGACTCGCCCCGACATTGTGATGAGTGTCTCGGCCACGACCCGGAGGGCCAGGCCCGGAGAGGTGGACGGGGAGGATTACTTCTTTGTCTCGGACGACGAATTCGACCGACTGGTGCGCGATGGCGAACTGCTGGAGTGGGCCACCGTGCACGGGGCTCACCGCTATGGCACCCCGCGAGAGCCGGTGCTACGACAGAAAAAAGCCGGCAAAACCGTGTTTTTGGAGATTGATGTTCAAGGCGCCCGGCAAATCCGTGAGTCCGGCATCGAAGCTCTTTTTGTNTTTATTGCCCCGCCCACCTTTGACGCTTTGGCCCAGAGGTTGGAGACCCGGGGGACCGAGGATGAGGCGGAGCGTCAACGCCGACTGGCCACCGCTGTTGAGGAATTAGGGGCCCGATCGGAGTTCGACGTGGTGATTGTGAACGACGTCGTCGAAACCGCCGCCCGGGAAGTCGTAGACTTACTCGAGGCCTACACACCACGAGGAGACTAATGCTGCACCAGCGCGGAATCATTGACCCCCCAATCGACGAACTGATGGAGAAAGTGGACTCCAAGTATCAGCTCGTCATCTTTGCGGCGAAGCGCGCCCGGCAAATCAACTCGTATTACTCCGACCTCGGCGAGGGAAGCCTCTATGAGCACGTCGGACCGCTCGTTCCCTCCACCGTGGACGAAAAGCCTCTGTCGATTGCTCTGCGGGAGATTCACGAGGACAAGCTCGTGATGACGCCGCTCCAGGGATAGCTTCGATGACCGCTCGACACAGCCAGTCGAGCTTGCGGGTGGTCCTCGGTGTGACCGGCGGCATCGCCGCCTATAAAGCCGTCCAGGTCGCGAGACTACTGGTGACCCAGGGACACGAGGTCACGGTCATCCCCACCCACTCGGCCCTGCAATTTGTCGGAAAACCCACCTGGGAAGCGATTAGTCGTCGCAGTGTCCCGGTCGAGGTGTTTGACGGTGTTCCGGACGTGACGCACGTGGCGCTTGGACAACAAGCCGATCTGGTGATTGTGGCGCCGGCAACCGCCAATTTCCTCGCCCACTACGCGCACGGCCAGGCAGGAGACCTCCTCGGCACCACGTTGCTGGCGACGGCTGCCCCCGTTGTGGTCGCGCCGGCGATGCACACCGAAATGTGGGAACACCCCGCCACGATGGCCAATGTCGAGACACTACGGGCGCGCGGAGTGCATATGGTCGGCCCAGAATCTGGTGCCCTCACCGGCACCGACGAGGGTCCGGGCCGGATGTCCGAGCCCCACGACATTGTCGATTTTGCGCTGTCGGTGGTGGGTCCCAAGCCCCTTGCGGGGAAGAAGGTCTTGATTTCTGCCGGTGGCACCAGGGAGCCGATTGATCCGGTGCGCTTTATTGGTAACCGCTCAAGTGGCGCTATGGGTGTGGCGCTGGCCGAGACAGCGCAGGTGCTGGGAGCCACGGTCACTCTCGTGCACGGTGATCTGGAGGTGGCGCTGCCCCGCGGTGTCGAGTGCGTCTCGGCACCCANCGCTCAGGCCATGCACACGGCGATGCTGGAGCGATTCCCTGAGGCGACCTACACCCTGATGGCGGCGGCGGTGGCGGATTGGACCGTGCAGGCAGCANCNGAGAAGNTCTCGAAAGACGAGAGTGCGGCGTGGCCNGAGCGCACGCAGACCGTCGATATCGCCGCGGAGCTTGGCCAGAAAAAAACCCCGGAACAGACTCTCGTGGTCTTTGCGGCGGAAACCACAGCGGACGATCAGGAGCTCCTGGCGCGCGCGGTGGCGAAGCGCGAGGCGAAGGGTGCGGATGTGGTCGTGGCGAATCGCGTGGGGGAGCAGGTAGGCTTTGGGCCGACAGAGACCGCTGTGTGGATTGTGCAGCGCTCCGGAGCCCCGGTTCTGTCGACTGGTTCAAAACTGACCGTCGCGGGGCACCTGTTTGATGTCCTGCTTGGCCCCTAAGGACAGCATGCGTTATTTCACTTCGGAATCGGTGACGGAAGGTCACCCCGACAAGATGTGCGATCAGATTTCAGACTCCATTCTGGACGCCTATCTGGCCCAAGACCCGATGTCCCGTGTGGCGGTGGAGTCNCTGACGACCACGGGTTTGGTGCACGTAGCCGGTGAGGTGACCTCCGAGGCGAAAATCGACGTCGAGCACATCGCCCGGGAGCGGGTGCGGAGCATCGGGTATATCGACGAGGACTACGGCATTAACGCCGACACGATGGGTGTCATTGTGTCGTTGGGACAGCAGTCGCCGGATATTGCCGGTGGGGTCGATAACTCCCTGCAAAAGCGCGACGGTCACGCCAGCGATGAATTCGATTCCCTCGGTGCAGGCGACCAGGGCCTCATGTTTGGGTATGCCACCAACGAAAACGAGGCGTATATGCCGATGTCGTTGTGGATGGCACANCGTTTTGCCGAGAAATTGGCCCAGGCCCGCAAGAACGGCATCGTCGACTACCTGCGCCCCGACGGAAAAACCCAGGTCACCCTGGGCTTGGACGGCCGGACTCCGGTGGAACTGAACACCCTGGTCATCTCCACCCAGCACCACCCGGGTGTGGACAAGCAGCAGTTGGCGGCGGATCTGCAGGCCCACGTTGTCGCCCCGGTGATGGATATGGTCTCGCTCAAATCAGACGACGCACGCTTCCTGTTTAACCCCAGTGGAGAATTTGTCCTAGGGGGCCCGCAGAGCGATGCCGGGTTGACCGGNCGGAAAATCATCGTCGACACCTATGGTGGNGCGGCCCGACACGGTGGCGGCGCCTTCAGCGGAAAAGACCCGACAAAGGTGGACCGCTCAGCGGCATACGCCCTGAGGTGGGTCGCTAAAAACGTGGTGGCTGCTGGACTGGCGGATATCGCCGAGATCCAGGTGGCCTATGCCATTGGTTCGGCCCACCCGGTCGGTATCTTTGTCGAAACCTTTGGGACCGAGAAAGTGGAGACCGACAAGATTGAACGCGCCATCAGTGACGTCTTTGATCTNCGTCCCGCAGCCATTATTGACAGCCTGGAATTGCGGACCACGAAATACGTTCCCACCGCTACCTATGGGCACTTCGGTCGCTTGGACTTGGACCTGCCGTGGGAGCGGACAAACCGTATTGACGAGCTTCTCTCCGCGAGTAAGTAATGNTTAAGCGCCCGGTCGCCCGGGTGCTCCCCGAATCCAGGCTTCCGCAGCTGGATCGAGAGTTCGATTTCTCCGTGCCAGACGGCATCGATATTGCCCTGGGTGTGCGGGTCAAAGTGCCGATTGGGCGTGGCGGCACACTGCACACCGGATTCGTCGTGGATGTGGCAGACGACACCGAGTACGACGGAGAGCTCTCCGCTATCGACCAGGTGGTCTCGCCCGCACAGGTTCTCACTCCAGAAATGCTCGCTTCTGCTCGTCAGGTGGCAAGGCGCCAGGCGGGAGGGCTCGCCGATTTTCTCCGACTTGCCGTGCCGCAACGCGCGGTGCGGGTGGAGAAGGCCTGGCTGTCACGAGAGAGCGCCGCCTTCCAGCCACCGGCCACGCCGGAGTGTCCTGACGGACTGCGTCCTACGGACTGGGAGGCGTTGACGGAGCCCGGTCGTCGAATCGTGTGGCACTTTCGCTATGGCGTCCGAGACGGTGTTCCAGCCGGGTACGACGACCTCCTCACGGTCGCTACTGCCCATCTCGCCGAGGGCCGTAGTGCGATTGTGGTGGTGCCCGATTGGCGNGATATNGCNCTGTGTGAGCAGTCTCTGCGGCAGAGTGTCGGTGACGACGACATTGTCGTGTTTGGACCCGATCTCACTCCATCCGAGACCTACGCCCGGCATCTTCTCTGCCTGGAGGATCGCCCGCGANTCGTCCTTGGCTCCAGGCGCGCGGTGTACGCGCCGGTGTCCCATTTGGGACTNATCGCNGTGGTNTCCGACGGTGACGAGTCCCTGCGGGAGCAGNTGGCCCCCTACCCACACAGCCGAGATGTGGCNCTCGTGCGGGCAGAACAGACCGGCGCATCCGTGGTCTTGGCAGGGTTCTCACCCAGTATCGAAGCGGTCCGGTATGTCGACATGGAGTATTTCGAGTCCGTCTCATCCGACCGACACACCCGTCCCCGNGTCCTCCCGACATCGCTCAGTATTCGCGCAGATGACGGTCCGATCCCCGCTCGTTTGCCCTCCCAGGCGTACTCCGCTGCCACCGACGCACTGCGNAACGGCCCCGTCTTGGTGCAGGTGTTTCGGGCAGGGTTTTCGCCAGGACTCGTCTGCGCAGACTGCGGAGAGCGCGCACGCTGCGTGGAGTGTGGAGGACCGCTCCGGCGGGATTCCGGTTCTGGTCCTGCCGGCTGTGGCTGGNGCCATCATCTGACCAGTCGCTATCAGTGTCCCCAGTGCCAAAGTACCCNGCTCCTGGCTTCCGGTCATGGCGTGGGACGNACNGTCCACGAACTGGGCAANGCGTTTCCGGGTGTCCCGGTGATCCNGGCCGATGGGCAGCATCGAATCGTCACCGTGCCGGCAAAACCTGCGCTCGTGGTCGCCACACGGGGNGCAGAACCNGTGGCCGAAGGGGGCTATCACGCCGCCTTACTCCTCGATGGGCAGGCCATGCTCCAGCGCACGTCTATTGATGCTCTGGAAGACACGTTGGTCGGGTGGGAGTGGGCACTGGCCCTGCTTCGAGAAGGNGCCTTCCGANNTCCTTNCTCACGGATTTGGACGGCCCCGTGGCCACGTCGTTTGCTTCCGGNGCTAGTTACCCACTNCTTCGGACAGAACTGCAGGATCGGGTGTCGCTTCGACTCCCACCAGCGGTTCGTATTGCCGTTCTGGAGGGGCCACGGAGTGTGGTGGATGCCCTCGTCGCCGATGTNTGCACGCGNTTTGCCGANGTGGACTCGNTCGGCACATCCCGGNTGGAGGGNACCGCGGTGCGAAATATCCTGCGGATGCCCTACAAAACCGCGCCCGCTGTCGCCGAGGAGTTACGAGCAGCTGTGGTCCGCGATGCCCTCTCTGGTCGGCGAGGGGCACGGCTTCGCGTGAAAATGGACGACGCCCGGGCCCTCGACGAGTTTGCGGAGNGCGCTCACTAGTCTGGTTTTATGCGGGTGGTGTTAGCGGGCAGTCCAGAAGTCGCCGTCACCACACTGGATGCACTCCTCGCGGCCAGACGGCCAGAGTTCGAGGTGGTGGGGGTGATTTCCCAACCAGCGCGACCCGTGGGGCGCAAAAAAATCATTACCCCCACACCGTTGGCTCAGGCCGCCGAGGGCCATGGCCTCCCGTGTCTCACCCCCAATGATCCACGAGGGCTCGTCGACGCACTCCAGCAGTTACAGCCCGACCTGGCGGTTGCGGTGGCCTATGGCCGAATGATTGGCGAGGAGGCCAGAGCGGTGCCTCGTCACGGTTGGTGGAATGTGCACTTTTCCCTTCTTCCTGCCCACCGTGGGGCCACCCCGGTGCAGCACGCTCTCTTGGCGGGCGATCGTCGCACCGGCGTCACGATTTTTCAGATTGACGAGGGACTCGACACCGGTGACATCGTGGCCCAGGCATCCCACCAGATCGAGCCCTTTGTGACGGCGGGGGAGCTCTTGAGCGAGCTCGCGGAGATAGGCGGAAGCCTGTTGGTCGACACGCTGGTTGCTGAGGCGTCGGGTTCGCTGGAGCGCAGAGTCCAAGACGGTGAGGCAAGCCTCGCGCCCAAACTGCCGAGGGAAGCTGGACGGTTGGACTTTTCTGACCCGGTCAACCAGGTATTTCGTCGGTGGCAAGCCGTGACTCCGGAGCCCGGAGCGCACACCACGGTCCGCGGAAAAGNCGGCGCCCTCGCCATCCTTCGGGCGAGACCCGCGCCCGATGTCGTCGATCTGGAGCCCGGGCAGGTNGNACTGCGCGAGTCGCGGGTCNTGATTGGGTGTGNTCGTGGGGCGTTGGACGTGACGGAGGTGCAGCCTGCGGGCAAAAAACCGATGTCCGCTGCTGACTGGTTGCGCGGCGCCGGATCGGATGTGGTGTGTGGCGACTAAAGCCACGGCTCGCCGTGNCGCGTGGGAGCTTGTCCAGGCAGTCTGGCGGGATGGCGCCTATGCCAATATCGCCTGGCCGGAGATTCTGGGCCGCGGCCAACTAAGTNATGCCGACCGGGCGTTTGCCACCGAGCTCGCCTACGGCACCCTGCGCAAATGGGGTTTATGGGGTCAGATNGTGGAGTCNGCNGGAGNNCGCNGNGANGACACTCTCGACCCTGGNGTGTGGTGGGTGCTTCTTCTTGGCACCCATCAACTCTTGGCGTTGCAGACNCCCGCCCACGCGGCGGTNAACGAATCGGTNGAACTGGCCAAAGAGACCGGATTTCGAAGCGCCACNGGNNTGGTCAACGCGATCCTCCGGAAAGTAGCNGNTCGGTCCGAGGAGCAGTGGNTCGAGGTGCTCTCNGCGTCCACGAGTGACCCGCTTCAGCGNTCCGCACTCCGCGGTGCCCACCCAGTGTGGGTGACGTCGCTTCTGNACGACGCGCTGGAGAGAGAATCGGCGGGTGCCGAGCTGGATGCCCTACTCCAGGCTCACAACACGCCCGCACGAGTAACCCTTGCCGTCCTGCGCGGGGACCCAGACGGTGAGACCACGCCGTTCTCACCGCTCGGGTCCTATGTCTCCGGCGCTCCCGGAGACGACCCCCGGGTGCGGGAGGGGACAGCCCGCGTCCAAGATGAAGGATCCCAACTGGCAGCCCTCGTGGCCGCCGAAGGCTTCGGCGTTCCCGCCGATGCCCGGGTCGTCGATGCCTGTGCCGGTCCGGGTGGCAAAACGGCGGTCCTGGCTACCCGGTTCACCGGAGTGGTGGCACTCGAGCAACACCACCACCGCGCGAAGCTTGTGCGCCAGGCGGTGGCAGGTGTCTCGCAGGATGTCGATGTCCGGCAGGCCGATGCGCTGGAGTATTTTGCCGACCACCCGGGAGAGGCGGACCTGGTTCTCCTCGACGCCCCCTGCCTCGGGTTGGGTGCNCTNCGCCGACGTCCAGAAGCCCGGTGGACAAANTCAGCGGCCGATCTGGAGNGGTTGGTNCANACNCANCGNGNCCTCCTGGCGGCGGCCGTGACCGGACTGCGGCCTGGCGGAGTGGTGGTCTACGTCACCTGCTCGCCCGTGGTGGCNGAAACCACTGAGCAGGTGGACTGGCTTCTTCAGCACCACCGGGAGATGGAGGCGATTGACACCGGTCCTGTGCTCGATGCTGTGGCGCGGACGCCGGTCCCGCACTCACGGGTGGGAACAGCNGTTCAGCTCTGGCCACACCGGCACGGCACCGACGCGATGTTTATTCAGGCGCTTCGACGTCAGGCCTAAGCTGTGANCGTGCGGATACGGATTAACCCGAGTGTTNTAGCGGCCGATTTTGTGAATATGGAGGCTGCACTCCAGTCCATCGCCACGGCCGATGCCGTCCACGTGGACGTGATGGATTATCACTTCGTGCCAAATNTGANCTTTGGGCCNGAGATGGTCCGGCGCATGCANGANGTGAGCCCGGTGCCGCTGGATGTGCACTTGATGATTGCGAACCCCGACCGCTTCGCCGTGGACTACGCGACAACAGGCGCCGATTGTGTGACCTTCCACGTGGAAGCCACCGATAACCCGGAGGGGGTCTTAGACCAGCTGGAATCAGCCGGGGCAAAAACAGGGAGATCGGTGAAGCCCGGTACCCCGATCGAGCCCTATTTGCCGCTGGTGGCACGCGTCGACCAAGTGTTGGTGATGACTGTGGAGCCTGGTTTTGGTGGGCAGGCGTTTATGTCAGAGGTCTTACCGAAAGTCCGTGCGGTGGCGGATGAAGCGCAGCGGCTTGGCCGGGATATCTGGATTCAAGTCGATGGGGGAGTAGCGCCCGACACGATTGGACTGGCGGCTGCCGCCGGGGCTAACACCTTTGTGGCGGGAAGCAGCGTTTTTCGCCCGGGGGCCGACCCCGCAGACGCCATCGCCGAGCTTCGCGAGAAGGCCGAAGAGGCCAGCCGGTAGCCTGGAGGGGTGAAAACCTTCGACGAGCTCTACCGCGAGCTCCACATTCGCTCTTTGGACAAACCGGCCGGCTCCCGCACGGCAGAGCTGTTGGACGCCGGAGTCCACGAAATTGGGAAGAAAATCGTCGAAGAAGCCTCCGAAGTGTGGATGGCGGCAGAACACGAGACCGATGAGCAGCTCTCCGAGGAAATCGCCCAGTTGCTCTATCACCTGCAGGTGCTGATGGTGGCCAAAGGGTTATCGCTTGAGGATGTGTACCGGGCACTATGAGTAGCACTCCACTGCGCGTTGCCGTTCCCAACAAAGGAACCCTTAGCGAAGCGGCCGTCGACATGCTGGTCGAGGCAGGGTATGCCGGCCGGCCGGACGCCCGTGCGCTGAGTGTGCCCGACCCGAAAAACGGGGTCGAGTTCTATTTTCTGCGNCCNCGCGACATCGCCACCTATGTCGGCCAGGGGGCCCTCGATGTCGGCATTACCGGTCGCGATCTCCTGCTGGACTCAGACTCCCCAGCGCGNGANATTCAGGCGCTGGACTTTGGTTTTTCCACNTTCCGGTTCGCAGGACCCCACGGGATGTCGATAGAGGACCTCGCCGGGAAACGTGTGGCCACCAGCTATCCGCANCTTGTTGGCGGGTTCCTTCGGGAGCAGGGCATTGACGCCGATACCGTGCGCCTGGATGGTGCTGTGGAATCGGCGGTGCGTCTCGGAGTCGCNGACGCNGTGGCTGATGTGGTGTCCACNGGGCGGACACTGAAATCCCAGGGGTTAGAGATNTTCGGACCGGTCATTNTGGAGTCAGAAGCACTGCTGGTCGCCGGACCGGAAAACCCTGCCGGCTTNGACACTCTGCAACAGCGTCTGCAGGGAGTGCTGGTCGCCAGGCAGTACGTCCTGATGGACTANGACCTGCCCGCTTCNCTTCTCGAACACGCCACNGCCATTTCCCCGGGTATTGAATCCCCNACAGTATCCCCNCTGCANGACGCTGACTGGGTGGCGGTGCGCGCGATGGTGCCGCGTGGGGAACAGCACGATGTGATGGACAAGCTCTATGCGCTGGGGGCTCGGGCCATCCTGGTGTCCTCGATTCACGCTGCGCGTATCTAGTGACACTCGCTACCCGCNTNATTCCCTGTCTCGACGTGGACGCCGGACGGGTGGTCAAAGGTGTCAACTTTCAGGATCTGGTCGATCAGGGAGACCCGGTTGAGCTCGCGACGCGGTATGACGCCGAAGGAGCCGACGAAATCACGTTTCTGGACGTCACGGCCACCGTTGACGGACGCGCCACCACGCTGGATATCGTCCGGCGCACGGCAGAAACNATTTTTATCCCGCTGACGGTGGGCGGGGGAATCCGGACAACCGACGACGTCGCTGTCTTGCTCGAACACGGGGCTGACAAGATCAGTGTGAATTCGGCGGCCCTCGCCCGGCCGGAACTGATCGACGAGATTGCCACCCGTTTTGGCTCCCAGGTGTGTGTGGTGTCGTTGGATGCGAAGGCCGATCAGGACTATCCCTCGGGCTTCGTGGTCACTACTCACGGCGGCCGGGTCAGCGCAGAGCGGGATGCCCTGGAGTGGGCGAGGGAATCAGTGGAGCGAGGTGCGGGGGAAGTGTTATTGAACTCGATTGACGCCGATGGCACCACCGAGGGGTTTGATCTGCCGATGATTTCTGCGGTGCGCGAGGTGGTGAGTGTGCCACTGATTGCTTCCGGGGGCGCCGGTGTACTCGAGCACTTTGCTCCGGCTGTGGAGGCGGGAGCCGATGCCGTGCTGGCGGCCTCCGTGTTTCACCAGGGTCTGCTCAGTATTTCTCAGGTGAAACAGGCACTCGCTGCGGAAGGNGTCGTGGTTCGATGACTACTCCTCGCCTGATTGGCGATATTCCAGACGGCGTCGTATTCAACGACGCGGGCCTTGTCCCCGCCGTGGTCCAAGACTCCACGAGCAAAGAGGTGTTGATGCTCGCGTGGATGAACCGAGAGGCGCTGATGCGCACCATCTCGGAGGGGCGAGTGAGCTACTACTCCCGCTCCCGGGGAGAGCTATGGCGAAAAGGCGACACCAGCGGAAACGTGCAGTGGGCGACGTCCCTCGCCCTGGATTGTGACGGCGATACGGTGCTGGTGACGGTGGACCAAACAGGGCCCGCCTGTCACACCGGAGCCGCCACCTGTTTTGATGGGCCCGACCAGTGAGCACCACCCCGCGCGAGGAATTCCTTCACATCGGTGCCACCAGCCCAGTGACGCCGGTCGTGCGAACGCTCTTTGCCGATAGCGAGACCCCGATGGGGTTGTATCGAAAACTCTCCGGTGGACCCGGGTCGTTTCTTCTCGAATCGGCTGACCAAGCGGGCAAATGGTCGAGATATTCGTTTATTGGAGTCTCGTCGCACGGCATCCTGACGGAGCAGGGAGAGTCTGCTGTGTGGGATGACCTCGGAATGAGCGCCGACGACGCATTTGGCGGGGACATTCCGCTCCTCACACTGGACGCTCTCGATGCTTTGGACACCCGGTGGCGCACAGAAGCCTTACCGGGATTACCCCCTTTTGCTGGCGGACTGGTGGGGTATGTGGCCTGGGATGCCATCCGGGAGCTCGAGCGGCTGGACTCTCCACCNACCTCAGTCCATCCCGTGCCCCGGCTGTCGATGGCCCTGGTCCGTGATCTNGCGATTGTGGATCACCACTCCTCGGACGTGATTCTGGTGTCGTTGGTGCACTCTCATGAGCCGGTGACCGACCAGGACTATGACGAGGCCGTCGCCAGGCTCGAGACCATGCACGACGCACTCCGGGAACCCACGTCGTCGACGCTGTCGACCCGGGTGGAGCCAGAGCTGCCTGAGCCCCGCTCCAATATGTCCAAGGCACAGTTTTTGGACATGGTGGCTGCTGCCAAACGGCATGTGGCCGACGGCGATGTCTTCCAAGTCGTGCTCTCGCAACGGTTTGACGCGTCCGTGACGGCGAGCGCGCTCGAGGTGTATCGGGTGTTGCGGGCTCTGAACCCGAGCCCCTACATGTACCTGCTGGAGTGTCGGGGAGCAGATGGTGTGCCGTTCCACGTGGTCGGGTCGTCGCCGGAGGCGTTAGTGACGGTGAAGAACGACCGGGTGTATAGCCATCCGATTGCCGGTTCCCGGCCACGCGGNGCGACCCCCGATGAGGACCAGCAGACGGCGCAGGAGCTGCGAGCCGACCAGAAAGAACAGGCCGAGCACCTGATGCTGGTGGATTTGGCCAGAAACGACCTCTCACGGGTGTGTGTGTCGGGGTCAGTTGATGTCACCGAATTCATGGAAATCGAGCGCTTTAGCCACATCATGCATTTGGTCAGTTCAGTGGAGGGGGACTTGTCGCCCGGAAAAACCCCTGTGGACGTGCTGCGCGCGACGTTTCCTGCGGGAACACTGTCCGGGGCGCCGAAACCGAGGGCTCTGGAGATCATTGATGACCTCGAGCCGGAGCGCCGGGGGGTCTATGGAGGCGTGGTCGGTTATCTCTCCCACAGCGGGGATGCTGATGTGGCCATTGCGATTAGAACGGTGTGGATGCGTGATGGCGTNGCCACGGTACAGGCNGGNGCGGGNATTGTCGCCGATTCGGACCCCGAGAGTGANTACCAGGAGACGCTGCATAAGGCCGCGGCGCCTCTGCGCGCTGTCCACACCGCTAANGCNCTNCGNCCNGACGGGNCNGACTAGTGCGACCACGAAGTGNCTGGCGCCANTACTTGGTNGCGGCGGGGCTTGTTCTGGGNCTTGTCTCGGCGGAGGCGCCATGGATTACCGTTCAGGTNCCAACTGGCGCGTCGGCGTCCGCGGGNTGGGCTNCCGTCGCCCCGGCGTCGTTTAGCCTNGCCCTCGCCGCGGNGGCTGCCTGGGGAGCAAGCCTCTTGACTCCTCCTCTGGTGACCCGTGTNNTGGGCGTCGCNCAGCTNCTGTTGGCGGCGGGCTCCGCGTTGGCNTTGGGACGGGCGCTCGTGTTGTCGGAGGAGCTGATTGCCCGGGTGGCCGCCGATGCCTCCGGGGTGCCAGGCGTNTTCTCGGNCGCAGAGACTCTTACTGAGTGGGGGCCTGGNTGGATCGCTGTGTCTGGTGTGGCCATCATTGCCGTGCTGTTGTCTGGCGTGGTGGGGGCGTGGAACCCCGGTACGGATNGGCGCACGCAGAAATACGANCGGAGCGCCGCGGCTGCAGAGGCTGATCCGTGGGAGTCATTAAGCGACGGGGTGGACCCGACCGACCGGTAGAATNGGCACTAGACGTCGAGGGGATTTTTCATGAGCATGCAATCCGAGCCCGGTCACGGCCACTCACCGGCTGCCTGGACAGCGGTGATTGTGTCCATTGCGGGNTTAAGCGTGGCCACCANGGCNCTGTTCCTNGAGCTGATGGCCGTGTTCTATGTCGGTCTCGCGGTNTTTGTTGGAGGTCTCCTGATGGGCCCGNTTCTCGCCGCGCTCGGCTATGGCGTGNGGGGGCCGAAGTGGCAACCCAAGGACCCGCACTAGGTGCTCGCTGAACTCACCGACGGCGCCCGTGNGGACGCTGCNGCGCGNGAAGCGCTGGTGTCACTGGCCGAGGTGGAAGCCAAGGCTGCTCTGGCACGCCCTGTTCGCCCCTTTCCGCCAGTAGCCCTTGAGGGTGTGGGGGTTATCGCCGAGATCAAGCGCCAGAGTCCCTCGAAGGGCCCGTTGGCAGCCATCACCGATCCGGTGGCGTTGGCACAGGACTACGAACGAGGTGGTGCCACGGCTATCAGCGTGTTGACCGAGGGGCGCCGTTTCAAGGGATCTCTCGACGACCTTGCCGCGGTGGCGCAGGCCGTGTCGATCCCAGTGTTGCGCAAAGACTTCATCAGCACGCCCTACCAAGTCGTCGAAGCCAGGGCCTATGGCGCCGACATGATTTTGCTGATCATGGCGGCAGTGGACGACGAGACTGTGCGGGAGTTAGCGGCCCTCGCCACGAACTGGGGAATGGCGGTCCTCACGGAGGTGCACTCGGCTGAGGAGTTGGAGCGGGCGCTAGGCGTCGGGGCTGATGTGATGGGGATTAACGCGCGGGATTTGACCACGTTTGAGACCGATACGACGTTGTTTGGGGTGTTGCGGCCTCGTATTCCTGAGGGGATATTCGTGGTGGCAGAATCGGCGGTGTCGAGCCCGGCCGATGTGACCCGATACCGGGAGCAGGGCGCTGACGCCGTGTTGGTCGGGGAGGCCCTGGTGACCGGTGACAATCCTCAGGAGACCGTGAGAGAGTATCGGCACGCATGAGCGCATTACGAGAAGCCATTGGGCCCTACTACGGGGGATTCGGCGGACGCTTCGTCCCCGAATCGCTCATTGCTGCGCTCGATGAACTCGAAGCGGCGTATCTCTCTGCGCGGGTAGACCCTGAGTTCCAAGCGGAACTGCAGCGGCTGCACCGCGACTACACCGGCCGGCCGTCCATCATCACAGAAGCCACCCGGTATGCCGAATATTGCGGNGGCGCCAGGGTNTTTTTGAAACGNGAAGATCTGAACCACACCGGCTCGCACAAAATCAACAACGTCATTGGTCAGGNACTCCTGGCCAAGCGGATCGGGAAAACCCGCATCATTGCTGAGACAGGTGCCGGCCAACACGGGGTCGCCAGTGCGACGGCTGCCGCCCTGCTGGGCTTGGACTGTGTGGTCTATATGGGCGAGGTCGACACCGAGCGACAGGCACTCAACGTCGCNCGAATGAATCTGCTCGGGGCAGAAGTTGTCCCCGTGAAAACCGGNTCCCGGACGCTGAAAGACGCCATTAATGANGCGATGCGCGACTGGGTGTCCAATGTCGAGACCACGCACTATCTNCTGGGCACNGTGGCCGGACCCCACCCATTCCCGCTTATCGTCCGAGACTTCCATTCGGTCATCGGGACCGAAGCACGGGCTCAGATGCTNGAGCTCACCGGGCGGCTNCCCGACGCCGTNACGGCNTGTANTGGCGGGGGAAGCAANGCGATGGGNATTTTCCNCGCGTTNCTCGACGACGAGAATGTCCGTCTTGTGGGCTACGAGGCNGGTGGCGACGGNGTCGANACTCCGCACCACGCCGCGACTCTTGTCCAGGGCCGGGCAGGAGTGTTACACGGTGCCAGAAGCCTGGTTCTGCAGGACGAAGACGGCCAAACCATCGAATCGCACTCGATTTCGGCGGGCCTTGATTACCCCGGGGTCGGACCAGAACACGCGTGGTTGCAGTCGATTGGTCGGACCGAATACCAGGCCGTGACTGATGACGAAGCCATGCAAGCCATGCGCCGGCTGTCACAAACCGAGGGAATTATTCCCGCCATCGAAACCGCCCACGGCCTGGCCGGCACCGAGAAGCTCGGTCGCGAATTGGGACCAGACGCCCACATTCTGGTGAACCTGAGCGGCCGGGGAGACAAGGACATGGAAACAGCCGCGCGGTATTTCGGTTTGATCGGCTCCGACCAGACACCATGACCCGCCAAACAGTCGCCGAACGGGTCCAGGCCGGACGCGAGTCTGGCCAGGGAACCGTGATCGGCTACCTGCCCATGGGGTTTCCCGACTTGGGCACGAGCGTGGAAGCGGCCGTGGCCCTCGCCGAGGAAGGGTTCGATGTCCTGGAATTGGGAGTTCCGTATTCCGATCCGGTGATGGACGGACCAGTCATTTCCCGCGCGACACAACGCGCCCTTGAGGGCGGGTTTAAGCTCAAGGACCTGTTTCCGGCCCTGGCCGAGATCACCCGACGGGTCGATATTCCTGTGTTGGTGATGACCTATTGGAACCCGGTCGTGCAATACGGCCTCGAGCGGTTTATTTCGGATCTGCGCGATGCGGGGGGAGCGGGGCTCATTACTCCCGACCTGATTCCCGATGAGGCGGCGGACTGGCTAGGGGTGTCGGACAAGCTCGGTGTTGAGCGGGTGTTCCTCGCGGCACCGTCGTCGAGCGACGAGCGGCTTCAGCGCTCGGTTGAGGTGTCCCGGGGCTTTGTGTATGCGGTGTCCACGATGGGGATTACCGGAGCCNGGGAGGACGTCGACCANGCAGCGAAGACGCTGGTGGCGCGGTTGCGTGACGCCGGAGCAGAGAGTGTCTGTGTGGGTCTTGGCATCTCNACGGGTGATCAGGTGCGCGATGTGTTGAGCTATGCCGACGGCGCCATTATCGGCTCCGCCCTTGTCCGCGCATTGGATGACGGGGGACTGGAGCAGCTTCGCGATGTCGCCAGGGGACTGACTCGTCCGACCGAGCTCCACGCCAGGTAGTCTCGTAGACCGGTCTACTGAGGAGAATCTATGGTGATGCTGTCGCTTCCGAGCCCGCCCGCACAGTGGCGGTCGTTCAACATCGGGGAGTGGCTGCGCAGCCTCGGGNTTGACTGGTTCACCGTCAATCTCGCGGTTAACGCCTACGCGCTGTTTATCTTGCTGGGNATCACGCTGGCGNTGGTTGTTGCCAACGCCATATTGGTCCGTCGCGGTGCCGAACCGTNGGTGGTCATTGACGTCGCCCTCTACACCGTGCCGCTTGGCATCTTGGGCGGCCGGCTTTTTCACGTGGCCATCAACTGGGGCGACTATGTCTACCCCGGCGCTGACCTATGGCGAATCCTCTACATCTGGGAGGGCGGACTCGCCATTTTTGGCGCCGTGATTTTAGGAGCCGTCGGTGTCTGGATTGGGTGCCGGGTCACCGGTCTTCGTTTTTGGAGCGTGGCCGATGCGATGGCTCCTGGGATGTTGATTGCGCAGGGTGTCGGGCGTTTTGGAAACTGGTTCAACCAGGAGCTGTTTGGGGCCCCCACTGATTTGCCCTGGGGCCTTGAAATTGACCCGGGTAACCGAGCCATCCCCGCAGGGCTTCCGGCAGAAACCCTGTTCCACCCGCTGTTTCTCTATGAAATGCTCTGGAACTTCACGGGGGCGATCGCTCTGTTGCTGCTGTTGCGTCGTCTGAATGTNCAGTGGGGTCAGCTGTTTGCCGGCTACCTCATCTGGTACAGCGTTGGCCGGTTCTTCATGGAATTTATTCGGTTGGACGCGAACGCGGTGTTTTTTGGACTTCGGGTCAACCAGTGGGCCGCGCTGGCCGCGATTGTCCTGGGACTTCTCATCATCGCCATCCAACGCTCGCGGCACCCCGGGAAAGAACCCTCGGTCTATCGCCCCGGAAAAGAGTGGATTGATGAANCTGAGGTAGAATCTGAGGAGCGGTGGGACGTCGACGAAATGTTGGCGTCGGAGACCGAAAAGGCGACGTCAAAGTCCACCACAAGTGGCCCGTCCGCCTCAGACACATAAGAGCACTCTCCAGGTACCGGGTGTAGCGTCCGGAGACCAGCTCATCGGGCCAATGGTGTCCCTCTAACTACTCCACGACGTGGCAAGAGGACGGTGAAAATGTCGATCAAGGGTCCCTACCAGCAGCACAGCTCGCTGCCTGAGGCGCAGGGGATGTACAACCCGCGCTTTGAAAAAGACGCCTGCGGACTTGCCATGGTGGCCACCCTGCGCGGCACACCCGGTCACGACATCGTGGATAGTGCTCTTCGCGCTCTTCGCAACCTCGAACACCGCGGCGCCGTGGGATCGGATGCGGGAACNGGAGACGGTGCCGGCATCATCACGCAGATTCCCGACCGTTTCTTCCGCGACAACGTCCCGTTTGANCTTCCTGCCCACGGCTNCTATGCCGTGGGAATGGGCTTTCTACACGCTGACCTCGCCACCCGACGAGGCGAGAANGAACATATTGAACGCATCGCTGCCGACGAGGGCCTGCGGGTTCTTGGCTGGCGAGATGTTCCGGTGCGCCCCGACGAAATCGGTGAACTGGCNCGCGCCGCGATGCCTGGTTTTGAGCAACTCTTTGTCGCTGACGCCACGGCTCAGGCGTCCGGTATTGCGCTGGATCGGATGACATTCCGCCTGCGCAAGCGCATCGAACGCGAACACGGCCTGTATTTCCCGTCGCTCTCAGCACGGACCATTGTCTATAAGGGAATGGTCACGACCCTTCAACTAGAACCCTTCTTCCCGGACCTGTCCGACGAGCGGTTCGAGTCGACGCTTGCGCTCGTGCACTCGCGCTACTCGACCAACACCTTCCCGTCCTGGCCCCTGGCGCAACCGTTCCGTCTCATGGCCCACAACGGCGAGATCAACACGATTCGGGCAAACCGTAACTGGATGCACGCCCGTCAGTCACAGTTGGACTCGGACGAGCTCGGCGATCTCAGTTCGCTCTATCCCATCGTGACCGAAGGCGCCAGNGACTCGGCGTCCTTAGACGAGGTGGTGGAGCTTCTTGAACTAGGCGGCCGTTCTCTGCCCCACGCCATCATGATGTGTGTNCCTGAAGCCTGGGAAAACCGGGACGATATGGACCCGGCAGTGCGCGACTTCTACGAATTCCACTCGATGCTGATGGAGCCGTGGGATGGCCCAGCTGCGCTGGTCTTCACCGATGGTTCCCTGGTCGGAGCGACTCTGGATCGAAACGGTCTNCGTCCGGGGCGCTATGTCGTGACNAGCGACGGATTGATCATCCTGGCCAGCGAAATTGGTGTGCTGGATGTCGACCCAGCCACNGTNGTGCGAAAAGGTCGGCTCCGCCCAGGCTCCATGCTTCTGGCCGACACGGTCGAGGGCCGGATTATTGAAGACGAAGAGCTCAAATCTGAGCTCGCCCACCAGGAACCGTGGGGGGAGTGGACCCGGGAGGCACGAATCGAGCTCGAATCATTGCCCGAGCGGGAACACATCATTGCCACGCCCGCNTCCCTGATTCGTCGTCAACGCACCTTTGGGTATACCGAAGAGGAAATTCGGGTGTTGCTGGGCCCCATGGGTGCGGCAGGCGCCGAACCGATTGGTGCGATGGGCTCAGATACTCCCATTGCCGCGTTGTCGGAGCGCCCTCGGCTGTTGTTTGACTACTTCGCCCAGCAGTTTGCTCAGGTGACCAACCCACCGCTTGATTCCATCCGCGAACAAGTGGTCACCTCNATGACGACNTCGCTTGGCCCNGAGGGAAATCTCTTGGNTGCNGGTGTTGACCACGCCCGNCAGGTGGTCTTGGAGTTCCCGATTATCGACAACGACGAATTGGCGAAAATCGGCCACCTCCGAGGCGACATGGACCAGCCTGCCGCCCACACGATTTCCGGTCTGTATCCGGTCGACCGCGGCGCTGAGGGTCTGCGAGAGCGTCTCGATGAGCTGTGTCGTGAAGCGGAAGACGCCNTTGACGACGGTGTCCGATTCCTGATTTTGAGCGACCGACACTCGACCAGAGAACTCGCCCCCATTCCATCGCTGTTACTGGTCTCCNCGGTCCACCACCACCTGATTCGTTGCCATAAGCGCATGCGCGCCGGCATCGTCGTGGAGGCGGGAGATGTCCGCGAAGTCCACCACGCGGCCACNCTGATTGGTTACGGCGCTTCCGCCATCAACCCCTACNTGGCCATGGAAACCGTCGAGCATATGGCCCGCACCGGAGACATCGAGGGTGTGGAGCCAGAGAAGGCAGTGCGCAACGTCATTACTGCTCTTGGCAAGGGCGTGTTGAAGATCATGAGCAAGATGGGAATCTCCACCGTGGCGTCCTACGCCGGAGCCCAAGCGTTCGAAGCGGTCGGACTCGCCCAAGACGTCATTGACCAATACTTCACNGGCACNACGAGCATCCTCGGCGGGGTGGACCTCGCGGTGTTGGAAAANGAAAACAGCCANCGCCACGAGCTGGCCTATCCGACGACGGTCAGTGCCAACCCGCACGAGCGCCTTCCCGTTGGCGGCGANTACCAGTGGCGACGGGAGGGGCCTCCCCACCTGTTCAACCCGGAAACGGTGTTCCTGCTNCAGCACGGAACGAGGCAAAAGCGCTTCGACATCTTCCGCCAGTACACCGAAAAGGTGAATAACCAGACCGAAGAACTGATGACCCTCCGGGGGCTGTTTGCCCTGCGCACCGCCGATCGGACACCGATTCCCTTGGACGAGGTCGAGCCGGTGGAGTCGATTGTCAAGCGGTTTAACTCCGGGGCGATGAGCATGGGGGCGATTAGTCCCGAGATGCACGAAACCCTCGCGGTCGCGATGAACCGGTTGGGGGGACTCAGCAATACCGGGGAGGGCGGCGAATCCCCCGAGCGGTTGATGGATGAGGAGCGCTCGAGCCGGATNAAACAGATNGCCTCNGGTCGGTTTGGTGTGACGAGTTTGTATCTGTCCAACGCCACAGACCTGCAGATCAAGATGGCNCANGGGGCAAAACCCGGTGAAGGCGGGCAGTTNCCNGCNAACAAGGTCTATCCGTGGATTGCGAAGCTTCGCCACGGCACCCCGGGNGTGGGGCTCATCTCTCCGCCTCCGCACCACGACATTTACTCCATCGAAGACCTNAAGCAGCTCATTTTTGACCTGAAGAGATCCAATCCTGAGGCCAACGTCCACGTGAAACTCGTGAGCCAATCGGGAATCGGTGCGGTGGCTGCAGGGGTCGCCAAGGCCAAGGCCGATGTCATCCTGGTCTCGGGCCACGACGGCGGCACCGGCGCTAGCCCCCTGAACTCCCTGAAACACGCGGGAACTCCGTGGGAGATTGGNTTGGCCGAGGCGCAGCACACCCTCATGGTGAACAACATGCGCGGTCGAGTCCAGCTCGCAGTGGACGGTCAGATGAAGACTGGACGCGACGTGATTATTGCCGCACTGCTCGGCGCCGAGGGCTACGGTTTTGCGACGGCCCCGATGGTGGTCTCTGGGTGCATTTTGATGCGGGTGTGTCACTTAGACACCTGCCCGGTCGGGGTCGCCTCTCANAACCCAGAGCTGCGCAAACGATTTACCGGNCAGCCGGAGTTCGTNGANACNTTCTTCGAATACATCGCGGAAGAAGTCCGCGAATACCTGGCCCAATTGGGTTTCCGGTCGCTGGAAGAAGCCATCGGTCAAGCACACCTCCTGGATGTCGACCGGGCGGTGTCGCATTGGAAGGCAGACGGTCTCGACCTGACCCCGATCCTCTCGACCGAGGCCATTCGACCCGGCGTCGACATGCACAAGACCATTGGTCAAGACCACGAAATCGAGAAACACTTCGACCAGCAGCTCATTCGCGACGCGGAGGGTGCGCTGGCGCGCGGCGAGGCCGTCACGCTGTCGTATCCGATTCGAAACACGGAACGGGCCGTCGGCACCATGCTGGGCCACTACGTCACGAAGGCCTACGGTGAGCACGGGTTGCCCTACGGCACAATCACGGTGAACCTCGACGGGGCAGCCGGGCAGTCGCTTGGTGCGTTTATGCCTGGTGGAATCACCCTGAAGCTCTCGGGGGATGCCAATGACTATGTCGGGAAGGGTCTGTCCGGCGGAGAAATCGTGATCCGCCCACCGGAAGGAAGTGTCTTCCGACCCGAGCGCAACGTCATCGCCGGAAACGTGATTGGCTACGGCGCTACCTCCGGGACGATGTTCATCGGTGGAGTGGTCGGAGAGCGGTTCCTCGTGCGAAACTCCGGTGCCACGGCCGTCGTCGAAGGTGTCGGTGACCACGCCCTGGAGTACATGACCGGAGGGCTTGCCGTGATCCTCGGCGAGACCGGTCGAAACCTGGGCGCTGGAATGTCCGGCGGAACGGCGTATGTGTGGAAGTTGCGCACCGAAAAAGTGAACGCTGACGCGCTGGCTTCTGGAGAAATCGAGCTCAGTGCCCCCGATTCTTCCGACCGAGTGATTCTCAAAGACCTTCTTACGCGGCATCTCCACGAAACAGGCTCCCCGGTCGCAGGAGCGCTTCTCGAGGCGGGAGACGAGGGCTTGGACGAGTTCGTGGTGATTACCCCGCGTGACTACAAAGCCGTCTTGCACACCCGTGAAGAGGCTCTGAAGGAGGGCTTAGACCCCGATGGCGACGAGGTCTGGACACGGATTCTGGAGGTGACTGGTGGGTGACCCAAGAGGTTTTCTGAAATACACCGAACGTGAGCTGCCAGAGCGCCGACCCGTTGAGGTGCGCATTGGTGACTGGCGCGAGGTCTATGGCCCCCGGGACCCTGGCGTCCTCAAAAGACAGGCTGCACGGTGTATGGACTGCGGTGTGCCCTTTTGTCACCAGGGGTGCCCACTGGGAAACCTCATTCCCGAGTGGAATGACCTGGTCCGCCGTGGAGACGGCCTCGGGGCGATNGAGCGGCTCCACGAGACCAANAATTTCCCAGAGTTCACCGGNCGGCTNTGTCCCGCNCCGTGTGAAACCGCGTGTGTGCTGGGCATCAACCAGCCNCCGGTCACGATTAAACAGGTCGANGTGTCGATTATCGACCAGGCCTGGGCNAACGGCTGGGTNAAGCCNATCCCNCCCGAGCGCCTGACGGGCAAAACNGTTGCGGTGGTGGGCAGCGGCCCNGCGGGTCTNGCNGCNGCNCAACAGCTNACNCGCGTGGGTCANACCGTGGCCGTCTACGAGCGCGACGACCGTATCGGAGGNCTGCTGCGCTATGGCATCCCNGACTTCAAAATGGAAAAACACCACCTGGACCAGCGNTTGGCNCAGATGCAGGCAGAAGGAACCAGGTTCCGCGCGGGCGTCGCGATTGGCACCGACATCACCTGGGANGAGCTGACCGAGCGGTACGACGCCGTCGTGGTCGCCACGGGTGCCCCACAGCCACGTGATTTACCCATTCCCGGTCGAGACCTGCTGGGCATCCACTACGCCATGGANTATCTGGTGCCCTCCAACAAATGGGTGGCCGGAGACCAGGTTCCTCAGCANATCACCGCCGAAGGTAANCACGTNGTCATCCTCGGNGGGGGAGACACCGGTGCCGACTGTCTGGGAACCGCACACCGCCAGCACGCTGAAAGCGTGTCGATGCTGGCCATCGG
>NHEZ01000004.1 GCA_002172585.1 Cellulomonadaceae bacterium TMED98 | reverse complement strand
CCCGCCGTGCGACCGAGCTGCACGTCTAGCTCGTGTAGATCCAAGAGTTTTTCTTGATCGGCCGGGTCGGCTTTCACAGACGCTCCCTTGGTTGGTTGAGGACCCAGTCTATGAAGGTCCGCCTACGCCGGGTGCACAACAAAAGTCCACGGGTCAGTCACGACGTCACTGACCTGCACCTCCAGACCCGGAAGAGCCTTCTCAATATCCGTTTTCACGCCGTCCAAGAAAAACCACTCTGAGGCGAAGTGGGACATGTCAATCAGTGCTGGCGCCCCTCCCCCAATCCGTTCTTCGGCGGATTCACTCGCTGGGTGGTGTCGCAAATCAGCGGTGATGTAGACATCGGCAGTACGCACCCGGGGATGAGACAGCAGCGAATCCCCCGCTCCCGTACACACCGCCACGCTCGACACGCTGTGGTCGGGATCTCCCGATACGGCGAGTCCCCTGGCTGTCTGGGGCAACAGGGCCCCAAGAGTGCTCGCNAGGTCATANANCCGCATNGGNCGAGCCAGTGTTCCCACCCGTCCAATNCCCCGCACCACATCGTCGGGTGNTGANTCAGACACNGTGAGCGGTTCTGTCTCGGTGAGCCCCAACGCCGTCGCCAGACGGTCGCTTGTTCCCCCCGGTGCCGCATCGGCGTTGGTGTGGGCAGAAAACAGGGCAATTCCTGAGCGAATGAGATCGGCAACCAGTCGGCCTTTATAGCGGTCTTCCGCCACCGAGGTCACACCCCGCAGAAGTAGCGGGTGGTGGGCGATCATCACATCCACACCCCGGGAAATGGCGTCATCGACGGTGTCGCGGACGACGTCCACTACAAGCAGAACCCGCGATACGTCCGCCGAGGGGTTTCCTGTAACCAATCCGACGGCATCCCATAACTCGGCAGTAGCTGGCGGCCACCAGGACTCGCAGGCCGCCTGCACATCTGCCAGCGTGTAGGTGCTCACTCGGTCCGCGCCCGCCGGTCTGTTGTCACCACTCCGCCCTGAATGCCGGCAAATAGGGAGACCACTAGCGCCACTGCCAGTGCGACCAGCGGGCCAGCGTTCCACCCAGCGAGGTCAACACCCACCTGCTGCAGCGGGCCCAGCAGATACCCTGACCACTCGAGCCATGCGGGCGCTGCCTGAATCAGACCCCAGCCAAGACCAATTGCTGCCACGAATCCCAGAACCGGAGCGATGCGGAAGCGAGGGAAATCACCACTCATTCCCGCAATGACGCGCGGGTCGAGATAGACACGCCTGGTGAGGACTTCGCCGGTGTAGGAGCCCACCCAGGCAGCAGCTATCACCCCCAGAAGCAGAATCATGGGCACGAGAACGGCTCCCATATCCAACACGAAGACCACCAGAGAAATAGCGAGCAGTGCCGCGACGGCGCTCACGATCGTGCTAGCGAGATAACGAGGAACCTGGACCCCAGCGCTCATCAGCGCGTAGCCCGAGGAGTGCAGAGCGAGGGAGGCGATACCAATGAGCGGCAGCGCGCCCAAAACAATCGCTGGAATCGGATACCACAGAGGAGCATCGTCGAGCAGGGCGTCAAACGGATCGGCGAAGAGCGCCTGGGTGAACTCCGGCGACGAAGCCCCTGCCAGCGCTCCGAGCGCAAGCAACACCACGACAGGGATCACCGCTGCCACGGCACTGACGGCGGAACCAGCACCCCCCGTGCCGGGTCGCTGGAAACGGGCCAAATCACCACCAAAGTGAGCCCAGAAGAGTATGAGCGCGGCCATCACCACCGAAAGCCCTGCCACCACGGCCCCTGGACCGCCTGTCGTCACCGCTCCTGGACTGCTTTGAATCACGGGAAGGCTGACAAGGACTATGCCGATGAGGCCGAGCAGGGCGAGTGCTGCCGAGACCCACAGGGTCACTCGGATGATGGACCGACCCGCAACGGCCAGCCCCGACGCGGTGAGTGCAAAGACGGCAGCCAGAATGACCAGCATTAACGCTGGCTCGCCGTTCCAATAGTTGGATTCGACGAGTACTCCCGTTGCCATCCACGCCGCGGCCCACATCACGAGCGCGGCCACACTGACCCGAATGAGCACCATCAAAATCGACGGAATGATGTTTCCCACCATTCCAAAGACCGCGCGGGATGTCACCAAGGTCGGAAGACCCAGGCGTGATCCCTGCACGGTGGCGATGACGACAGGTAGCGCAGCCACCACGGCGCCGCCAGCCGCCGCGAGGAGCGCTTGGGTCACGTTAAGGCCGCTAGAGACCAGCCACGTGCCNAGTAACAGAAGGGGAATCGGTGTCCCAATGGCCCACCACGCCCACAACAACTGAAGCAGAGAATCAGCCCGCTGGTTTTGGGGTGTGGGTTCGGCGCCAACGTGGTCAAAACCAAAGGCCTGATGCACCTCTGGCTCCAAATCGGCCAGGGGAACTTCCGGAGTGTCTTTGGTCTGCAGCACCTCTTTCACCGACAACACTTCGTGGGATTCCACGGAGACATCCGTCACCATCCCATCGCCGGTCACCGTCACCTCATCGACCCGCATATACGACTGTTCGACCTCGACGACCACCTCTGACTCCTGATCGGGGGTGGGCTCGGCCAGAGGCCAGGCATTGGTGGGAGGACTTTGTGCCTGCTCATCGTGCAAGACAGCCTCGAACGAGCCGTCTGAGACAGGTTCCGTCTCCTCTACAGGCGACTCCTCCGGGGCACGACCGAGCGTCGGCAGGACAATGGGCTCCGACTGCGGGGCTTCTTCGGTGAGTGACTCAGTCACGTCGAGCCCTGGCTCCGGTTCGGGCGCTGGTGCCGCTGCTGCCGATGCGACGGGTGGTGGTAGCTCACTGATATCGACGCCCTCGAAGTCAGCGCGGCCCTGCCGCACAATGCCCTCTGCTTCGTCTTCGGGATAGCTCTGTCGAATCAGGGCCTCCCAGCTGTCGAACTCTTCGTCTTCGCGCTTGCGCAAATCCATCTGCTCTTGAAACGCACCAATCAGCTCCGCGGTGTCGGAGCCGGGCTCACCCATCTGGGCCATGATGTCCTGGTCTGACAGCGACCGACGCACCGGAGGCGAGAGATAGTCCTTCGCAGGGCCTGACGCCGAGCTGGCAGCGGGTGGTGACAGGGGCGACGCCGCGGGCGGAGTCGCCGGCGGCGTCAAGAGAGGCGGCGGTGTCACGGGAGCGACAGAGTTCGGTGAGGGGGCAGCCGGGGTGGTCTGNTCCTGGCCGGTCTCCCCCAAATTNAGGGGAACGTCTGCTTCCTCNGATGGAGGNGNGTAGGTCGACCGGCGGCGCGGAGCCTCGTTGTCGGGGNCGTCGNNGTATCCCTCGTCACTCATGGCTTCAACCCTACGATGTCTGTGCCGGTTCTGTGGGGCGTGACCGGCGCCCGGCGAGGACGACCGCGAGCACGATGGACACCATCCCGAGGGCTCCTTGCAGGTCAAATCGCTCCCCCACGACGGCTACTGCCAGCGCGGTGGCGACGGCGGGTTCGACCAAAGAAATCAGCAACACCGCACTCGAGAGCAAGGTGCGCATTGCCCGTGTGTAGAGCAGGTAACTAACTACCATCGGGCCCACAACGAGGTAGACCAGGCCATAGAGGTCTGAGCCGGCACCCTGCAACTGGTCACTCTTGAGCGCCAGAAGCACCAACAGCGGCACCGCCGAGGCGCCAAACACTGCCCCCGATGTCTGGAGCGGGGTGTGACCGGAGCGAATCACTCGGGCCATGGCGTAGGAGTAGGTGCCGTAACAGATGCCGGCCACGACGGCCGCGATCAGACCTGAGCCCCAGTTATCCGGGCCTGCCGCGCTTTGCTCGTGGGACGAGGTCGACAGCAGCAGCACTCCCCCGGCTCCCGCCGTCATGGCCCACCACCAGGTGGGGCCTGGCCTCTGCCGATCTACTCTCCATTCCCAGGCCGCCCCCACGAGGGGACCGAGGCCAATGGCCACGATGTTCCCGACAGCGACTCCGGCAAGGTCCATTCCGGTGTAAAAGGCAAGCGGGTAGATGACCACAGTGCCGGCGCCGAGAATCAGCCAGCGACGCTGATGGCGATGACGCCATAGCTGGAGGGCGCGAGGCCCGGCGAGCAAGGCGAGNACCACGCCCCCGATTCCCAAGGTTCCCGCCCCGATCGTGAACGGGTCCAACGAGTCGCCAATGAAATAGGCGATAGTGCCCGTGCTGCCCCAAAACACTGAGGCAATCACGACGGCCAGCGTGGCGGTCGATTGCCTCATCGCGTCCCCTTGTGTCTGCTTCCCGCACTATGGTGTGGTGTCAGGCTCCCCCAGACCGAAAGGGCTTTTCGATGACGTCGAGCGACACGTTTGCGGCCTGGCAGCGCGCGAGAATGCACCTCATTGTCTCTCAAGTCGCCCCCACTGTCTTACTCATCACGACGATCGCGCTGCTCCAGTTTGGACTGGCCGACACCGCGCTCCCGATTCGTATTGCGGCCCTTGGCATCTTGCTGGCCTCCGGCATTTTGGGAGCCCTCGTCCAGTTCCAATCGGCCNCGGAAGCACGNCGCATCGGGCANGGNCTNCTNGGCGGCGAGTATGANGATGTGGTGCGCGGTTCTCTGGACTGGCTGTGGGTGCCACAGTTTCTGACNCCNGCAATTTTTGTGGTGATTTANCTCGCCCTGNTCTGGGCGTTNGTGCTGTGANNGGTGGGCCCGGAGGGACTCGAACCCCCGGCATCCACGGTGTAAACGTGGCGCTCTAACCAACTGAGCTACAGGCCCAANGCCNGGNCACAGCATATCGCCNCAGGCCCGCAGAGTGGGTCTTGGTCCTGCCAGGNCCGACCCCTGAGTGGCTAGACTGTGGGGACCGCAACGGCCGACTGGCAACCCCAGTGGCTATGCGCCGACGAGGACTCTCCCGACCAGGAACGAGGACACCGATGGCAGTCAACGACCAAGACCCGTATTCCTTCACGCAGATGGATTCGGACCCCGCCGAAACCACAGAGTGGCGGGAGTCTCTCGACGGGGTTGTTGCCCAGTCGGGTCATCAGCGGGGTCGCGAGATCATGCTCTCGCTTCTCAAACGGTCGAAAGAACTGCACCTTGGTGTGCCGATGGTGCCGACCACGGATTACCTGAACACGATTGCGCCGGAAAACGAGCCAGACTTCCCAGGAAACGAAGAGCTCGAGCGTCGCTACCGCAGTTGGATTCGGTGGAACGCCGCCATCATGGTCCACCGCGCCCAGCGCCCCGAAATTTCTGTCGGTGGTCACATTTCCACCTACGCCTCTTCGGCGTCGCTCTATGAAGTCGGCCACAACTGGTTTTTCCGTGGCCCCGACCACGCCACCGGTGGCGACCAGGTGTTCTATCAAGGCCATGCGTCACCTGGAATGTATGCCCGAGCGTTTCTCGAGGGACGACTCAGTCAGGACCAACTCGAGGGGTTCCGCCAGGAAAAATCGCACCCCTCGGGTGGGCTCAGCTCCTATCCCCACCCCCGTCTTATGCCGGATTTCTGGCAGTTTCCTACGGTGTCGATGGGACTCGGTCCTATCCACGCGATTTACCAAGCGCAGCTGAACCGCTATTTGGCGCACCGCGGTATCAAAGACGCGGCCGACCAACACGTCTGGGCGTTTCTCGGCGATGGCGAGATGGACGAAATCGAATCGCGTGGTGCGCTCCATGTTGCCGCGAACGATGATCTGGACAACTTGACGTTTGTCATTAACTGCAACCTGCAACGGCTCGACGGACCGGTCCGGGGTAATGGGAAAATCATCCAGGAGCTGGAGAGCTACTTCCGGGGAGCCGGATGGAACGTCATCAAGGTCATCTGGGGCCGGGAATGGGACCCACTGCTCCAGGCCGACGCCGATGGCGCGCTGCGGGATTTGATGAACACCACTCCGGACGGAGATTTCCAGACCTACAAGGCCGAAAACGGGGCGTTTGTCCGGGAGAATTTCTTCGGTCGTGACCCGCGCACCGCAGAGATGGTCGCGCAGATGAGCGATGACGACATTTGGGCGCTGCGTCGAGGTGGTCACGACTACCGCAAGGTCTATGCCGCGTTCCAAGCCGCGGCGAATCACAAGGGGCAGCCGACGGTCATCCTTGCCAAGACCGTGAAGGGCTATGGTCTGGGGCCGAGCTTTGAGGGGCGTAACGCCACCCACCAAATGAAGAAGCTCACGCTGGAGAACTTGAAGACCTTCCGCGACGACATGCGAATTCCGATCTCGGATGCCGAATTAGAAAAAGACCCCTACCAGCCGCCGTTCTACCACCCGGGCGATAACGACGAGGCCATTCAGTACCTGCACGAGCGCCGGCGCGAGTTGGGCGGCTATGTCCCCCAGCGCCGCAGTAAGTACACCGAGGTGGCTTTGCCCGAAAAGAAGGTATACGAGGTCGGCAAGACCGGATCTGGCAAGCAACACGTGGCGACCACGATGGCGTTTGCGCGCCTATTCAAAGACCTGTTGAAGGACAAAACCTTCGGCCACCGATTTGTGCCGATCATTCCGGACGAAGCCCGGACTTTTGGAATGGACGCGTACTTCCCCACGGCNAAGATTTATAACCCGCACGGACAAAACTACGTGTCTGTCGACCGCGAGCTGCTGCTGGCCTATAAAGAAAGCCCNCAGGGNCAGATCCTGCTTCCTGGAATTAATGAAGCGGGAGCCGTGGCCTCGTTTATTGCCGCGGGCACGAGCTACGCCACGCACGGTGAGCCCCTTGTCCCGGTCTANGTNTTCTATTCCATGTTCGGGTTCCAGCGCACCGGCGACCAGTTCTGGGCGGCGGGTGACCAGATGACGCGCGGGTTCATTATTGGCGCGACNGCGGGCCGGACCACTCTCACCGGAGAGGGCCTGCAACACGCAGATGGCCATTCCCACATGATTGCCGCGACCAATCCCGCCGTCGTCTCCTATGACCCCGCTTTTGGCTACGAGATTGCCCACATTGTTGAAGCCGGGTTAGAGCGGATGTATGGCGGGCAGCACGCCGACCCCAACGTGATGTTCTACATCACGATGTACAACGAGCCGATTCCGCAACCGGCAGAACCAGACGGTGTCGACGTCGAGGGAATTATTCGCGGAATGTATCTGTTCCAGNCAGCNACNGAGGAGCACANCNCCCGCGCGACCATCCTGGCCTCCGGTGTGGCGGTGCCGTGGGCGCTCGAGGCGCAAGAGCTTTTGGCCAAAGACTGGGCGGTCTCGGCGGATATCTGGTCGGTGACCTCGTGGAGTGAGTTACGCCGGGATGGGTTGCGAGCCGACGAACACAACTTCTTNCACCCCGACCAGCCTGCACAGACGNCGTTTGTCACNGNNANGCTGCAGGGAGCGAAAGGTCCGATTGTCGGGGTGAGCGANTACATGCACCAGGTGCAGGATCAAATCCGTCAGTTTGTCCCCGGTGACTACGCCACGCTTGGTGCNGACGGATTCGGCTTCAGCGATACCCGGCAGGCNGCCCGTCGCTTCTTCCACATCGANGGCCCGTCCATCACCGTGCGTGTTCTCCAGCAGTTGGCGGCNCGCGGCGAGATTGACGGAGCNCNGGTCGGCCACGCGATTCAGAAGTATCAGCTTCACGACGTGACTGCCGGTACCAGTGGCACCGCCGGAGGCGACGCCTAAGCACTCCCNACCCCACGGGCANGTGAGAAGGCCGATGTCGCATGGCGAANATGACGAAAAAACAAACCCTGGAGTGGTTGCGCAACCTCTCCGGAGAGTTGTCGACCACGACCTTGGCGACGCTAGAAGAGAAGTTGCCGTGGTACCGGGATATGCCCCCCAGCAGGCGAAGTTCCGTGGGAATGGTGGCCCAGGCCGGAATCACGTCGTTCATCCGCTGGTACGACGACCCTGACTCGTCGCCCTGGATCGCCTCGGATGTCTTTGGTGCTGCTCCACGAGAACTGTTGCGATCGGTGAGTCTGCAGGAGACCCTGCAGCTGATTAAAGTCACCGTCGAAGTGGTGGAGGAACACCTGCGCGACGGGTCTCCAGAACTCCACGACGCGATACTGCTCTATTCCCGGGAAATCGCTTTTGCGGCGGCCGATGTCTATGCGCGGGCGGCAGAAGCACGGGGTTTGTGGGATCAACGCCTCGAAGCGCTGGTGGTGGATTCCATCTTGGCCGGGGAATCCGACGGGGAGATGCCAAGCCGCATTGCGGCCCTGGGTTGGGGTGGAAACGGCGATGTGGCGGTCGTGGTCGGAACGACCCCACGCGCCGTCGATGTCGATCACATTCGTCGCATCGCTCGGCAACTGCGCTCGGACGTGTTGATCGGCGTCCAGGGGAGCCGCCTGGTCGTTGTCGTCGGACACCACGTCCCCGAGGACGGCGACGTCGTGAATCCGCCGATTCCGTTTACTGACATTGCCAAACAACTTGAGGAGAGCTTCGGGCCTGGTCCTCTCGTTCTGGGCCCAACAGTGGGCAGCGTGTTAGACGCCGCCTCCAGTGCTCGTGCGGCGCTGTCTGGCTTTGCTGTCGCGAAAGCACTTCGCACCCCTCCTCGACCCATGCTGGCCGACGACGCGCTGCCCGAGCGCGCACTGGCCGGTGATCCTTTGGCGAGGACGAGGCTGGTCACTCAGATTTATGAGCCGCTTCGCGATCATCAACTCGATTTNCTNCANACGGTGTGGACATACTTCGAAACCGGNCACTCGCTCGAAGCCACGGCTAAAGAACTCTTCGTCCACCCCAATACCGTTCGCTATCGGTTGAAAAAGGTCGCAGACGTGTTGGATTTTGACCCCAGCGAACCTCGAGATGCACTGATTATTCACCTGGCCATCGTGATGGGGCATATTGCCGAGCGCTCACCGGTTCAGAAGAGAACATCAGGCCCTGCGTAGTAGGTGAGCTACTAAGAAAACNGGTTTTCTTTCCCTGTGGCCTCCGATAAGGACTCGTTTCCGCTCCCGAGACACTAGGGGGATGCGCGTTCTTGCTTCTCCGGGCCAAGGCTCCCANAAACCCGGATTTCTCGAACCCTGGCTGGCAGAACCCTCAGCCAGAGCTCTGCTCCAACAGTGGTCAGACATCGCCGAGCTGGACCTCATCGCCCACGGGACCACCAGCGACGCCGAGACCATCCGCGACACGCAGGTCGCGCAACCCTTAATCGTCGCGGCGGGGCTGCTCACCGGCCGTCTCGCCCTCGACGCGCTGGGAACGACTGATCTCCACCTCGCCGGACACTCCGTCGGGGAAATTACTGCCGCCGCACTTGCNGGAGTCTTAAGCGATGCCGATGCGATGCGGTTTGTCGCGGCCCGCGGGCGAGCAATGGCCGCAGCCGCTGCGCTCACTCCGACCGGAATGGCCGCTGTGGTCGGCGCAGGCTATGACGCAGTGGAGCCGCCACTTCGCACGCTGGGACTCACCCCCGCCAATGTCAATAGTGACTCGCAGGTTGTCGCCGCCGGAGCGCTCGATGCGCTGGATGCTCTGCGGGAAAACCCNCCCGAGGGCACCCGAGTNATTCCCCTCGAGGTAGCGGGCGCCTTTCACACCGACTACATGGCCCCTGCGCTCGATAATTTGCGCACGGTCGCAGNCTCTCTTACGCCCTCCGACCCCACTATTGCCCTGCACACCAACCGGGATGGGTCGGTCGTGTCCTCGGGCAGTGACTATCTGGAGCTCCTGGTGGGTCAGGTCGTCTCACCCGTCCGATGGGACTTGTGCATGGCGGCTTTTCAGTCCGCGGGCGCAGACGAGTTCATCGAATTAACTCCTGCTGGAGCGCTCGTGGGTCTGGCAAAGCGGGCCATGCCGGGAGTCGAATGTCGAAAGATAGACTTGCCCGAACATCTCGACGCGCTCACCCCGGGGAAGTAGGCCACCGTGGCAACACTCACACAGCCCTCCGGTCCTGCCCACTCGAGAATTCTCTCCCTGGGTGCGGCCCGTGGCGACCTCACNGTCCCCAACGACGACTTNATAGGGCCGATTGACTCGTCTGACGAATGGATTCGTCAGCGCACCGGCATTATTGAGCGGCGTCGGGCCTCCGAGTCCGTCCAGGCGGTGGATCTCGCGGAGCAGGCGTCCCGCGAAGCTCTGGAGCGCGCCGGGATTGCCGGTAGCGATATCGACGCGGTGATTGTGGCGACGATTTCCAATTCCACCCAAACTCCCTCCCTGGCTGCNCTGNTATGTGACCGGATTGGTGCCACCCCGGCNCCCGCCTATGACGTCTCGGCCGCCTGCGCGGGCTACACCTACGGCATTGCCCAAGCCGATGCCCTCATCAGAGGCGGACTGGCGAAGTATGTCTTGGTGGTCGGCGCCGAGAAACTAAGCGACTTTGCCAACCCCACCGACCGGAGTATTTCGTTCCTGCTGGGAGATGGGGCTGGGGCAGCGGTTGTCGGGCCGGCCGAAGAAACGGGAATTTCCCCCACGGTCTGGGGCTCGGATGGCTCGCGCTGGGATGCCGTCGGCATGGACAAACCGCTCAAGGAAGCCTTTGGGGATCCGGAGGGGGAATTTCCCACTCTGCGCCAAGACGGCCAGGCGGTTTTTCGCTGGGCGGTGTGGGATATGGCGAAGGTGGCGAAAGAGGCGGTGGACGCTGCGGGGATTACGCCAGCCGATCTGACCGCGTTTGTGCCCCATCAGGCCAATATGCGCATCATTGACGAATTCGCGAAACAGCTAGGTCTTCCCGACTCCGTCTTGATTGCCCGGGACATCGCCCACACCGGCAACACCTCAGCTGCCTCCATTCCGTTGGCGATGCACCAGCTGCTGGAAGAGCACCCCGAAGCCGCTGGGGGCTACGCTCTCGAAATTGGTTTTGGTGCGGGCTTGGTCTACGGCGCTCAAGTGGTTCGGATGCCGAATGCTCCCGCAGAAAAGACCCCCGCGACTTAGAATGAAACACCGTCCAGAGACCGAAAGATAACGAGGAGACANACTCATGGCGCACACGACCGACGATATTTTGTCCGGCTTGGCCGAACTCATTAACGACGAAACCGGGATTGCCACTGACCAGGTGCAGATGGACAAGTCCTTCACTGACGATTTGGACATTGACTCGATTTCGATGATGACCATCGTGGTCAACGCCGAGGAAAAATTCGACGTGAAGATCCCTGANGACGAAGTGAAGAACTTGCTGACAGTGAAAGACGCTGTCGATTTCATCGCCANCAACCAGTAATAACCCGCTCCACACCCGCGCCCTGGAGGTGCATNNATGACACGAGTGGTGGTCACCGGTATCGGTGCGACCTCGCCGATTGGCGGCACCGCCCGNGCGTCCTGGGATGCGCTCCTGGCGGGATCATGCGGCGTTCGCTCACTCGATCACGAGTGGGTGGAGAAATACGAAATCCCCGTGACGTTCGCCGCCGAAGTGGCGGTGCATCCCGACGAGGTGATGGAGCGGCGGGAAATCAAACGGCTCGACCCCAATGCCCAGCTTGCTCTGATCTCCGCGCGAGAAGCATGGGCCGATAGCGGTCTAGAGGGGGTCCACCCCGAGAAAATCCTGGTCGACTACGCGACCGGAATCGGAGGGTTGTGGACTCTGCTGGACGCCTGGGACACCCTGCGAGAAAAGGGTCCTCGCCGTGTGCTGCCGATGACAATTCCCATGTTGATGCCAAACGCTGCNGCCGCGGCCATCAGTATGGANCTGGANGCNCGCGCNGGNGCNCGGACAGTGGTCTCCGCCTGTGCATCGGGCACGGAGTCGATCGCGAATGCCTACGAACACCTCCAGTTGGGCTTGGCCGACGTCGTGGTCGCCGGTGGCGCNGAGTCGGTGACCCACCCATTACCCATTGCCGCCTTTGCCGCAATGCAAGCTCTCTCGAAAAGGAACGATGATCCGGCGAAAGCCTCTCGTCCCTATGACGTAGACCGGGATGGATTTGTCTTGGGAGAGGGTGCCGCCACATTGATTTTGGAGACCCTCGAGCACGCCGAAGCTAGAGGAGCGAGAATTTACGCCGAGCTCGCCGGGGGCGCGGTGACCTCTGATAGCTACCACATCACGGCACCTGACCCCGAGGGCGGAGGCGCGTCACGGGCGGTCCTGCAGGCGCTCGAACAGGCAGGTGCCTCCCCCGATGAGGTGGCTCACATCAACGCCCACGCGACGTCCACTCCGGTGGGCGATATCGCCGAGTACGAGGCCTTGAAGGTCGTCTTCGGTGACCGGGTGGGCTCGATTCCTGTGTCGGCCACAAAGGGCGCGACCGGTCATCTCCTGGGTGGCACGGGTGCGCTGGAGGCGATGTTTACTGTCCTTGCCCTCCACGAGCGAACCGCTCCCCCCACGATCAACTTGGACAACCAAGATCCTGCCATCCCACTCGATGTGGTGACCAGTCCACGGAGTCTCCCGGACGGTCCCCTGCTGGCCATTTCGAACTCGTTTGGCTTTGGCGGACACAACGCTGTCGTGGCTTTTCGCACGGTGTAGCAGCGAATAGGGCCAATCCTGACCAATCGGTCAGGATTTTCTCAGTCCGCCTCCGTACCCTCGCGCTGTGTCTCATAAGCAGCGGATCCTGGAGGTTGCCCTTCAGCGTTTTGCCCAACACGGAATCGTCGCCACCACGATTCAAGACGTCGCGGACCACGCCGATGTCGCCAAGGCGAGTGTGCTCTACCACTTCAGCAGCAAGGACGAGCTGGTCAACCACGCACTGACACCCTCACTGGAAGCACTGGAGAAGCTGCTGTCGCNGATGGAACAGTCAGGGCTCGGCCAGTCAGATTCCCGAGAAGGCTTCATCAGCTACTTCGTCGACTTCCTCATCACCCACCGGCTCGCCACTCACGTCGTGGTCTCCCACCCCTACCTCGCGGATCAGATCCAGGCGCTCGGCAAAGCCCAGCAGATGATGGGGCGGATGGCCCAGGCCGTGACCGACCAGACCAGTGGTGAAGACGACAGGCTGCGCTTTGGTGTGGCGGTGTCAGGTGCNACCTACGCGTTGGTCTCCAGCGGGATGCTGGGTGTCGACACGATGGAACCAGAAGCCCTCCGCGAGGGCCTCCGGAGCGTACTGGGCGACATGATGCACGCTCCGGCGCAGGAGGTCACTAGCTAGTGGCCACCTTCCTCTATCGCCTAGGGAAGGCGAGCTATGAACGCGCGGGGCGCGTTCTTTTTGCGTGGCTTATCGGTTTGGTAGCGATTGCCGGCGGCGGGTTTAGCCTGGCTGGCGCAACGGATGAAGAGTTCCGTATCCCCGGCAGCGAATCCCAGGAGGCCTTTGACCGCCTCGAAGCGGTGTTTNCCACCTTTGCCGGAGCCTCCGCGCAGGCAGTGATTGTGGCGCCAGACGGCGAGAGACTCGACGACCGNGATAATCGCCTNGCCATCATCCGACTCACCTCCACGATNGACCGNCTGGAGGGNATCGAAGAGGCTGTCCATCCGTTCGAAGAATTCGCCGGTGAAGCGCTCTCAGACGATGGCTCGACGGCGTATGTCCAAATTCAGTTCGAATCGGCGGCGCCNGAAGTNNCCGAAGAGCTTCTTGANGAACTGGTCGCCACCCGGGACCTCATCGAAAACGCGGGATTGACCATCGAATATGGCGGCACNGTCTTNCAAGACCAGGCCGTGGGGCTCACCATTGCCGAAGTCTTTGGCGTTCTGTTCGCCGGGCTGGTGTTGATTGTGACATTCCGGTCATTTCGTCCCGCCTGGATGCCNCTGGCCAGCGCCATCATCGGGGTTGGTCTGACGCTCGGAGTGGTGTTCTTTAGTACCAACTTTCTCGTCGTCTCTAGTTCAGCGCCATTGCTTGCGGTCATGTTGGGTCTGGCCGTCGGAATCGACTACTCCTTGTTCATCCTCTCTCGCCACCGCACCCAACTCGCTGCCGGGGAAGACCCGAAAGAATCAGCTGCTATCGCGGTAGGAACCGCCGGAAACGCTGTCGTCTTTGCCGGCGTCACCGTAATCGTGGCGCTGCTGGGACTGTTTGTCGTTGGA
>NHEZ01000003.1 GCA_002172585.1 Cellulomonadaceae bacterium TMED98 | reverse complement strand
ACACCGAACGCTTGGCTGTTGTTGCTGCGATTCAGCCCCACGAAACCTCAGCCGAGATTCGTTGGGTGGATTCGTGGCCAGCAATTGGCCCTGGTGCTGTCGGTTATGGTCCAGACCCGCACCCGGGCGATGGTCAGGGCGTCACGTTTTTTGCTGTTCATAGAAACTCTCTGGCAGCAGGTATGCACTCGCCCTGGGCAGGGGTATGGGCTCTCCATGCCCACCTGATTGCGGCTGGACGACCTCTTTTGGCCGATGTCGACAACAAATCACTGCCGCACGAGTGGGATTGGTTGCGCACTGCCGTTCACCTCAATAAAGGCTGCTACCGGGGTCAAGAAACTGTTGCCAAGATTCACAACCTGGGGCACCCTCCACGCCGCGCCGTGATTTTTCACCTAGACGGCTCAGATGGCTCCTTGCCGGAGCCAGGCGCCGACGTCGTCTACGGTGACGCGGTCATTGGACAGATCACTCGGGTGGCACGGCATCACGAACTGGGGCCGATTGGAATCGGACTGGTGAAAAGAAAAGCGTCGTCTGAGGACGTGGTGGTTCGCGGTATCGATGGACCGGTGGCCGCACGAACCCAGCAACTGACTTCTCCTGAAGCGGGTGCTGCGAGGCGTCAGGGACTGCGCAGCCGGTAGCAGGGGAGTTCGGCAACTAGTCTGGGAGACAGAAAATAAGTCGACTGAAGCCTGTCCTCAGGGCTGGAGCAACTCACCGTGGCACTCATCCTTCACAAATACGGCGGTTCGTCGGTTGCTGACGCTGCCAGTATCAAACGCGTGGCCGAGCGCATTGTCCAGGCCAAGCGTGAGGGGCACGACGTGGTGGTGACAGTGTCGGCCATGGGCGATACCACCGACGATTTGATCGAGCTCGCCCACGAAGTCGCCGATGTTCCAGACCCCCGGGAAATGGACATGCTGCTCACCACCGGGGAGCGGATTTCGATGTCGCTGCTGGCAATGGCTATTAGGAGCCTCGGTGAAGACGCGAGGTCGTTCACCGGAAGCCAAGCGGGCATGATGACCAGTGCGGAACACGGGGAAGCGCGGATTGTGGATGTGACACCGACCAGGGTCCGCCAGGCCCTGGATGAGGGTGCGGTGGCGATTGTGGCNGGGTTTCANGGCTTCAANGTCGANTCCAAAGACATCACCACCCTCGGTCGCGGNGGATCAGACACNACGGCNGTGGCGCTCGCTGCNGTGCTNGGNGCAGACGTCTGTGAGATCTGCACNGATGTGGACGGGGTGTTTAGCGCAGACCCCCGAGTGGTTCCCGCAGCGAGNAAACTCGATGNTGTGTCGTATGAGGAAATGTTGGANCTCGCTGCCTCCGGCGCNAANGTGNTNCATATCCGGGCCGTGGAGTTTGCCAGGAGACACGGGGTNCGACTGTATGTGCGCTCATCGTTTTCTGATGCACCAGGAACATGGATTGGGTCGAGAGAAGGAGACCAGGTGGAAGAGCCAGTAATCACAGGAGTCGCAGGGGATGTGAGCGACGCCAAAATCACNGTNGTGGGCGTGCCGGATATTCCGGGAAAAGCCGCCGAAATCTTCACCATCGTNGCNGACGCTGGGGCAAACATCGACATGATCGTGCAGAACACGTCGGTGCACCAAAGCGGAGCNACCGATATTTCNTTCACGCTGCCAAAAGAAGTGGGGGCGAAAGCNCTCGAGGCNNTGTCNGCCCGNCAAGCGGACACGGGGTTTGATTCGCTGTCTNTGGATGACGGGATTGCGAAGCTNTCTGTNGTGGGAGCCGGNATGCGCACCAACGCCGGTGTCTCNGCACAGTTATTTCAGGCNCTCTCCAACGCGGGNATCAANATCGAAATGATTTCCACCAGCGAAATCCGTATTTCGGTGGTGATGCGAGCTGAGGTCTTGCCGGANGCNCTACGNGCGGTGCANACAGCCTTTGGGTTGGACGGTGACGGCGAAGCCGTCGTCTACGCCGGGACAGGCCGGTAATGGTGAAGCTCGGCGTTGTNGGTGCTACTGGCCAAGTCGGCCAGGTAGTNCTCACGCTGGTTCAGGAACGGCACTTCCCGGCAGAGTCCATCCGCCTGTTTGCCTCGTCTCGGACCGCTGGCCAGAGCGTGTCCGTCGCGGGGCAGGACATNGTCGTCGAAGACCTGGAGACTGCTGACCCNACGGGGCTTGATATCGCNATTTTTAGCGCCGGNGCCACCGTGTCCAGGACACACGCCCCACGGTTCGCTGAGGCAGGCGTCACGGTTATCGACAATTCCAGTGCGTGGAGGCTCGATCCTGAGGTTCCACTCGTGGTGTCNGANGTNAACCCNCANGCTCTNGACNNNATTCCNCNGGGAATTGTNGCAAACCCCAACTGCACGACCATGGCCGCCATGCCGGTGTTGAAGCCCCTCGATGNNGCGGCTGGACTGCGGCGTCTCGTCGTCTCNACCTATCAAGCAGTGTCNGGCGCTGGGCTNAAAGGAGTCCAGGAGNTNGAGCGCCAAGCGATGGCGGGAGCCANCCAGGCTCTTGCCGACCTCACCTTTGACGGNGACGCNGTGGACTTTGGTGAGGCAGNCGTGTTTTCCGACACGATCGCGTTTAACGCTCTTCCNTTNGCNGGGTCACTTGTGGCAGANGANTCGGGGGAAACCGACGANGAGCANAAGCTTCGTCACGAGTCGCGGAAGATTCTCGAACTGCCAGAGNTGTTNGTNAGCGGCACCTGCGTGCGCGTTCCCGTGTTCACCGGCCACTCGNTGCAAATCAACGCCGAGTTTGAGAACGCTCTTTCTCCGGACCAGGCGCGGGAGATCCTCTCTGCTGCACCTGGGGTAACGGTCGAGGACGTGCCGACACCGCTGAAAGCAGCGGGTGAGGACGTGAGTCTTGTGGGTCGNNTNCGNNCCGANGAGGGCGTGCCAGANGGGCGNGGNNTGGCGTTNTTNGTCTCAGGCGACAACCTGCGCAAAGGGGCGGCGTTNAATGCNGTNCAGATNGCCGAGTTANTGGTGGAAAAGACCCAGNNTTAGGCGTTACCCGGTTTCTGTCGAANGCNCTGCACCACGAGCGTGAGCGCGATGGCGAGACCAAAGGCGCCAAAGACGATATTGGCGATAGCNCCCGGGAGGATAAANGCTCCNAGNGATCCGACCGGGGTGGCCAGAAGCGNTGCCATCGCAATCCAGACGCCATCACGNAGGGGAGCAAGTTGGTGTTTNAGGTGNGAGTAGCTNCCAGATAANGCCGCNGGNGCCATGGCCANGAGAGANACTCCCTTTGCTTCTAAGTCACCGATACCAAAGACGACCATCAGGGCGGGGATGGCAATAATNCCCCCNCCNATGCCAAACAAGCCNGCGGTNACACCCNTCACGACGCCAATCGCGAGCAAAATCCCTCCTTCGGTGAGGCCCNTGTCGATGTGGACNTCGCGNTCTGGCACAGTCACCATCACGACGACGGCCATGGTGNTGAGNAAGNCAATAAANGTCCAGCGCAACCAGCCGAGGCTAAGGGTCCGAANNAGATACGCACCCAGTTGTGCACCGAGGAGAGCACCTGCCGCGACCAGGAGGGCGGGAAGCCACGGAAAAATNCCGCCNATGNCGTAGCTGGTGGCNCCGACGATTGCNGCCGGAGCAATGGCCAGCAGTGAGGTGGCTTGGGCGCGNCGCTGGTCAACCCCTGCCAGCCAGACCAGAAGCGGCACCATGACAATGCCGCCTCCGACACCGAAGAACCCTGCCAGTAATCCACCGATCAGACCGGCAGCAACGAGAGCGAATACGGGAGCTCGGTAGGGGGTTCCCGTCACATTTCCAGCGTACTGGCAGGNNGCCATGGACCCTAGACTGGAGTCGTGGAAAACCGGGCAGATGTGGTCGTTGTCGGCGCGGGAATTATGTCTCTCACCCTCGCCACGCTGATCCGGCGACTAGAGCCAAGCTGGAAACTCGTTGTCATCGAACAGCTGCCTGATGTGGCGATGGAAAGCAGCCACGGNTGGAATAACGCCGGAACGGGGCACTCGGCGCTTTGTGAGCTGAATTACACCCCGGAAAACCCTGACGGGTCGATTGCCACCGACAAAGCCATCGAGATCAACCAGCAGTTCCAGATCTCCNGACAGTTTTGGACCTGGCTGGTGGAGTCTGGGCAGATTCCAGACCCCTCCCGNTTTATTCGNCAAAGCCCCCANATGTCGTTGGTCTTTGGCGAGGACAACATCGAGTTCTGGCGAAAGCGCTTCGATGCTCTCCGGGAACACCCTCTGTTTGCCGGGATTGAATACTCCGAAGACCCCGTGCAGATTGCGAAATGGGCTCCACTCGTGGTGGACGGGCGGCTAAAAAACGAACCAATCGCCGCCACCCGGGTGGTCTCCGGCTCAGATGTGGACTTTGGCGCTCTCAGCGTTGACTTGGCCAGGCAGCTTCAAGAATCCGGGGTCGAGTTTTATTTCGAACACCGGGTCGCGGATTTGTCCCGGTCACCTAGCGGATCGTGGGACGTGGAAGTCCGACACCAATTAGGAGAAACCCCGTTTTGGATCGACGCTGATTTTGTTTTTGTCGGAGCGGGTGGTGCGGCACTTAGTTTGTTGCAAAACGCAGGAATTCCAGAAATCCGCGGCTACGGTGGCTTCCCCGTCAGCGGCGAGTGGTTGAAGTGTGACGACCCGGATGTGGTCAGTCGGCATAACGCCAAGGTTTACGGCCTCGCGGAGATTGGTGCCCCGCCGATGTCGATTCCGCATTTGGACCGCCGCAGCGTGGAGGGCAGTGAGAGCGTGATGTTCGGCCCCTACGCCGGGTTCACCCCGAAGTTTTTGAAAAACGGCTCCTTTGCCGATTTGTTTGCCTCGCTCCGCTGGCACAACATCGGGCCAATGTTGGCTGTGGCCCTGCAGAATCTGGGGCTTCTGCGCTATCTCATCAAGGAAGTCTTTGCCTCCAGGCAGAAGCGGCTCGAAGCGCTCTATCGGTTTTATCCAGACGCCAACCCGGAGCAGTGGGTGCGGGAAGTGGCCGGTCAACGGGTGCAGATTATTAAGCCCGATAGAAAACGAATTGGTGTCCTGCAGTTTGGAACGGAAGTCGTCGCGAGTGCCGATGGATCAATCGCTGGACTCTTAGGGGCATCCCCTGGAGCGTCCACGGCCGCCGCCATCATGCTTGAGGTACTCGAAAAATGCTTCCCCGCGGACATCGACCGGTGGACGCCTCGGATTCGAGAAATGGTGCCGACCTACCGGGTGTCTGGCCGGGAGCACACGGACGTCATGATTCAGCAGATGTTCCACACGGCGTCGGTGTTAAAGCTCTAGTTTTTCTCCCCGCGAGACCCTGGGAGCGCGCCTGAGCCGCTCACACAAGCAACTTGTCAGACGTTGCCGACACAATGCTCGTGTGGCACTCCCTGTACGACACCGCTTCACGACACCGTCGCGCAAAGCACGGTGGCGCTGGTGGGTGGGCACGGCCGTGATTCTGGTGATGTGGCTCGTGGGCGGCAGCCTGGTAAGCCTCGCGATTCTGCCGTGGAGCGGAGTCAATATTGCGGCGTTTATGGAATCNCCCGAGGATTTCGATGCCTTCCCAAGCTGGGGCTTCTTNCTCTTTGCGCTNGTGAGTTTCATNCCTCTCTTGATTGGCGTCCTGGTCGCCTACAGGTTAATCCTTGGGGTTCGACTAAAAAATCTGTTTGCCGCCAGGGTCCCGTTTCGGATGTGGCGAGTGGGTTGGGGAGCAGTGGCGTGGATCGGAACGATGGCCGCNCCGGCGATTGTGGCCGTGGCGCTCGCTCCNGCGGATTTCCAAGGGAGATTCGACTGGACNGCGTTTTTGCCCTANGCCGTGGTGGCCNTNTTGCTTTTGCCCATGCAAACCACGGCAGAGGAAGTGTTTTTCCGCGGATGGATTATTCAGGGTCTTAGTCAGCGATGGAGCAATATTTGGCTGCTCTCTGCCATTAGCGGCCTGCTGTTTGGACTGCCNCATTTGGCCAATCCGGAAGCAATCGGAGCCACTCTTCCTGCGTTGATTTCNTACTCNATGGTGGGNTTTGCNCTCGCGTGGGTGACGGTTCGAGACCGATCACTCGAAATCGCGATTGGCGCCCACGCGGCCAACAATTTGTTCGCTGCGATTGTGGTCGGATACGAGGGCGGAGCCCTCCCGGCTGAAGCACCGTTTGTCTCTCAGGGAGGACCCGAGTGGGGATTCGAGTCGCTGTTCACCCTGGTGCTCGTGCCGCTGTTTATTCTGCTCAGCCGAGTGGGCAGGACGCGGCTCCAGCCGGTCAGGGTCGATGGTTAGCCGTGCTGCGTGTCTTCCAGGCCACTCACCTGCCGGCATAGGCTGGTGGCTATGTCACGCACTCTGATTCTTCTTCGACACGGCCAGTCTCTGTGGAATGAAAAAAACCTCTTCACCGGGTGGGTGGATGTTCGCCTGACCGACAAAGGCGTGAAGGAAGCCTCCCGGGCGGGAGAGCTCATGAAAGAACATGGCCTTCTGCCTGATGTCCTCCACACATCGTTGCTGTCTCGGGCGATTCAGACCGCGCACTTCGCTCTTGACCACTGTGACCGGCTCTGGGTTCCCACAACTCGCTCGTGGCGGCTGAACGAGCGGCACTATGGAGCGCTCCAAGGAAAAGACAAGGCGGCGACCCTCGAAGAATATGGTGAGGAACAGTTTCAGATCTGGCGGCGCAGCTTCGACACCCCACCACCCCCACTCGATGACGAGAGTGAATTCAGCCAGGTGTCCGACCCACGCTATGCCGGGCTCGATGGGCATGTTCCTCGAACCGAGTCGTTGAAGCTCGTGATCGATCGGATGTTGCCGTATTGGCGATCAGACATTCACCCGGACATCATGGTCGGCCACACCACACTGGTCGTGGCACACGGCAACAGCTTGCGAGGACTGGTCAAACATTTGGACGGCATGAGCGATGACGAAGTGGTGTCGCTCAATATCCCCACCGGGATGCCGCTGGTGTATCGATTTACCGACGATGGAGTGCCTGAGGGCAAAGGGGAATACTTGGACCCCGAAGCGGCTGCAGCCGGCGCATCGGCTGTTGCCAAACAGGGAAAATAACCGCCTAGTTGTCGCCGTCCGGGTCCCACTCGCCAGTGAGCAAGTAGAGGACTTTTTTCGAGATCGAGACAGCGTGGTCGGCAAAGCGCTCGAGGTAACGCGAGGCAAGCGTGGCATCGACGACCGAAGCGGTTCCTGCNCCATTGGAAAACTCTTCGCTCAACACGGTTTCGAACACGCTGGCGTGGAGTTCGTCCACGGTGTCATCGAGGTCACGAATTTTGTTGATGGTTGCCTCGGAGGGGTTCGTCAACAGTTCGACCACGAGCTGCGACATTTGCAGGTCAAGCTTGCCCATCTCTTTGAAGGTGGGGCGAATGCTTTTTGGTGCGACCTTTTCTGGAAAGCGGTAGCGGGCGAGCTGGGCCAGGTGCGTGGCGAGGTCGCCCATGCGCTCGAGAGACGAACTGATACGCAGGGTGCTCACGACCTGGCGNAGGTCACTCGCCACCGGCGATTGGCGAGCAAGAATGGCGATGGCCTGCTCGTCGAGCTCTTTCACGGCATCGTCGATCAGGTNATCCTGTGCGATGACTTCCTCGGCCATGTTGACATCAGATTCGTTAAAGGACGTGACCGCCCGTGACATGGCGGATTCAACGTTTGTGGCGATGGCGACAAGGCCATCTTTCAAGTCTTTGAGTTCTTGCTGAAATAGCTCGCGCATTGCGCCCCCAGAATCCTGCGTGTTAAGTGGTTAGAAGCAGTACCCGGCACTGTTCCTCAGCCAAGTAAACAGGTAGTGATAACTCCGTGAACACTTGTGCTGTTTGTCCCAGTCTACTGGGGAGGGTTCGGCACTCTCGGGTATTTCCCGCGTACCCTCCTGGTTATGGATGTCTGGATGAGCTGGCCGTGGAGTGCGGTCATCGGCTTTGCTGCCGGCGCGCTCGCTGTCGGGCTGGTCTGGGCCTTGCGACACCCCTGGACATCGACACCACGTATCGANAGAGAAATTGTTCCCGACGGNCTCGACACCGCCCTGGCGGTAATCGGCGCCACCGGTCTGGTGTTAGACCGAGAAAACCGGGTNATTCGGGCTTCCCGCACAGCGCTTGATCTGGGAATCGTCCAAGACCGNGAAATTGGAATTGACGAGGTGCGAGACCTCGTNGACCGCGCCCGGGAAAACGGCCAGCCTGCCCAAGAGGAATTTGAACTAGCCGGCCAAGACGGCGAGATTGTCCATGTCCTGGTGCGTGTTGCCCCACTCGGTTCACGCTTTGTCTTACTCGTCGCCGAAGACAGGTCCGATGTCTATCGCATTGACACAGTGCGGCGAGATTTCGTGGCCAATATTTCTCATGAACTGAAAACCCCCATTGGGGCGGTGTCTCTTCTTGCCGAGGCACTGAGCTTCTCAGCTGACGACCCGGAGCAAGTGCGGAAGTTCGCGGAGAGTCTCGAAAAGGAAGCTAATCGACTCGCTGAGCTCACCAGCGACATCATTGAACTCTCCCGACTGCAGTCCATTGGTGCGGTGGAGAGTGGCGAGCCGGTGCAGATTGACGAAGCCGTGTCGGCAGCAGTGGACGCCAACCGTGTCTATGCCGAATCAGCCGATATTGAACTTGTCGTCAAAGCGAAGTCTGGCGCGTGGGTGATGGGAGACCGNGGCTCGTTAGTGACGGCCGTGCACAACCTCATTCGAAACGCTGTGTCCTACTCCACGGGTCCGTCACGAGTCGGCGTGGGCGTGGTGGAGNGNGACGGTCGGGNAGAGATTTCGGTCACCGANCAGGGTGTNGGAATTCCCGCCGCTGAATTAGGCCGGGTCTTTGAGCGGTTTTACCGAGGCGATCCGGCNNGATCGCGTCAAACNGGTGGAACCGGCCTGGGGCTCAGCATCGTGAAACACGTCGTGCATAACCACCGCGGAGAAGTCCGCGTCTGGTCACATCCNGGNCGGGGGTCGACGTTCACGATTCGCCTGGCCGTNATCGAGCCAGACCAATTGAGCTCCTTCGCCGANACGCCGACGGTGGTCNGCAAAGGCTCTNGNCGGACCGGCAAGACCCGCCCNGCNGAGTTTGTGGCNAGCCCGCCTGNGGAGAGCACGGANTCCAGTGACNCNGTGCGGGAGAGNGAAAACGCGTGACCAANATCCTTGTTGTCGAAGACGAACAGTCGCTGCGCGANCCANTGGAGTATCTGCTGCGTCGTGAAGGCTATGACGTGGCGGGCGTGGAAGANGGCGCCGAGGCNCTAAAGCGCATCCAGCAAGAAANCCCNGANCTGATTCTNCTGGACCTCATGCTCCCTGGTATGTCAGGAACCGAGGTCTGTCGAGAGGTTCGCACGCGGTCGCAGGTGCCAATCATCATGCTGACTGCAAAGGACTCCGAGGTGGATATCGTCGTCGGGCTCGAGCTCGGTGCCGATGACTACATCACGAAGCCCTATTCGTCCAGAGAACTCCTCGCCAGGGTCCGCGCTGTCTTGCGGCGTAAAGACGCCGATAGTTCCTCGTCCGATGCGGTGTTAGAACACCACGGTGTTCGTCTTGATAGTGAGCGCCACCAGGTCACCCTGCACGGTGAACCGATTTCCTTGCCGCTGAAGGAATTCGAGTTGTTAGAGCTTCTTATGGTCAATGCCGGCCGGGTCCTCACACGCGGCCAGATCATTGATCGAGTGTGGGGGTCAGACTATTTCGGCGACACCAAGACCCTCGATGTTCACATCAAGAGACTTCGCTCCAAGATTGAGAAAACCCCTGCCCAGCCGGTCATTATCGTGACCGTGCGGGGCCTGGGGTATCGCTTCGAGGCGTAGGCGCCCCTGGCGTTAGGGAACCAGAAGCTCGTATTCGGGCAGGGTTCCATCCAGAACAGGAACCTCAATGATTTCTCCCTGCACGCTGCCGTATTGGAAGTAGACGGGGAAGAGTGTGCCCGCTTCGATGGCGTCGTCAGTGAAAATCAATTGGTTGGCGGGGTCGCTACCCACTTGGGAAAGCTCTGGTTGAGCAGGGAGCAGGACTTCTTCGGTCACTCGGGCCTCGGGCGCTCCATACTGCAGACGGAGTGCNACGTCGTCACCGGTGGTGTTCACAATCGTCATCACCAAATTCGCTTCATCCCCGTCGGCAGTGACTAACAGGGCGTTTCGGACCGCCACACCCTCTAGCGTCAGTCCGACACCGTCAGAGGGGTCGTAGGGCTCCAGGTTGGCAATTTCTGCAGTGAACGTGCACCCTCCGACCAGGGCAACGGACAGGGCAACAGACGCGACAGAAAGTCGTCGAAACACAGTGGCTGATGTCCTCCAGAGAGGAGGGCACCGGGCCCGTCCTCGACTAAACGTTGGCTCGTAGCCAGCCTAGCGGACCCGTGGGCACCCGCGAGAGCCTCCAGGGGAGGCGGAATCGTAGCAGGGGCGCTGTGTTAAACTGTGAGTTTGTCAGGAAGGACTCTCTGAATGCAGTTCGAAGTAGGAGAAACCGTTGTCTACCCGCATCACGGCGCGGCAACCATCACCGAAGTCAAGCAACGCACCATTAAAGGTGAGAAAAAGCTCTATCTGAAGCTCAATGTGAAGCAGGGCGATCTCACCATCGAGGTTCCCGCTGACAATGTTGACCTTGTGGGTGTGCGCGACGTCATTGGTCGCGACGGAGTGAACCAGGTCTTTGACGTGTTGCGCCAACCCTTCACCGAAGAGCCCACTAACTGGTCCCGTCGGTACAAGGCGAACTTGGAAAAGCTTGCCTCGGGCGATGTCATCAAAGTCTCTGAAGTCGTGCGCGATCTGTGGCGGAGAGACCAGGACCGTGGTCTGTCTGCCGGTGAGAAGAGAATGCTGGCCAAGGCTCGGCAGATTTTGATTTCCGAGCTTGCGTTGGCGGAGAAGACCGACGAGGAAAAGGCGTCTCAAACCCTCGACGAAGTTCTCGCCTCCTAACGGAATACCCCCGTCGGTGACCGTCGCAGTCATTGTGGTCGCCGCAGGAAGCGGTGAGCGTCTCGGCAGTGGTCTTCCAAAGGCCTTTGTTCAGGTCGCGGGCACGACCCTGCTGGAGCATTCTCTGGAGCCTCTGACAACACTGGGCAAGCAAGCAGAAATTGTCGTTGTGGCACCCTCCTCATGGATGGAGCCAGCGAGAGAGCTCGCCNAGCGAGTGNTTGGTACGAAGGCTTCTGTNGCTGTGGTGTCGGGNGGTGCCACGCGAACAGANAGTGTCCGNGCNGGCCTTGNCGCGGTCAGTNNCAAGGCGCAGATCGTGCTGGTGCACGATGCGGCCCGAGCTTTCACTCCGGCAGAGGTGTTTGATCGGGTCATCGAGGCGGTGGAGGCTGGTTCTGCAGGGGTGATTCCTGTGCTGGACGTCACNGACACCATCGTGCCCGTAGACGACAGTTCTCTNACNNCNGCNGCCNTNGACCGGACGAAGCTGCGCGCGGTCCAGACCCCCCAAGGATTTGATGCTGCGACACTGCGCGCTTCCTATGACGCGTTCTCCGGCGANGCCACTGACGACGCCGAAGTTCTCCGGCACGCGGGCCATGAGGTGATGGCTGTCCCCGGTCACCCCGACAGCCACAAGATCACCTACCCCACTGATCTGGTCGCCGCAGAGAGAACGTTCGGCCACGGTGCTGAGCTTCGGGTGGGAACAGCGGTCGATGTGCACCAATTCGACGATGACTCTGCCCTCGTCCTCGGAGGTATGAACTTTGATGGCCCAGGCTTGTCCGGGCATAGCGACGGCGATGTGATTCTTCATGTCATCACCGATGCTCTGCTTTCTGCGGCAGGGCTAGGTGATTTGGGGACNCACTTCGGNACNGACCGACCCGANTTTGAGGGGGCAAAGAGCGAAGTGTTTGTCACNGAGGCCNTGCGGCTGCTTACTGAGGCAGGGTTTTCTCCGCGGTCAGTGTCGGTGCAGTACATCGGAAACACGCCTCGCCTGGGTGGTCATCGAGAAGCGATGGGNCAGCACNTGAGTGCTCTTGTGGGGTGTCCTGTTCACGTGTCTGCGACNACGTCCGATGGTCTGGGCCTGACCGGTCGCGGAGAAGGCGCAGCAGCACTGGCCACCGCATTNNTGGAATATCAACCAGGGGCCTNAGACCCCAGCGGATAGCATNGCACCGTGTCGATACGGGTTTACGATTCTCTGACCCAGGAGCTTGTCGACTTCACCCCNCTGGTTCCAGGACACGTNTCGATGTATGTCTGTGGGCCGACCGTCCAGTCAGAGCCCCATATTGGGCACCTNCGAAGTGCATTGGTCTATGACCTNTGGACAAGGTGGTTTTCCTACCGCGGCTACCAGGTGACAATGATTCGAAACGTCACTGATATCGACGACAAGATCCTCGANAAAGCAACGGACGAACCATGGTGGGCACTGGCTTCTCGGGTGGAGAGNCTTTTTCACGACGCNACCAGGGCACTTCGCATCCAGNCCCCNGCACTCGAACCACGCGCGACNGGNGATATTCNNGNGATGNTNNCGTTGATTTCGCGCCTGATTGATCGNGGCCACGCCTATGTCGCAGANGATGGGTCCGGTGACGTGTATTTCGATGTNGCCAGCTGGCCNGAGTACGGCGCACTNACCCGTCAAAGCCCGGACGATATGGNGTCATCGGGGGAAGGGNCANCGGCAAAACGCTCCGCACACGATTTTGCTTTGTGGAAAGGCCATAAGGAATCAGAACCCGAGACGGCCCANTGGCCAGCNCCCTGGGGCGCTGGCCGGCCCGGCTGGCACCTCGAATGCTCCGCCATGTCGGCGAGGTATCTGGGACCGGAGTTTGANATNCACGGCGGCGGTTTAGACCTGCGCTTTCCGCATCATGAAAACGAGCTCGCNCAATCTCGTGCTGCNGGNGATCCTTTTGCCCGGTGTTGGNTCCACAGCGGACTAGTGAAAGTCGGCGGACAAAAAATGTCGAAATCGCTTGGCAANAGCATTCTGACAAGCGATTGGCTCGATCGCGCCCCGGCCATTGTNNTTCGNTANGCNCTCTCCACGGCCCACTACCGCTCNGATATCGACCTTCANGACGGAGTTCTGGATGAAGCGGCCAGTGCGTTTGAGNGAATNACTGGGTTTATGGAACGGACCGGGAGTGCAGNCGAACCTTCCAGTGTCCCGGATGCCTTTGCCGAGGCCATGGATGATGACTTATCCATCCCTCAAGCCCTGGCNNTACTGCACGACACTGTCCGCCAGGGAAACCAGGCCCTCGATTCTGGGGACTCCGACGCAGCCAGAACAGCGGCAGCCCAGGTCCGCGGGATGCTGGAGTGTCTGGGGCTNAANCCAGAATCCGACGAGTGGACAGATACCGGTGCTGGCCCGGGAGTCGAGGCCGAGACTTTGGATCGACTGGTGACCGGGCTCATCNCTGCTAGGGACAGNGCGAGAGAGGCCAAAGANTTTGCCGTGGCCGATGCCCTGAGAGACGTCGCCGACCAGGCAGGAATTGAATTNACCGATACCNCCNNGGGCACAGGCTGGAAAACACGTGGNCGGTAAACAACCTCCTGGANGCCGNGCCGGCAGCGGTGGTCGCGGNANAAAAGCGCTCGAGGGNAAAGGCCCNACNCCNAANGCNCGCGATCGNCACTGGTATTCCGATAAGAAGACGCCTGGTCGNCCNAGTCAGCGTCCTTCCCGGAAAGACGGAAAAGACCCCATCTCCAGCCNTTCTGTGGTGTGTGGGAAAAACCCGGTGGTGGAGGCTCTTCGAGCNGGNGTNCCCGGNTCACAACTGACCCTGTCGGTGAAGTTGCAGCGAGACCAGCGGGTCAATGACATCCTGGCGCTCGCGGGTAAGCGCCAGATTCCCATTTCGGAAGCAACTATTCCTGAGCTTGACCGCCTCGCCGGAGAGGACGTCACTCACCAAGGCGTGATTCTCACTGTTCCTCCTTACCGCTATGACGACCCGCTAGACCTGGCGGACCGGGCGCTCGATAGAGGGCAGGCATTGCTGGTGGCCGCCGATGGCATTACTGATCCGAG
>NHEZ01000002.1 GCA_002172585.1 Cellulomonadaceae bacterium TMED98 | reverse complement strand
CGACATTCGCGTCGTAGAGAAGAATGTCTGCTGCCTGCAGGATGGGGTAGGTAAACAATCCGACGCTGGAGTGCTCTGCTCCCTGTTTTTGGGATTTGTCTTTGAACTGGGTCATTCGACCCGCTTCACCAAACGCCGTGATGGTGTTTAACACCCAGGCAAGTTGGGTGTGGGCGGGAACGTGGGATTGAACAAACAGGGTGGATTGTTCGGGGTCGATTCCTGCCGCAATGTATTGCGCGGCGGTGCGCCTGGTCTGTTCGCGGAGTTTTTCTGGCTCTTGCGGGACGGTGATGGCGTGTAAATCAACGACGCAAAAGACGGCGTTGTAGTCGTGTTGCATCTCTCGCCACTGCAGCAGAGCACCGGCGTAATTGCCGAGGTGGAGCGACTCGGCAGAGGGCTGCATGCCAGAAAAGAGCGTGGCGGATGTCACCCGGATAACAGTAGTCGACTAGATGTCGTAGTCGGCGACCACGGGAGCGTGGTCGGACCATCGAGTGTCATAGCTTGGTGCGCGGTCCACCCAATAACGGGTGACGGTGCTCGCTAACGCAGGAGTGGCGAGGTGGTAGTCGATGCGCCAGCCGGTGTCGTTATCGAAAGCCCTTCCTCGGTAGCTCCACCAGGCGTAGGGGCCTTCGACTTCACCGGCGAAGGCTCGGCCCACGTCGACAAAGCGACCCTCTGAACCGGTGTTGTAGTCCTGGTCGTCTTCGTGACCCAGCCACTTATCGAGGTAGGCGCGTTCTTCTGGCAAGAACCCAGAGTTTTTGACGTTGCCTTTCCAGTTTTTAATGTCCAACCAGCGGTGGCCAATGTTGAGATCTCCCGTGACCACGACGTGGTGTCCTGTTGCACCGAGCTCTTTCATACGAGCATCCATGAGCTCCAGGAATTCGTATTTTCGTTCTTGTTTCGGTGATCCCACTTCACCGGAGTGCACATACGCACTCACCACAGTGACCGGCACCCCTGACGCAAGCTCCACGTCGACTTCTAACCAGCGGCCAGACGTGTCGACCGAGTCAGGGCCTAAGCCCGCTCGAACGTCACGAGGGGCCACCGTGCTGAGCACNGCCACCCCGGCNCGNCCNTTTTCACTNCAGGGGTCATGCGAGATNTGCCAGCCCGCATCGACNAGNTGTTCAAGATCAGGCGTCTCNGCCCGCACTTCTTGCAGGGTGATGATGTCCGCACCGGAGCCTGCGACCCANTCGCCCATGNCTTTTTTNTAGGCAGCACGAACACCGTTGACGTTGACAGAGGCAAGGCGCATAGAGGATTTACGCGTGACCGCGCAGAATGGCCTGCTTGACCTCGGCAATCGCCTTGGTNACTTCGATTCCTCGNGGGCAGGCTTCTGTGCAGTTAAACGTCGTGCGGCAGCGCCAGACGCCTTCTTTATCGTTCAGGATTTCGAGGCGAACATCCGCGGCTTCGTCGCGGGAGTCAAAAATGAATCGGTGGGCGTTGACAATNGCNGCNGGGCCAAAGTACTGCCCGTCGGTCCAAAACACGGGACAACTAGACGTACACGCGGCACAGAGAATGCATTTGGTGGTGTCGTCAAACCGGGCCCGCNCCTCTGGAGACTGCAGGCGNTCTTTCTCCGGCTTTGAGCTTGCTTGGAGGAAGGGCTGGACCTGACGGTAGGACTCGAANAANGGCTCCATGTCGACGATCAGGTCTTTTTCCAGAGGCAGACCCTTAATAGCTTCGATGTAGACCGGNTCTGACACGTCGAGGTCTTTNATCAGCGTTTTACACGCCAGGCGGTTTCGACCGTTAATGCGCATCGCGTCCGAGCCGCAAATCCCGTGCGCGCAGCTCCGGCGAAACGATAGTGAACCGTCCATATCCCACTTGATTTTGTGNAGGCCATCCAGGACTTTGTCNGTGGCATACATCTCCACATCAAAGTCCTGCCAATACGGCTCGGCATCTTTTTCCGGGTTAAACCGGCGAACAATNAACGTCACCGTGAAGGAGGGAACNTCGGCNGCTCCAACCGGGGGAGCGGCGGTGTCGACAACAGTCATTAGTACTTCCTCTCCATCGGTTGGTANTTCGTAATCACNACAGGCTTCCAGTCAATGTCGATGTGGTCATCGACNTCCGCGGACTTGGCGTCGCCNGTGAGGTAGGCCATGGTGTGCACCATGAAGTTCTCNTCNTCACGGTCGGGGTAGTCATCTCGCATNTGACCCCCGCGGCTTTCTTTGCGGTTTTTCGCAGACGCCACGACCACTTCCGAAATATCGAGCAAGAATCCNAGCTCAATGGCTTCCAGCAGGTCAGTGTTGTAGCGCTTACCGCGGTCGTGAATCCCAATNTGTTGGTACTGCTCGCGCAGTTCGTGGATCGTGCCNGCCACATCCGTCANNGATTTTTCNGTGCGGAAGACCTGGGCGTTTTTATCCATTTCTTCCTGCAGNGTTTTTCGAATCGGTGCCACTCGCTCGTTCCCNTCAGCCGCGAGGGTGTCGGCAATCANCTTCCGCACCTCAGCNCCNGGGTCTTTGGGAAGCTCNGGCATCGGGGCGTCTTTCGCNTATTCGACCGAGAAGCGACCNGCNCGCTTTCCAAACACGTTGATGTCCANNAGCGAGTTGGTGCCAAGCCTGTTGGAGCCGTGCACTGACACACACGCACACTCACCGGCGGCGTAGAGCCCGGCGACCACGGTGTCGTTATCTGCCAGCACTTCGGCTTTGATGTTGGTGGGGATACCCCCCATGGCGTAGTGCGCGGTCGGCATCACTGGGACGGGCTCGTGGACCGGGTCCACACCTAAATACGTCCTGGCAAACTCGGTGATGTCGGGAAGTTTTGATTCCAGCACCTCTGCTCCGAGGTGTGTGCAGTCGAGCAACACGTAGTCCTTATTGGGCCCAGCGCCTCGTCCTTCTTGTACTTCCTGCACCATGCAGCGGGCGATGATGTCGCGGGGGGCGAGGTCTTTAATCGTGGGCGCGTAGCGCTCCATAAAGCGCTCACCGGAGGCGTTTCGCAAAATAGCGCCCTCACCGCGCGCTCCTTCNGTGAGCAGGATGCCAAGGCCTGCCAAACCGGTCGGGTGNAATTGGAAGAACTCCATGTCTTCCAGCGGGATGCCTTTGCGCCAAATGATTCCCACCCCGTCACCGGTGAGGGTGTGGGCATTGGACGTGGTTTTGTAGATCTTGCCAAACCCACCGGTGGCAAACACCACGGATTTTGCGTGGAAGACGTGAATATCGCCGGTGGCTAGTTCGTAGGCGACGACGCCGGCGGCCTTTTGGGGCTTCTTGCCACCTTTCTTGGCCCGGCGAGACGTGTCGGGCACCATCAACAGGTCCAACACATAGAACTCGTTNAAGAAGTTGATGCCGAGCTTGACGCAGTTTTGATANAGCGTCTGCAANATCATGTGNCCGGTGCGGTCGGCGGCGTAACACGAGCGACGGACCGGGGCTTTTCCGTGGTCACGGGTGTGTCCACCAAAGCGACGCTGGTCGATCTTGCCATCGGGGGTNCGGTTAAACGGAAGCCCCATGTTTTCTANATCAATAATCGCGTCGATGGCTTCGCGGGCAAGAATCTCGGCGGCGTCCTGGTCGACCANGTAGTCGCCACCTTTGACCGTGTCGAAGGTGTGCCACTCCCACGAGTCGTCTTCAATGTTCGCAAGTGCTGCCGCCATACCGCCCTGGGCCGCTCCGGTGTGGGAGCGGGTGGGGTAGAGCTTGGAGATGACCGCAGTTTTGGCGTGGGGACCTGCTTCAATCGCTGCTCGCATGCCGGCACCACCAGCGCCGACAATGACGACGTCGAATTCATGGACGTGGGTCGTGATGCCGTTGTCGTCGGTGCTACTCGACACGGGGGCGTGGTCTGTCACAGTCACTTAGGACTCCACCCCACAGAACGAGGGCAANAGTTCGGCGGGCGAGCCAGCCGGGCAGGGGTCAAAGGCAAAAATCGTGAGCGTGCCAAGAATCAGCAGGGCGACGGTGGAGACCACGAGGGCACCGTGGAGCACCATGCGGGTCCGCTCTTGGGCGGCGTAGTCGTTGACAANCGTTCGCATGCCGTTGGCTCCGTGGATCAGCGCCAGCCACAACATGGCGGTGTCCCACACCACCCAGAAGGGGTTGCTCAGTTTCCCAGCAACAAACGCGAAGTCGATGGCTTTTACCCCTTCACCGATCATCAGGTTGACAAACAGGTGAAGGAGGATGAGCACGACCAGGGCAATGCCGGACACGCGCATATAGATCCAGCCCCACTTTTCCCAGTTCACGCCCTTTCTTGGGCGAACAGGAGCGTTGGGNCGTTCAATGGTGACAGTCATGGCTCACCACCCAAACACGTTCATCAGGTGACGGGGGGTGAAGGCTGCCATGGTGACGACCCAGAGGCCAAGGACCACATAGAACATCGACTTGTGGATTCTGGTTCCGATATTCCAAAAGTCCACCAAGATAATCCGCAGCCCATTGAAAGNGTGAAAGACGACCGCGCCGACAAGTCCGANTTCCGCGACTCCCATGATGGGTGTTTGGTAGGCGCCGATCACAATGTTGTACGCCTCGGGGCTCACCCGAATGAGTGCTGTGTCCAAGATGTGGACGAGGAGGAAGAAGTACAGGCCGACACCGGTGATGCGGTGTAGAACCCACGACCACATTCCTTCTTTACCGCGATAGAGCGTTCCGCCTGGAATCACTGATTTCCTGGGCGCAGGCACCAGCGAAGATGCCGGTGCCTGATTGGCTGTGGTTGTCACCGGTGGGAAACCCTTTCGGTCGGACGGGGCCTCACCATCATAAAGCCTCCGCACCTTGGGGCCTTCTCAGTTAGGCGACCTTTGCGACCTTCTTTTTCTGGGCGTTGACGGCGGAGAAAACACTGCGTCGCATGACCTGGTGGTAGTGGCCGACCAGGTCGTCGCACACACTCGCCCAGTCTCGGCGGAGGACTTTTCGACGACCGGCTTCGCCCATTCTCATTCGAAGCGCATAGTTGTCGCGAAGAGCAACGACGGAGTCACGAAGCTGTTCGTCGTCACCCGGCGCAAACAACAATCCATCGATCTCATCGTCGATTAAATCCAGCGGACCTCCGACTGCGGGGGCAATAACCGGCAGTCCTGACGCGTGTGCTTCTTGGAGGGTTTGTCCGAACGTCTCTTCTTCGCCGGTGTGGACAAACATGTCGAAGGAGCCGTAGACCCTCTGCAGGGCCTCGCCGCTCAGCGCCCCTGTCATGGTGTGGGGAATACCGGCCAGAGCTTTTTTCACACTGCCGCGGCTCGGGCCATCTCCAACGACGACCACGTGGATGCCCTTTATCTGTCGTAGTGCCTGGAGCCGTTCCACACTTTTTTCTGGCGCAAGCCTGCCGACATACCCCACCACCGTGTCCGAGGCTTTGGCGATTCGTCGACGAAACGCCTCTGTTTGTTGGTCAAAACGATGATCCGGGTGGAAGCCTGCGACGTCGACGCCCCGACCCCAAGGTGCAAGCTCCGTGACGCCACAGTCTCGAAGTTGTCGAAGAGAGGTCTTCGACGGCACCAGTGTCAGGTCAGCAGAGTTATGGATTTGTGAGACGGCCCACCAGGCGAACTTTTCTGTCACGCCCATGGCGTTGCGCTTTGCGTATCCCGCGGCGTCCGTTTGAAAAATCGCTACGGACGGGATGGACAGTCTCTTCGCGGCAAGCAGNGCTTGGTATCCGAGGAGGAACGGGCTCGCGGCGTGGAGGACATCNGGNTGNAACTCTTTNAGCAGGCTACTCACCATCGGGTGTGGCAGTCCGACCGGGAATTCCCGGTAGGCAAACGAGGGCACTCGGTGCACGGTGACGCCGTCTGGGACATCGGCGACGCCGTCAACTTGAGGCGCAATCACCATGACGCGGTGTCCCCTGGAGGCGAGGTATTCCGAGACGCGGAGGACCGAGGTGGTCACCCCGTTCAGGGTGGGAAGGAAGCTTTCTGTCACGATGGCGACTCGCATTGAGCTGCTCCTTCCTGCGCTGGACTGACTCATTCCTGTCAGAGTAGGTAGGCTTCCTGAGCAGACCGGTTCCGGCACGGTGACCGGTAGGTAAACACTCGTTAAGCGTCCTGTGAACCAGGCCCAACCAATTACGCACGAGGGCAGATGGAATCATCCACCGATTCTCCGCAGGCGACACCTCTGGACCACTTACACGCCATCATTCCCGCTGGTGGCGTGGGCTCCAGGCTGTGGCCGCTCTCCCGTGCCGACCATCCAAAATTTCTGCATGACCTTGCCGGAAACGGCCACACGCTCCTTCGAAACACCTGGGACCGACTCCTTCCGCTGACTGGCAGCGCCAACATCGTGGTCGCGACCGGTGTGGCCCACGCCCCGGCGGTGCGCGCGCAGTTGCCCGATTTGGATCCGGGACATTTAGTGCAAGAACCAAGCCCCAAAGAATCGTCTGCGGCGATTGGGTTAGCAGCAGCCATTATTGAGCTTCGTGACCCAGAGGCGATTGTGGGGTCGTTTGCCGCAGACCACGTCATCACCGACGAGCATGTGTTTCACGCTGCTGTTCGAGAGGCCTACCACGCGGCGAAGGCCGACTGGGTGGTCACAATAGGGATCCGACCAAGCGAACCCTCCAGTGCNTTTGGNTATATCCAGCTTGGAGCAGACCAAGAAATCGACGGAGCTCCCTCTGCGCACCTGGTCGAGTCGTTTGTGGAAAAGCCCGACTATGAGGTGGCAACGGGGTATGTGAGCTCGGGGGATTACCTCTGGAATGCGGGAATGTTTATTGCCAAAGCCTCGGTGTTGCTCGGTCGAATGCAGGCTGAGAAACCAGAGTTAGTCGAGGCCCTTCGTGAGATTGCTGCTGCCTGGGATACCGACCAGCGCGACGAGGTCATGGACCGGGTGTGGCCGGAGCTAGAAAAAATCGCCATCGACTATGCCGTGGCCGAGCCGGTGGCGAAGGCAGGCGGCATGGTCGTGATTCCTGGNGAATTCGGTTGGGATGACGTGGGTGACTTCGCNGCCCTTGCCCGTATGCACGCCAAAGGCCCCGGTGATCTCGCCATNTTGGGAGAAAACACCGCCGTGCTCTCCGAGCGCTCCAGTGGAATCGTGGTGAGCCAGAGCACACGTCTGGTTTCGGTGGTGGGAATGGACGACATTGTCGTGGTCGACACACCAGATGCCCTATTGGTCACGACCAAAGCTCATGCCCAGCGGGTGAAGGCACTCGTTGATTTGATGAAACTAAACGGCACCAACGACGTCCTCTNATCGAGACTGGATTGTTGCCAAATCGCTACCACTTGTTCGTTGCATCCTGTTCACCCAGGAATAAGATGTGTTCACGATACGACGCGCTCGCCCTCTCGCTTTAGGCGTGATGGCGGGATGCGACTCCATTTCACGAGAGGAATACCCCTACTAATGGCAACACTCACCAAGAGAGCCCTTGCGGGCTTTGCCGCGGCTGGAGCTGCTGCTCTGGTCCTGGCTGGTTGTGCCGGTGGCGCAGCGGAGACCGAAGAGGCCGCTGACGAGGCACCTGCCGAAACCGAAGAAACTGAAGAAGCCCCCGAGCAGCTGGATTTCCTAGNCTGTGCTGTGTCTGACGAGGGCTCCTGGAACGACAAGTCGTTTAACGAGGCTGTGTACGACGGCCTTCAGCTGGCCGAATCAGAGCTTGGCGTTGATATCGCCGAGGCTGAATCGAATACTCCGGAAGACTTCGGACCCAACCTCGAGGCGATGGTCGACGCTAATTGTGACGTCATCTTTGGTGTGGGCTTCAACCTTGTCCAGGACATCAACGCTGCTGCCGCGGCAAACCCTGACCTGAACTTCGTCACCGTCGACGGATGGAGCGAGGGAAATGCAAACCTAAAGCCCGTGAACTACGCGATGGCGGAGTCTAGCTACCTCGCTGGCTACCTCGCTGCTGCGTACTCGACCACCAAGACGGTCGGCACCTACGGCGGAATGCAGATTCCTGCCGTGACCGACTTCATGGATGGCTACTACTACGGAGCCATGGCCTACGCCGAAGAATCCGGCGAGGACGTGACCGTTGTTGGGTGGGACCCGATGAGCGAAACCGGTGACTTCATCGGTGACTTCGTCCCGAACTCCGCCACCTCCAAGTCGATTGCGGCCAGCCAGATCGAAGCAGGCGCTGACGTGATCTTCCCCGTGGGTGGAGACCAGTTCGGTGCGGGCTCAGAAGCCATCACCGAGGCCGGTATCGACGGNGTGATGATCGGTGTCGATAAAGACATCGCTCTGACCAGCCCCGAATACGCCGAGTTCGTGCTGACGTCTGCCGAGAAGCGGATGACCCAGGCGACCTACGACATCATCGAGCAGGGTGCCGCCGGCAGCTTCAACGGTGACATCTACGTCGGAACTCTGGCCAATGGTGGAACGGACCTGTCTCCGCTCTACGACTTTGACGCTGAGGTTTCTCAGGAGGTCAAGGACCGCCTTGCCGAGATCAAGCAGGGAATTATCGACGGCGAAATCGACCCGCTCTCCTAGAGCATCGACCGCTAGGCGTGGCCCCCGGGGANTTCCCGGGGGCCATTGCTTTTGGGGNACATATCNGNGTCGGTGCGGTGGCGTAATATGAGGCAGGCGCTGTAGCCGGAGGGGACAACTTGTGAAGCTCGAACTGCGAGGAATGTCGAAAAGCTTCGGCAGCGTGGTCGCCAACGACAACATCTCGCTGACGGTGGAGTCCGGCGAAATTTTGGGCCTTCTTGGCGAAAACGGCGCCGGCAAATCCACACTGATGAACCTGCTCTACGGGCTCTATCAAGCAGACTCAGGCGAGATACTGCTTGATAACCAGCCGGTGTCTTTCCGTGGTCCAGGCGATGCCATGGACGCGGGAATTGGGATGGTCCACCAGCACTTCATGCTGATNCCTGTCTTTACTGTCGCCGAAAATGTCATTCTCGGGCACGAGCCCACCGGACGATTTGGTGCTCTGGACTTGGAGGAGGCACGGCGGCTTGTTCGTGAGATTTCCGATCGTTTCGGGTTCAACGTCGACCCCGACGCGGTCGTCGAAGACCTCCCGGTCGGTGTGCAGCAGCGGGTGGAAATCATTAAAGCCCTNGCACGGGATGCCAAAGTCTTGGTGCTCGATGAGCCAACGGCGGTGCTGACCCCGCAGGAGACAGACGAACTCATGGACATCATGCGCCAGTTGGCGAGCGAGGGCACCAGCATTGTCTTTATTACCCACAAACTCCGCGAAGTAAAAGATGTCTGCGACCGGATTGTGGTCATTCGCGGCGGAAAAGTCGTTGATAGCAGGCCGCCGGACGCTTCTCTCGACGAGCTTGCATCGTTAATGGTGGGGCGCGATGTCGACTTGTCGGTGAATAAGAAACTGGCCACTCCCGGTGAGGCTGTGCTGTCTGTGTCGGATCTTGTGGTGATTGACGAGCGGAATCAAAAAGTCCTGGACGGTGTCAGTTTCGACGTGCACGCCGGCGAGATTCTGGCGATTGCGGGTGTGCAGGGAAATGGGCAAACCGAGCTTGCCGAGTCACTGCTCGGGCTTCGCGAACCCGCCGAGGGCACTATTTTTCTTGCTGGTGACGACATCACCTTTGATTCGGTGAGAGAAGTCCTCGATAAAGGAGTCGGGTTCATTCCCGAAGACCGAAAGAAAGACGGCCTTGTGGGGGAGTTCACGATTGCCGAGAATTTCATGCTCAATGGCTACCACCAAGCCCCCTGGGTGAAGGGCCTCAGCATCGACTTGGACAGCAGGCTGGACGCGTCCAATGACCTCATCGAGTCCTATGACGTGCGCACCCCCTCAGCGGAGACCCATGTCAAGAATCTCTCGGGAGGCAATCAACAAAAAGTTGTTGTCGCCAGAGAGTTAAGCCGTGATTTGAAAGTGCTCTTCGCCGCGCAACCCACCCGCGGCGTGGACGTGGGATCGATTGAGTTCATTCATGAGCAAATCATTGCTACCCGGGATCGCGGCATTCCAGTGGTAATTATTTCCACCGAGCTCGACGAGGTGTATGCCCTGGCCGACCGGATTGCGGTGATGTATCGCGGTCGCATTGTCGACATCGTGGACCCCTCGATTCCACGAGAAGAGTTGGGACAGCTGATGGCAGGCGTGGTGAAGGAGTCTGTCTCGTGACGGTGTTGAGAGAGATTCTCTCCACCAGCGCCACGCGAATCTTCGCGTCGATTGTCGCGGGGTTTGTCATCGGNTCNCTNTTTATNTTNTTCTCCGCCGAGGACTTCATCGACGGTGTGGGAGCTGGCGACGCGGGCGCGGCTGTGGCGGGTGGATTTGGAGCCATCGCCGATGGCTACTCCGCCCTGTTCCGCGGAGCAGTACTCAATCTCCGGGCCGACGGTCTTGTTGACACTCTGAAGCCGCTGACAGAAACCATTCGGTTTGCAGGGCCCCTGATTGCCGCCGGGCTGGGGATTTCTCTTGGATTCCGGGTGGGGCTATTCAACATCGGTGGCAATGGCCAAATGATGTTTGGAATCTTGTGGGGAACATTTGTGTCCACCCGGATGGAGCTGCCCTTCGGCGTTCACGTCCTGGTCGCCGTCCTCGCCACCATTTTGGGCTCCGCCATGCTGGGAGCATTAGTGGGCTATCTCAAAGCTCGAACCGGCGCGCATGAGGTGATTCTCACCATCATGTTGAACTACATCTCGATCTATTTGTTCACCTGGTTTATTCGCACTCCGGAGCTTCTGCTCGACCCCTCCTCCACGGGATCACCCCGCGCCCAAGCTCCACTTGAGACGGCTCGGCTACCCCAACTCTTCCCGGACACCTACAGTGTGCACGCGGGAGTCTTCCTGGTGGCGTTTGCGGTCTGGTTTTACTGGTGGCTGATGGAGCGCTCGAGCCTGGGCTACCAGTTCCGGATGGTCGGATATAACCCTCACGCGGCCAGGACAGCGGGAATCAACGTCGAGCGGACCTATGTCGCGGCGATGTTCGCCTCGGCAGCCCTTGTCGGTGTCGGTGCTGCCCACCAGACTCTCGGACTAGAGACGGGATTCACCCAGTCCGTTCACGCTGGTATCGGGTTTGACGGCATCACCGTGGCACTGCTTGGCGGTGGAAACGCTATTGGCATCTTGTTTGCAGGCCTTCTGTTTGGAGCGTTTAAAGCCGGAGGGCCGCAAATGCAAGTCATTGGTGTCTCGGCCGAGGTCTTAGGAATCATCCAGGGCGCCATTGTGTTGTTCATTGCGGCACCGCCGCTGATTCGAGCCATCTTCCGGCTGCCTGCTCTCAAAGCCACCCCTGCCCTCGACCGTCTGCGCGCCCGCGTGTTGCGCAGAGAGCCCGAGGATGTGACCTCGTGACCGCTGTCAANACTGAAGTCACGCCNGGCATGTTTTCCCTGGCCGAAGAGAAAGTCAGTTGGCGCTCCACCATCGTGATGGCGGGCTTCAGCCTGCTGATTCTTGTGGTGTTTGGGGTCTTTGGCCGCGACGCGGATGTCACATACAAAATCTCTGCTGACACCGCCCGGTTTGTCATCCCGGCCTTCGTCGCCACCTCGAGTGGCGTGAACCTGGTCGCCGGCATCATCCTCGTTGCTATGACGGCGGTGGCCGCTTGGTGGGTCAGCCAAAACAAGCACGTGCCGCTCTGGTGGATTGTGATTTTTGGCGCGGTGGCGTTGTTTGGGCTTCTCGGGTGGCTTGGTGCTGGCGGGACCGTGCCGCTTGCCTTCCTGCTGGGAAACGCGATTGTGCTGGCCATTCCGATCATTTTCGGTGGGCTGTCTGGAGTGATGTCCGAGCGGGTCGGTGTGGTCAACATCTCGATCGAGGCGCAGCTCTTGGCGGGAGCTTTTGTGGGCGCTGTTGTCGGCACACTAACCGGCAACCTGTATGTCGCACTGGTCGCCGCGATGATTGCGGGGATGCTGCTGGGAATGGTGTTGGCGGTGTTTTCCGTGCAGTACCTGGCCGATCAAATCATCGTTGGTGTGGTGCTGAATGTCTTGGTCATTGGAATCACGAACTTCCTTTACTCGCAGTGGCTGGTGACCGACAGCGATTCGACCAACTTCCCGGGAACGCTGGAGATTTTTAAGCTTCCGTTGCTGTCCGATATTCCTGTGTTGGGACCCGTGCTGTTTGAAAACCGGATTACCGTGTTCGCAGCATTCCTGGCTGTCCCCCTGCTGTGGTGGATCCTGTTTCGGAGCAGATTGGGTCTTCGTGCTCGTTCCGTGGGTGAATACCCGCTGGCCGCGGACACCGTGGGTATTAATGTTGGCCGGACCCGGTTCTGGTGGGTGAGCCTCGGTGGACTCTTGGCAGGCTTCGGCGGCGCAGCGCTCACCATCGGCAACGTCGGTGCTTTTGGAAAAGAAATGACCGCGGGCCAGGGGTTTATTGCTTTGGCGGTCGTCATTCTTGGGCGGTGGCACCCGATCTACATGTCAGCAGCGGCACTTCTGTTTGGATTTAGCATCATCCTGCGTGTGTGGGCCAACCAGGTCAGCCCCGGGATTCCGACGGACTTTATTTTGATGGTGCCCTATCTGGTCACGTTGATTGCGGTGGTGGGTTTTGTCGGCAAAGTCCGCCCGCCGGCTGCCGATGGCAAGCCATACGTGAAAGAGTAGAGCGGGATGGACGAGGTCAACTGGGGCGAGCTTCGAGAAATCGCCCGGGGAGCAATGCGCCGAGCCTACGCACCGTATTCAGATTTCCCGGTCGGCGCTGCGGCCATCGTCGACGACGGCCGGATTGTCTCTGGCTGCAATATCGAAAACGCCTCCTACGGCATCACGCTGTGTGCCGAATGTTCTCTCGTGTCCCAGCTGGTCATGACCGGTGGCGGCAAACTGGTGGCCTTCACGTGTGTGGATGGCAACGGCGAGGTGTTGATGCCCTGTGGCCGATGCCGTCAGTTGCTCTATGAACACTCCGCCGAGGGCATGGTCTTGGAGACCGTGTCTGGCAGGAAAACCATCGATGAGGTCCTTCCCGATGCCTTCGGGCCCCGACAGTTAGGCGAGTACCACCAATGACACACACCCTTCCCGGGACCGACATCGCGATTGAATCGCTTCCAAAAGTCTCCCTCCACGACCACCTCGACGGTGGCCTTCGCCCACAGACAATCCTGGATATCGCGGGTGAGCAGGGGATTGATGTGCCAGCGCAATCAGCCGACGAGCTCGGCACGTGGTTTGCCGAGCAATCCGACTCTGGGTCTCTGGTTGAGTATTTGAAGACGTTCGATGTGACCACCAGCGTGATGCAGACCGCACCCGCACTGACCCGAATTGCGCGGGAATTTGTGGAAGACCTCCACTCCGACGGAGTGATTTACGGCGAAATCCGATGGGCTCCCGAGCAGCATCTGGCCGGTGGGCTCAGTCTTGATGAAGCGGTGGAAGCAGTCCAGGCCGGTATCGACGAGGCGGTGTCGGCGATTCGCGAGGCCGGCGGAAAAATGTGGGTGGGCCAGCTGATTTCTGCGATGCGCCAAGCCGATAACGGCCTGGAAATTGCGAAGCTTGCTCTTCGCCACCGCGACCGCGGAGCCGCCGGTTTTGACATCGCCGGACCAGAAGCAGGGTTCCCGCCATCACGGCTACACGAGGCGTTTGACCTCCTGGCGTCGTCGTTCTTCCCGGTCACCGTGCACGCGGGTGAAGCAGACGGTGTGGAGAGCATTCGAAGCGCACTGCTCGATGGCCGGGCNCTCCGCCTTGGACACGGGGTGCGGATTGTCGAAGACATGACCATTCACGAAGACGGTGACCAGACCACNGTGGANCTTGGNGACGTCGCCAGGTGGGTNCTCGACCGGGGNATTGTCTTGGAAACCAGTCCGTCATCGAANCTGCAGACAGGCGCNATCGGTCCAGACCGCGTCATGGCNGACCACCCNTTNGATGTGCTNTACCGCTTGGGCTTTGCCGTCACCGTNAACACNGACAATCGGTTGATGAGTCACACCANCCTGTCCAAAGAGCTTTCNTTANTNGCAGAGACCTTTGGCTATGACGCGACAGATCTCCTGGCGTTCCAGATCAACGCCGCNCACGCGGCGTTTGTGTCCCGGGAAGAAAAAGACCAGATTGTGGATGCTCTGATGGAGGGCTTCGAAGCGGCTTAAGCAGATGCCGTCAGGGCGTCGATGNTGCCCTGGACAGTTGCGGTGAGTTCTGTCACCGCNTNATCNNCGTCNNTTTGGTGCGGACGCAGTGAGTCAAGATAGACCTTGAGTTTCGGTTCGGTGCCACTGGGACGCATGATAATGCGGTCGCCACTGACGAGGTCAAACTGCACGATNTTTGCCGGCGGAAAGCCACCTGTTCCCTGCTCGTAGTCGGTAATCGAGTCNACCGCGAGATNNGGAAAAACCTCCTCGGGGCGGGCACGAACCGTNGACATGAGCTCCTGGGCAATAGCCGGAGATTCGAACCGCAGCGAAATCTGCCCCGACGCAAAGCCCCCCACTGTGTGGCGAAGGTCGTCTAGGACNTCGGTGAGGCTGTTGCNTTGTGCTTTTTGNTCNGCAGCAATCGCGGCAATCAGCAGTCCTGCCGAGATGCCATCTTTATCCCGCACCGTCTCGGGGTTGACGAGGTAGCCAAGGGCTTCTTCAAACCCAAACACCACATCCGGCAGCCTCGAAATCCACTTAAACCCGGTCGGGGTCACGGTTGATTGATACCCCCGGTGCTCGGCGATTCGAGCCAGTACCGGAGAGCTCACCAGACTGCAGCCGAGAACACCCCCTTGATCGGATCGGTGCCCGGTGATGTCCCAGGCGAGCAGGGCGCCAACCTCGTTTCCAGACAGCATGTGCCATGCACTGCCGGACCCGTCGGGAACAGCAACCGCCAACCGGTCAGCGTCGGGGTCGTGGGCAATGATGATGTCTGCTTCTTCGCGGGTTGCGGTGGCCATTGCCAGGTCCAGAGCCCCTGGCTCTTCTGGATTGGGAAAGGCCACAGTGGGGAAGTCTGGATCGGGCTCGACCTGTTCGGCCACGTCAATCACCGTCGTGAAGCCGGTGTTGGCGAGCACCCGATGAAACACGGACGCACCCACGCCGTGCATCGGGGTGTAACAGATNCGGAGCGACTCGCGACCGGCCGTGCTCCGCCCGGCCACGACCCGTGTGGTGGCCTCGATATAGGCCGCAATGACGTCCTCGCCGATGGTTTGGTAGTCCGACGCACGCGCCAGGGCCGTGGCTGAGGTGGTGTCGTGAGAGGTCATGATGGCNTGGTGAATCATCTGNTCGGCNGGTGGCACGATTTGTGANCCTCCGTCGTCACCACCTAGATAGACCTTGTATCCGTTATCGGCGGGAGGGTTATGGCTTGCGGTCACCATCACTCCGGCATCCACACCGAGGTGGCGCACCGCAAAAGCCACGACCGGGGTCGGGGTGTGNTGGTCGAGAAGNANCGCGTTGATGCCAAGCCCCTGGAGAACCTCGGCGGTATCCCGAGCAAAGACATCAGATTTATGTCTGGCGTCGAACCCCACGACGACAGAGGGTGTCTGGGGCTTTAGTTTCTCCAGGAGAAAGTGNCCGAGGCCGTGTGCAGCATGGGAGACCACGACACGGTTCATTCGCATAGGGCCTGCGCCAATTTCTGCGCGGAGACCTGCTGTGCCAAAGGTCAAATGCCCAGAAAACCGCTCCTCGAGATCGGACAGGGCCGCCTGGTCGGTCTTTTCCGCTCGGTCGACAAGGTCGGCGAGCTCGGCGCGGGTTTCTTGGTCAGGGTCTTGGTTAATCCACTGCATCGCGCGCTGCATGAGCTCTGTGGTGTTCGTGCTCANAACTGCGCGACAACCTTCGCCAGCATGTCGCTGATAGTTGACTCGGCGGCTTTGCCCGCAGCGATGACTTCGTCGTGACTNAGTGGCTCATCGCTGATACCCGCTGCGAGGTTGGTGATGAGAGAAAAGCCCAGAATCTCCATTCCAGCCTCTCTCGCCGCAATCGCCTCCAAGGCCGTGGACATTCCGACGATGTGACCACCGATTGCCTGCGCCATCTGGACTTCGGCCGGGGTTTCATAGTGTGGGCCTCGGAACTGCACATACACACCCTCATCGAGGTCNGGNGACACCGTGCGCGCCACGTCCCGCAGTCGCTTCGAATACAAGTCTGTGAGGTCAATAAACGTTGCACCCTCTAGTGGCGAGGATGCCGTCATATTGATGTGGTCGCTGATTAACACTGGTGTCCCTGGAGCCCAGTGGGGCTTAATTCCGCCGGCTCCGTTGGTGAGAACCATCGTGGTGGCTCCAGCTGCTGCGGCCGTCCGGACGGAGTGCACGACCCGGCGGACACCGTGGCCCTCATAAAAATGAGTTCGGGCGCCAATGACGAGGGCGTGTGTTCCATCAGCAAGAGCAATCGAGCGAAGGGTTCCGACGTGTCCCTCGACAGCCGGCCTGGAGAAGCCAAGAANCTCATCGGCAGGAATNTCTGCCACCGTTTCGCCCAGCANGTCTGCTGCTTTCGCCCATCCAGAGCCGAGTGTCAGGGCGATGCGGTGGGAGTTAATTCCTGTTCGTTTAGCGATTTGTGACGCGGCCTCGGCCGCAACATCAAACGGGTTTGTGGCGGCATCATCGAGTGGATTGGCAAGTTCGGACATGCCGTTAGCCTATTCCGCCAGCGTGGCGAGCCACTCCCACTCTTTCGACAGGCCATCTCGAAGCGACCACTGGGGGTCATAGCCGAGTTCTCTCCGGGCTTTATCAATTGCCCCTTTGGTTTCTCGTTGGTCGCCTGGACGAGCCGGTTCGTAGCGAATATCGAGCTCCGCTTCGCTGATCTCACGGACCATCCCCAGCACCTCGTTCAGGCTGTAGGACTCTGAGCCGCTGATGTTATAAATCTCACCCGGTGTGGAACGGTCGATAGCGGCAATGGTGGCATCGACGATGTCGTCCACGTAGGTGTTCGTTCGTCGCTGTTCGCCATCGCCGAAGACGGTAATTGGGGTGTTATCTCGAGCGGCCTTGAGAAAGCGGTGGTAGGCCATATCGGGTCGTTGGCCAGGTCCATAGACCGAGAAATAACGAAGCACCGTGAAGGGAAGACCAAAGTTGTCGCGGTGAGCAAATCCCAGTTTCTCGGCCGCTAATTTCGACACCCCATAGGGAGAAAAAGGGTTTGTGGGGGCTTCCTCTGAGCTGTCTGCCATCCGGCCATAGACCGAAGAGGTCGAGATTTGAAGAAAGTTGTTGAGGCTGGGTGAGGAGGTCTGTTGAATCACTCGGTCGAGGGCGAGGACGTTGTTGTCCATATAGAGCTTTAGGTCTTCCCAGGACTTGGTGAGACCCGGCATCGCCGCCTGATTGACCACAATCTCCGGTGACCCCAGGTCAGAAAGATCATCCGATCGGAGGTCTTTTTCCCAGAGGGTGACGCCCGGCAGACCCTCTAGCTGCTNGTACCGGGCTTTTTTCATCTCTCCGGAGTAGAGGTCTGGCAGAAAACAGTCCACGGCACTCACGCTGTGACCGAGTGCTGAGAGCTTCTCGACGAGCCGCGAGCCAACAAACCCGGCTGCGCCGGTCACCAAAACAGTCGTCATTGTGCCTTCCTGGATAACTGCCCCAGTCTAGGCAGTTCCTCTCTCGGCGTTTCCTAGGACGACTCGTAGGTCAGGAGAACCTGGCCGGAGGTCACGGTGTCCCCAATGACACATTCCACCGAANCAATAACCCCATCTTTATGGGCTTGGAGAGGTTGCTCCATCTTCATCGCTTCCAGGACACAGACCAGGTCTCCTTTGACGACCGAGTCGCCGGGTGAGACTGGCACTTTCACGACAGTTGCCTGCATCGGGGAGGCGACAATGTCGGCAGCGTTTGCTGAACTGGCTGCGGCAGTACTTTGGCGTTTGGGGGGCCTGGACAGAGCCTTTTCCCCGCTTTGAAAAATACCCGCCGGGACTCCCACGCGAAGCCTCCGGCCTTCGACCTCGACGACTACTGTGCGATACGGGTCCTCCGGGTCGGCGTCTGCCTCAACCGCCCCACTCCAGGGTTCAATCTCACCGGTGAATTCTGTTTCAATCCAGCGGGTGTGCACGGTGAAATCTTCTGCCTGGGTGGCGGTGAACGCGGGATCGTCGACTACTGCACGGTGGAACGGCAAGACGGTGGGAAGCCCCGCGACTTCAAATTCCAACAGTGCCCGCTTGGCCCGCTCGAGGGCATCAGCCCGGCTGTGGCCGGTGACGATGAGTTTTGCCAGCAGTGAGTCGAACGCTCCGGTGATGACATCACCGGTGGTGACACCAGAGTCCACCCGAATGCCGGGGCCTCCTGGAAAGCGGAGAGTGTGGACGGGACCCGGCATGGGCATAAATCCAGCACCGGGGTCTTCGCCGTTGATTCGGAATTCAATGGAGTGGCCGTGAGGGACCGGGTCGTCATAGTCGAGGGTTTCGCCTTCAGCAATACGAAACTGTTCGCGCACTAAATCAATCCCGGTGACCTCTTCGCTGACTGGGTGTTCCACCTGGAGACGGGTATTGACCTCCAGAAACGAGACCGTTCCGTCTTTGCCAATCAGGAACTCGCAGGTCCCTGCTCCCTCGTATTTGGCTTCTTTCAGGATGGCTTTGGACGATTCGTACAGGAGCTTTTCCTGTTTCTTCGTGAGAAACGGCGCCGGAGCTTCTTCGACAAGTTTTTGGTGTCGGCGCTGTAAGGAACAATCCCTGGTCGAGATGACCACCACAGTGCCTGCTTTATCGGCTAGGCACTGTGTTTCGACGTGTCTTGGTTTTTCCAAGTACTTCTCGACGAAGCATTCGCCGCGTCCGAAGGCAGCAACTGCTTCGCGGGTGGCGGAATCAAACGCGTCATCAATTTCTGACTCGTCGTAGACGACTTTGAGGCCGCGCCCACCACCGCCGTATGCGGCTTTGATGGCCACAGGAAGCCCGTGTTCAGCGGCAAAGGCTTTCACTTCCTCCACACCCTGAACAGGGTTGAGAGTTCCTGGTGCGAGGGGAGCGCCTACCTTCTCGGCAATATGCCGTGCGGTGACTTTGTCACCTAAGGCATCAATGGCTTCTGGCGAGGGGCCAATCCAGATCAGTCCGGCGTCGATGACTGCTTTGGCAAAATCTGCGTTCTCGGCAAGGAACCCGTAACCCGGGTGGATCGCGTTTGCACCGGAGCGTTTGGCGATAGAGAGAATTTTGTCGATGACGAGGTAGGTCTCGGCA
>NHEZ01000056.1 GCA_002172585.1 Cellulomonadaceae bacterium TMED98 | reverse complement strand
GCTGAGCCGGTATGGCCGAATCGAACAATGGGTAGGCGTTGTCGGACGTATCCGGGAAAGCCTCGAGATCGTCGACGGGGTGATTACGACCACCGAATTTCTTCAATCCGAGTTAGTGAGTGCCCTGGATATCCCGGTTGAGGTGATCCCCAACTTTTTAAACGACGAACAGTGGGAGTATTCAGCGCAGCTTCGTGACCAAAAGCTGCAGCCAGACCACCCCGTCATTGGGTATTTCTCTGGCTCTGCCTCCCACAACCGCGACTACCAGATCGCTGCCGATGGTCTGAGAGCAGTGTTGGAGACCTACCCAGACGCGACGCTGCGGATTGCGGGCTTTCTCGATGTGCCGGAATCCCTTGCAGAGTTCTCGTCCCGGATTGAGCGCTTACCGTTTATGGATTTTCTTGGCCTGCAGCGAGCAATCGCCGAGGTGACGCTCAACCTGTCGCCGATTCAACACAACGTCTTTGCGCACTCGAAATCAGAGCTGAAGTATTTCGAAGCAGCAGCCGTCGGTGTGCCCACCGTGGCCTCGCCCGCGCCCGTGTTCACCCGAATCATCGACCACCAGGCCAATGGGTATGTAGCCGATGCCGCGGAGTGGCCTGACGTGCTGCTGGGAGCTTTGGCAGATCNCNGTGCNCGNGCCGNGGTCGCCGACCAGGCACTAGNCCACGTCNCNGCCCACTACACCCGNCAGGCANTAGCNCCTCGAATCACNGAGGTGCTGGCCAAGCTAGGCTCGTAANAGCCAAGGGGGTGTTCTCGCTGTCGACAGAAACCAGCGCCGAGCAGGCGCGCTTTAGCATCAGTGGGCTCTGGCGACAGATTCGACGAAACCGTCTCGCCGGCGCCATCACGGTCTTCGTTCTGGGGGTNGTNAGCCTCGGNGCCTGGGCGATGAGTTCGCCGTCTGGATCCGAGCCAGACTCGGACTTTCATCTGGCCTCCATTTGGTGCACCACGGCCGANCCNGGNAGTCCNTGTGATTTAGAGGAGCGGCGCAATCGGAAGATGGTGCCGACGGCGCTCATTGAAGCGCGGTGTTTCAGCCAAGACCAAGACGCCAGTGCTGCCTGCCAGCCGCTGATGACGACGGCGGATGGCAGTGAAACCATGACCAACCGGTTGAACATCGTCGAATCGAAAGCCAACTACCCCTCTGGGTTCTTCCTCACCTACAACACCTTTGCCGGCTCCAACGTGGATACCAGTGTGTTTACGATGCGGCTGATCGGCGCCACGTTGTTTGTGGGNCTGAACGTCCTGCTCTGGTGGTTCTTGCCNCAGAGGCTGAAAAACCCCNTGGCCTGGGCGTGGATGGGGACNNTNGTGCCGCTNGGGATGTTCATCATNCCCTCCACCAACCCCAGCTCCTGGTCNATTATTGGNGTNGGNTCTGCCTGGCTTGCTCTCCTCGGATACTTNGAAGACCGNGGNTGGCGCAAATGGNTNCTCGGAGGAATGTTCCTCGTCTTTGTTCTCCTGGCGGTAGCCAGCAGGACGGATGCCACNNTNTTTGCNGTTGCNACNGCAGGACTCGCGTTATTTGTCNCCGACGCGCCTTTCCGGGAGCTTGTGAAGAGGCTTTGGATTCCAGCTGTCGGAGCCGTGCTCGCTGCCGGNTGGCTGTTTTTCCAGCGCGGGGCTCTNGGAGTCTTNACNGCGGGGATTGGCGAAGACGGCGAACCGTTTGACTGGCAGCTTCTGTGGCACAACTTCATCGAAGTGCCAGGTCTCTGGATGGGGGCNTTTGGGATTTGGCCCTGGGGATCGCTTGGATGGCTCGATACTCCGATGCCACAGCTTGTCGCCTTCTTGTCCTTTGGCGTGTTTATTGCCTTGCTCGGGGTGGGCATCACCGGCTCCACGTGGCGGGTGCGGGCTGTGACGTTTGTGATCCTCGCGATGATGTGGGTGTATCCACTGTTTATCCTGCAGCAGGCAGGATTCCTCGTGGGCGCTGGATTCCAGTCCCGGTATGGGCTGCCGCTTCTGGTGGTGCTGTTGGGCGTGGCGGTGTTGCGACCAGACGGGCACCCGGGATTAATCCAGAAAACATCCCAGCGGATGTGGATGGCCGTGGCGCTCTCCATTGCGAACTCGATTGCCCTGCACCACAACCTCCGGCGCTACGTCACTGGGTTGGATGAAAGAGGGTTCAATCTGGAGTTGGGTCGTGAATGGTGGTGGTTTGGTCTGCGGGAGTCCTGGATGGGACCAATGTCGGTCTGGGTGGTCGGCTCACTGGCGTTTTTCGCCGTGGCGTGGATTGTGATTGTCTGGTCAACCCGCGTGACGGACAGGGTGCCTAGTGTGCCGGAGGCTCAGTCCTCGGCACTGGCGCGATAAGCAGCCACCACTTCTGATCCTGGACCAGAGGTCTGTAAGACACCTTTTTCAATCCAGGACACCCGGTCACAAATGTCGGCCACCACGTCGAGAGCGTGGCTGACCAAAATGATGGTTTTNCCGTTTCGTTTCAGGTCGAGAAACTTGTCAAAGCTCTTGTGTTGGAACTCTTCATCACCGACGGAGAGCACCTCGTCGACGACCAAAATGTCGGGCTCGACGTGGATGGCAACCGAGAACCCCAAGCGCACATACATGCCTGAGCTGTAGTTCTTCACCGGCTGGTCGATGAAGCGCTCCACACCAGAAAACTCGATAATCGAGTCAATTTTCGAATCGATTTCTTTCCTGGACATGCCAAGGATGGAGCCGTTTAAGTAAATGTTTTCCCGGCCAGAGAGCTCCAGGTGAAATCCAGAGCCCACTTCGAGTAGCGAGGCCATTTTGCCGTTGTAGTGAATGGAGCCAGAGGTCGGCCAATAGATTTTCGCGAGGCATTTCAGCAAGGTGGATTTTCCCGAGCCGTTGCTGCCGATAATGCCGTAGGTCTGGCCGGCCTCGACGTCAAAGCTCACGTTTTTCAGAGCCCAGAATTCATCGTGGCGCGAGGTCCGACCTCGCATCACCGCTGACTTCAGCGTCTGGTTTCTCTCGTGATACAACCGGAACTTCTTCGAGACATCGTCGACGACGACCGCCATCTGACTCATATCAGCTCCGCCAACCGCTTCTCGGTTTTCGTGAAGTACCAGAGGCCAAGAGCAAAGGTGACGACCGCCCAGCTCACTGCGGCAATCACCGACGAAGCCTCAGGAAAGGTGTTGTGGTAGAGCAGGTCGCGGAAGATCGCCACATAGGGCTCCATGGGGTTCACCCGGTANATATCGGCCAAAGTAATCGGCGTTCCGAGCAGACCACCCCATTCGGCTGATTGGTTATCCACGAGAGAAATTGGGTACAGGATCGGCGTCAGGTAGAACCAGAACTGCAGGATGACGGTGAGTAAATAGGCGAGGTCACGGAAGAACACGTTCGCGATGGACAGGATCATGGCAAGTCCCGCGGCGAAGANTCCCAACACNAGCATGAACAGCAAGACAAGTGGCAGCCAGGGAAAAACAAACGCACCGAAGAGGGCGAGCGCAATGACTAACACCGTCATTTCAAACGTCCAGTTCACCAGGCCGGCTCCGGTGAGCGAAAGCGGCAAGACCAGTCTCGGGAAATAGACCTTCTGCACGAGACTCGCGTTATCGACAATCGAGCGGACACCCTGCGTCACGGTCGACTGGAAGAACAACCAGGGCAACAGCCCGCACACCAACCACAGCGCGTAGTTATTCAGGCCGCTGTTTTCTCCGACCTGTGCCGGGACTTGGAAGACCACGGAGAAGATGAAGGTGTAGACGATGATGGCGGCGATGGGGTTGGCAAGAGACCACAGTTGTCCAAGTGCTGTGCGCTTATATTTTCCCCGCACCTCACGCTGGGTGAGATTCCACAACAGCTCTCCTGAGCCCATGACGTCGCGGAAATAGGTCTTCGTCCAGCTCACTGCTGGGGCCTTAGCCATTCACGAGGCCTTCCAGATAGTGTCCGTAACCAGATTTCTTGAGAGGCTCTGCCAACTCCCTCAACTGCTGTTGATCAATCCAGCCTGCGCGCCACGCGATTTCTTCGATGCAGCCAATTTTTAGTCCTTGCCGCTCTTCAATGACCCGAACATATTCGCTGGCCTGCATCATCGATTCGAAAGTTCCCGTGTCGAGCCAGGCGATCCCGCGGTCAAGAACCTGAACCTGAAGATTTCCCTGCTGGAGGTAATGGTCGTTAATCGCGGTGATTTCTAATTCACCCCTCGCGCTTGGGGTAATGCCTTTCGCGACGTCGACCACCTGGTTGTCATAGAAATACAGCCCCGGCACCGCAAAGTTGCTCTTTGGTGTGGTCGGTTTTTCCTCAATCGACAACGCCTTCATGTCCTGATCGAATTCGACCACGCCGTAGCGCTGGGGGTCAGAAACATGGGCGGCAAAAATCAACCCTCCGGACACCAATGAATTCGCCCGCAGGGACGACCCCAGGCCCGTGCCGTGGAAGATGTTGTCGCCTAAGACCAAGGCAACCGAATCATCTCCGATGAACTCTTCGCCAATCAAGAACGCATCGGCGAGACCTCGCGGTTCGTCTTGTGTTCCATAGGAAATCGACATCCCCAGATGAGACCCGTCTCCCAGCAGAGCGGTAAACGACGCTTTGTACTCAGGCGTGGTGATGACGAGAACATCATTAATGCCCGCCATCATCAGAGTCGACAGCGGNTAATAAATCATNGGCTTGTCGTAGATCGGCATGAGCTGCTTGGAAATNCCGCGAGTNATGGGCCANAGTCTCGTGCCGGAACCACCGGCAAGGATGATGCCTTTCATTTCANCGGNTCCANATCATTCACNTGAGGAAGNAGNCCCTGCTGTCTAGCNTCCTGGAAAGTAGGGGCCTGCTGGTCTTTCGGNGANAGAAGNAGNNCNGANGNNTCNANNCGGTAGTCAATACCGAGCTCTGCATCGAGNGGGTGGATGCCAAATTCTTTGTCNGGGGTAAACACNTCNGACACCAGGTANCACACGGTGGNGTNGTCTTCTAATGCGACAAAAGCATGACCGACGCCNACGGGCANCAACACCGCGTTTCGATCAGCTGCCGTCACTTCCACACTCTCCCACTGCCCAAAAGTGGGCGAGTCCNCCCGAATATCGACCACCACGTCGAGAATNGTCCCGGTCATGCAGGTCACCAGCTTNGCCTGACCAGGCGGCACCTGGCAAAAGTGAATACCGCGGACGACTCCCCTCGACGACCGGGAAATATTGGCCTGTCGGACCGGAAACGAATACCCCGTTTCCGCAGAGATTTTGTCGAAGCGAAACCATTCCGCGAATTCCCCNCGGTCGTCAGCGTGGACGACGTTCCTGATTTCAAACGCGCCGTCTATTCCTAAGCGACGGAATTCCACTCCCGAACTCTATCAACGGGCCAAGCNCGAGGACCGGTGCGAACTAGACTGTCGGGGACGACACGGACGCCCCCAACGGTCGAAGGAGAGTGGCTCAGTGAAGCTCTTTGTCACCGGCGGAGCGGGGTTTATCGGTTCCAATTTTGTGCGAATGGCACTCGACGGTCGCCTTCCAGGCCTCGAAGACGCCTCCGTCACGGTTTTTGACGCNCTGACCTACTCGGGCACNNTNACCAATCTCGCCACGGTAGCCGACCACCCGCNCTTCCAGTTCATCCANGGNGATATTCGACACTCCGCAGAGCTGGAGGCGGCCCTCCCCGGCCACGATGTCATCGTNCACTTCGCCGCCGAATCACACGTCGATCGGTCTGTCACCGACGCCGGAATTTTTGTGGAGACCAATGTGCTGGGAACACAAAAACTGTTAGAAGCGGCCAAAGCACACCGTGTGTCCCGATTCGTGCACATCTCCACCGACGAGGTCTATGGCTCCATTGATGAGGGGGAATGGGACGAAAACGAACCTATCTTGCCCAATTCGCCCTACGCGGCGAGTAAGGCAAGCTCCGACCTCATGGTCCGCGCCTATCACCGCACCCACGGTCTCGACACGGTCACGACCCGCTGTTCGAACAACTACGGGCCCTACCACTTCCCCGAAAAAGTCATTCCCCTGTTCGTCACCAATTTGTTGGACGGTCTGCCCGTGCCGCTCTACGGCGACGGGGGCAATCAGCGCGATTGGCTACACGTCGACGACCACTGTCGAGGAATCGCGCTTGTGTTGCAGGAGGGCCGCTCCGGCGAGATTTACAACATCGGCGGCGGAACCGAACTGTCCAATAAAGAACTCACCGACCTGCTCCTTCGCACAACCGAGCGTGACGAATCGTTTATCACCTATGTCGAGGATCGTCTCGGTCACGACCGCCGCTACTGCGTGAGCATCGACAAAATCAGCAGCGAATTGGGATACACCCCCCAGGTGGACTTCACAGAAGGCTTGGCAGCAGTCGTCGAGTGGTATCGGCAAAATCGTGCCTGGTGGGAGCCTCTTAAGGCACGCGCAGCTCTATGACCCGAGTTCTCCTCACGGGTGCTGGCGGCATGTTAGGCCGCGACCTCGCCACCGCTCTCGCCGACCTGGACCTCACCGCCGCCACCAAAGCTGACCTGGACATTACCGACCAGGACCAGGTCACTCAGGCCGTCACCGGCCACGACGTCGTGGTGAACGCTGCTGCTTACACGGCCGTCGATAAAGCAGAAGAGGAGCCAGAGCGCGCGTTTTCGATTAACGCTGAGGGCCCCCGCCTGCTGGCCCGGGCCGCCGCCACGCATGGCGCCACCCTGATTCACCTCTCGACTGATTACGTTTTTGACGGCAAGGCGACGACGCCCTATTCCGAAGACACCCCATTAAACCCCCAGTCGGCCTATGGCCGGTCCAAAGCGGCCGGCGAAGAAGCTGTCCTCGCGGAACACCCCGATGGCACCGTGATTGTCCGAACGGCCTGGCTCTATGGCCAGGGCGGCTCGCACTTCCCCGGCAGCATGCTCCGTCTGGCGGACTCCCATGACACTGTCTCCGTCGTGACGGACCAAATCGGACAACCGACGTGGAGCAGGGACCTGGCCGGCTGNATTCGNAACNTGATTGATGCGCGCGTCCCGTCAGGAATTTTCCACGGCACAAACGCTGGCGAAACCAGCTGGTGGGATTTTGCGAGGGTTATTTTTCGCAGCGCAGGGCTTGATCCGGAACGGGTACTGCCGACCACCTCCGACCACTTTGTCCGTCCGGCGACGCGACCGGCCTGGTCCGTCCTCGGTCACGAGAAGTGGACCGACGTCGGGTTAGCCACGCCTCGAGCGTGGACCGACGCTTTTGACGAGGCGTTCCCTGCCTTGTTTCCGGAGCACATGTCATGAGTCTTGGTCTCGTCGTCGTCACCTATCGCTCGAGTGACGTGTTGACAGGCTTTCTCGACTCGTTGACCCNGTCCAGCCTGNNGCCAGNCGANGTNGTNGTTGTCGATAACTCACCCACCAAAGTGTCTCTGCCAAAGAAAGGCTCTCTGCAAGCTGTCTCGGTCGTCCACCGACCAGACAACCCGGGCTACGGCACNGCAGCCAACGTGGGCGTTGCGGCACTCAGGGACTCCTGCGACTGGGTCGTGGTGTGCAATCCCGACATTTTGGTGGACAAAGACACATTGCAGCTGCTTCTGGATGAAGCAGAAAGCCACGATAGTGCTGGGTCTCTAGGGCCCGCCATTAGAAACGACGACGGGTCGCTCTACCCCTCGGCCAGAGCACTACCGTCTCTCGGCATAGGGATTGGGCACGGTCTGCTCGGAGTGGTGTGGCCTGGAAACCCCTGGACGAGGGCCTACCGAGGTGACTATGAGTCGTCGTCGACCCGCGAGACCGGCTGGCTGTCGGGGTCGTTCTTGCTCCTCAGGCGAGAAGCGTGGGAAGCGGTGGGCGGATTCGACGAGAAGTACTTCATGTTTTTTGAAGACGTCGATCTGGGCTGGCGACTACAGCAACACGGCTACAGAAACCTTTATGTGCCATCTGCCACCGCCATCCACGAAGGTGGGCATTCGACCAAGAGCAACTACACGCTCATGCTGACGGCACACCACGAGAGTGCGGTGCGGTTTATCGCCAAGCGCTACCCGGGACCGCTCTTTGCGCCGGTGCGGGCAATTATCGGCCTTGGCCTCACGCTGCGAGAGAAGATTCTTCGCGGGCGTGCCCTGCAGCTGAGCAGGAATTAGAACCAGTCGAGGGTTTTTTCCCGCACCTTGTCGCGCATATTGGCTTGGTAAATCGTGAGCCGGTCGGCCAGGTTGGAATCTTCGGTCGCTAGCATCCGTACCGCCAACAACGCAGCATTCTTAGCGGCATCAACTGCGACCGTGGCAACTGGGATCCCGTTTGGCATCTGCACAATGGACAAGAGCGAATCCAAGCCGTCAAAGTGTTTCAAGCTGATCGGGACGCCGATAACAGGCAGTCTCGTGAGTGAGGCCACCATGCCGGGTAAGTGAGCTGCACCACCAGCGGCCGCGATGATGATTTTCAGCCCGCGATCCGCGGCGGTCTCTGCATACTCCACCATGTCGTGTGGTGTGCGGTGAGCAGAAACCACTTTGGCTTCGACGGGAATTTTGAACTCTTTGAGAAGCTCTCCGCCCTCGCGCATAACCGGCCAGTCAGAATCTGAGCCCATGATCAGTCCCACTGTTGCCTCAGTCATGGCCTCTCTCCTGCCTGCGCTGCGCGACGTGCGATGTCTCTCACGTCTTCTAGCTTGTCACCACTGACCACGATGTGGCCTGCTTTTCTCCCGGGTCGTGGTTCTTTTCCATAGGCGTGCACACGCACTCGATCAGATGTTTCGAGGGCAGCGGTGATTCGCTCATGGCCGGCGTCGTCAAACATGTTGACCATCACCGACCACGGATGGGTAAGCGACGTGTCACCGAGAGGCCAGTCCAGTACTGCACGCAGATGCTGTTCAAACTGACTGGTCACGGTGCCTTCCGTGAAGACATGTCCAGAATTGTGCGGCCTCATCGCAAGTTCATTGACCACAACGTCGTCTCCAACCTGAAAAAGCTCCACGGCAAGAACACCGGTCACGTCTAGCTGCTCCGCAATCGTGCGAGCAATTTCGGCCGTCCGGGCAGAAAGATCATCTGTGGTCTCGGGTGCTGGTGCGATG
>NHEZ01000055.1 GCA_002172585.1 Cellulomonadaceae bacterium TMED98 | reverse complement strand
TGGTGCGAGCCGGCGCGGACCACTGCTGTCATGTACCATCGCCAGATCAACGCTGCAGGTCAGATAGTCGCCAGCCTTTACGGCGGCGGCCCCGCTGGCACGGCCCAGGATTTTTTGAACAATTGTTTGCATGATGACAACAAATTTACTTTTTTAAAGAGTCCGGCCCATTTGTTTCATTTAAGGCTGTTTAAGATAGCACGATCAGGAACTTTAGACTTAAACTAACATAAATGTATGTTGAATTAACTGTGAAAGTTAAATTATGCCTGTTGTGAACATTACGTTAATCAAAGGATATTCAGCGGACGCCCGTCGCAGACTGGCTACCCACATGACTAACGTAGTAACCCAGTTCCTTGGTGCTGTTTGCGAAGGCACGACGGTTATGGTCAATGAACTTGATCAGGCGTCTTATATGCGCGGCTATGAAAATAAGAATCCGGCACCGCCGCCACCACCTGCTGTCGACCTTGTGCGTGACTATCTGAGCGCCATGCAAGCGCGTGATCTGCAGGCAGCAGATGCGCTTCTTGATGGCGGCTTCTGGATGGAATTTCCTGGTGGAGTGCGGATGCGGACGCTGGAGGAACTGATCGCATGGTCAAAGCCGCGATATCGCAGTATTGGCAAGACGTTTGACAGTTTCAGCGAGGCCTTTACCTCAACCGAGACGATTGTTGTCTGCCATGGCACCCTGCATGGTGAATGGCCTGATGGTACGCCTTTTGAGGGCATAAGATTTGTTGATCGGTTTACCGTCGCAGGAGATAAAATCACCAGTCAGATGGTATGGAATGATTTGGCCGAAATAAAAGCTTCGGAAAAAGGCTGAGATCTGCGCGAGGGTTAGACCCATAAGTAAGCCGAAGAAATCAGGATATTCAGTGCAATTTTATTGATATAAATTCAATTCTATTTGTTCCTGTTCCACGAGAGGTAGTTTGTTGAAATGGAAAAAAGAAAAACTGCTTTGATAACTGGTGCTCAGCAAGGTATTGGCGCGGCTATTGCGGCAGCCATGATCGAGTCAGATGTCAATGTAGTGATGAACTATCTGGATGATGAACAAGCAGTGAGCCGTTTGGTAGAGGTGGCAAAAGAAAAGGGTGTTGGCGCTATAGCCATTCAGGGCGATGTGACAAACATTGAACAAGTACAGATGATGGTCGATGCAGGTGACCAGTTTGGCGGGATCGATTTTTTGGCCAGTAATGCTGCAATTTATCCTCGTAAGGCTTTGCTTGAGATCACAGAACAGGATTGGGACAATGTATTGTCTATTAATCTCAAGGGTAGTTTTTTGGTTTTACAGGCGGCCGCTCTCAAGATGGTTGAAACAGGCAGAGGAGGGGCTGTTGTTACAATATCGTCAGGGGCTGCAGTTAAAGGTGCGATTTTGGGATCGCATTACAGCGCCAGCAAAAGTGGCCTGTTTGGTCTGACAAAATCTGCCGCACTGGAACTTGCTAAACATAATATAAGAGCAAACATAATAGCACCTGGATTGGTAGACACCGACCAGCCACGTATTGAGTTTTCGGATGATGGCCTGGAGCAGCTGTGGCGGACTTTGCCGCTGGCGGGCCGGACCGAACCATCAGATGTTGCTGACCTGGCAATGTTTCTGCTCTCGGATCGGGCGCGGCGAATGACTGGCCAGATTGTTCATGTGAATGGTGGTGGGTTGATGGTTTAGTTGGCCGTCAGGTTAAAGCCATTCATCCGGTGCTAGCGTCTGGCTATGGATCAGGCGTGAAAGATTTTTGGTCCATTTGATTGCATTGCACCTTGCTGGGCCTGTTTTGGCTGGCTTTAGAGAACGAAGCTCCGGTGCTGTGACAGTGAGGTCGGCGTCACCAAAACGGGCATCATGAATTTCAACATCTGACATTTCTGACTGGAAGATTTCAATCCTGCGGGTCATGTCTGTCGGATCAGGAAGCACTCGCATGGTATAAAATGTTGAGAATGCGGGAACTGATTGTGGAAATTCTTTCTGATCATCCACCAGCATGGATATGTCCATGACAGGTCCGTTCTTGCGCAGGACCTTGCCGGAAAGTCTTTGTCCGGGCTGAACGCCGACAAATGGGTCGGGTGGTGTCAGCCAGATCGAAGAGTCGAGTTGAGGCCAACCAAACATCTCGCGGCCAACGCCTATTTCCTCTACTGAATCACAGTAAAGAAACGGATCATAAAAACCCTCAACTCCCTCAAATTGGACGGCAAGCCCTATGACGGCTTCACGGACAATTGTACGTTCGGGGTGTCGTGCTGCAAAATCACTGCCAAGTCCAATGTCACAAACCAGATCGTGAATTGTGAAACGCACTGGCGCGTCTGTAATGGGCTCCAGTGGGGCAGGTGTAAGCGCTCCAATTACGGTTGCGTCGCAATCCCTGACTACCGTCATCGAGCGACCTCGAAAATGCCATGGCGGCGGCCCATATAAAGAGGCTTCGCCAGTTAAATCCAGTGGCGCTGCAAATCCTCCAAGTGCACCTGACATAATCAGACTATCTGTTCGGGTTGGTCATTGCGGCAAACACCCTTGCAACAAAGGCATCGCGCTCGGTAAGGCGTTCCTGGTCATAGACAGCGGCCTCAACCTTTTCATCAAGGCGGCCCAAATCTATTTCGGAATCAGACAGTATGGTCTCGAGCACATTTTGTCTGTCACGCATCTCATACACCTCTGTCGCAAGCGCAAGGATGACACGCATAATATCTGACTTGGAAACATCGGAGAAGTAGTCAGAAGTCGCCCCGTGAGCCTCTCTCATTATTTTCACACCTCTGGCTTGCGTCCCATCGTGACGTGATATCGAAACTTGCCCATGTAGTTGCCCTTGGCACCACCCCATTCAGAGTGCGCATCGGTCAGGTGGGCTTCAAGATCAGCATCTCGATAGGTCTGCTGTAGATCCATGTTGTGATAATCACGCCAGAAAGGTTCACCATTATGTTCGGTATCCCAGTCCATAAGGAAGGCACTTAGCGGATCAAGGCTGTCGTAACTTGGAAGCTCCAAGTTTGCAAGAACCCCACCAGGCGCCAAAACTCGTGCCGCTTCATTTACAATGTTCTCAACGGCCTTTGTGGGAACTTCGTGAAGTAGAAGCATGCAATAGACCAAGTCAAAATGACCATCGGGAAAGGTCATGTTTTCAGCATTCATCTGACTGAAGTGCATTGGCTTTTCATGCTCTGTCGCGCGATGTTGAGCAAATTTCAACATCGGCTCTGCCAGATCTATGCCCCAATGCTGGGCATCCGGCAGCGCATCTATTAATGGATAGCCCTTATAGGCTGGGCCGCATCCCATATACAGAACACGCTTATATGGATGATCTGGAAGAACACTGACCAGTGCGCGCCCCATTTCGTCTCCTGCCTTGCCGTAGCGGTGCATGGTATATGTGGCAACACCCAGCTCATAAATTGGTCCGGCCAAAGTGTTCTTGTGAAAATTGCCAGGCTGCAAGTGGAATTCAGTGTCATCATAATAATCAGGCATTTTAAGGTCAGGATCCAAAGTCAGGCTCCCTTTCGATTCTTCCTGAGTATTCAGCTGATCTTCTATCTTTGGTTTCTGTTCTTCCAAACCGTAGATGACTTCCTGCCACATTGCTTCCTGGCTAAGTCGTTGAAGCCCACGCGATGTCTGGTACAGTGGATTTGATCCTAGAGTGGTTTCCATAAACTGGCTGTCCCGAAGCTGGTCTTCAGACGGGGTCTCGGTGGCACACCAATTTTCAAATTCTTGTCTTAGAGAAGGCATCAATTGCCCGGCGACATGTACTTTCAGACCTTCCACGAAATCAAGGCGGGCCTGATGCTTTCGAGAAATTCTCAAATCCATATGTTTCATCCTCCAGAAGCTAGTCACCGGGGTTAAGGCTACAGTTCTCTTGAAACGATTGTCCAGCTTATCTTGAAACCCCCGGGAAGGGCTAGCAGACAGATTCTCGCGTATATCAACTGAAACAGCATTGGCACTGGTGCTATTGTCCGTTCTAAGAACTATCAGGTAAATAGTTTGCTGGCGCTCGTGAAACCGCATCGATTCAAGGCTGCTTTGGAAAGGTATACTGTTTTGGAAAAGGTAAATAACGGATATCTAGATTTTGACTGGGGCCAGTTACATTATCGTTCTGTCAATCTGCATTCAGACCTTCCACTTCTGATAATGCTGCATCAATCGCCGCTTTCGTCACGAAATTATCAGGCTTTGTTACCCCATCTTTCCAAACGGTTTCGAGTGATGGCTTTGGATACACCCGGCTTTGGTCAGTCCGACCGGCCCACAGAGGTTTGGAATGTTGAATCTTATGCTAAAGTTGCTCTGCTTTGTGCAGACGCCCTCGGGGTGGATAAATTTCATCTGTTTGGGCGCGCCACTGGTGCTGTTTTTGCTTTTGTTGCCAGCCAAATGGCGCCAAAAAGATTGAAGCGGTTGGTATTGCATGGCATGCCAGTCTACACCGCTGAAGAACGTCGGGACAGATTGGCTAATTTCGCACCGCCGTATGAAATTGACGATGATGGCAGTCATCTGGACTGGATCTGGTCGCGCATCCAATCTGAATATCCATGGATAGACGGAAGTTTAGCGACCTATTTTTTCAGGGACTTCCTGAATGCTGGACCTGATTTTGCCACTTCTTACAGGTCAATTTGGCAATATGATTTGCCTGCCAGCTTTGCTGCTGGCGGCGGAAAGCTGGCTTGCCCTACCTTGCTGATTGGCGGCGGTGGTGACAGGATCAACTTCATGCATGAACGTGCATGCTCGTTGATGCCGGAGGCACAGCAGGCCTTTCTGGAGACAGCCACAGACTTTGTGGCCGAACAAGAACCGGCAACCTTTGCTACTTTATTAGCAGATTTTCTTGGTGATGATGTGGAATCTGAAAGATGAAAGGTCATTAATCGTAGTTCATTGTCGAACGCATCGGTGTCTGCTAGCTTACTTTTATGAGTTATCTATTGGATGCAAAGACATTAGATCTCCACTCAGCGCTTGTATCTGATTTCCTGGCCGGTTTTTCTATTCTGGATCAGGACGGTCAAAATAGTGGCATTGCTGGCCATATTACCGCGCGCATCAAAGATAGCGAACAGGTGCTTGGGCACCAATATGGGTTGGCTTTTGACGAGGTGGACGAGCAAGCTGTCAGGCTTACAGATTTTGATCTTGAAGAAGCTGCGCAAGGACAAGTAAGCCCTTCACTGGCCTTTCATATAGCGTTGTATCGTGCACGCCCGGATATTGGTGCAATCGTGCACACGCATCCGGATCAGGTGATTGCGTTCAGCGCGGCCAATGGACAGTTCATCCCAGTATTTCAGAGCGCTTTGATGTTGCATGATCAGGTTGTGCACTACACAGATTATGATGGAATCGTCGAATCTGAAGCTCTAGGTGAAAAATTTGCCAGACACCTTGGAGATCGTCAGATACTGCTTTTGAAGAATCATGGCCTGATTTCAGTTGGCCGGTCCGTGCGCCACGCAGTCTGTGCTGCTGTCATTTTTCATCAGAATTGTCACATTCAGTTGGAAGCAATGAAAGCAGGTAGTGTGCAAGGGTTTTCTGATATGGCTGACGATCCGGATATATTGTTGCAGGCATCTGCATTTCTGAACCGGGATCGTATTATTGATATGCGCTGGGATCAGTTGGTGAGGCGGGCTTTGGCATAGGAAAACAGTGGTTGGAAGGGAAGATAGACATGAGCAATTGGGCACCCGGTTGGTTATCCTGGAGCGAAAGATGCAGCCAGCTAGGTTTGAATCTGGATTGTCTCGACGCCGAAGAAATGTTCAGGGCCCATCAAAGACTCAATGCATTGCTGCTGTCGCTCGATGATGTCGTGGATGGAGCAAGTGATACAGCCGCTGTCTTTAAGCCAGAAGAGTATGTTTCTTGACTTCTTTCGCCAAAGCAACGGTCACAGAATTGTCGGCACTTCTCGAGGATAGTCAGATCAGTTCTGTTGAATTAACCGAAACTCTGATACGCCGGATTGAAGCAAAGAACCCCAGATATCGGGCATTTCTGACTTGCACATTTGATTTGGCTCTTGATCAGGCAAAGCAAGCTGATGAACGTATTTTCAGCAATAACCGGCGCGGGCCACTGGATGGCATTCCAGTAGCTCTCAAAGATGCCTATGACACGAAAAATATCCTGACAACGGTTGGCTCCGGATTGTTTTGTGACCGTGTCCCGGAACATGACAGCGCTGTATGGAAAAGACTTAAGGCTGCTGGTGCTGTGCTGCTCGGCAAGTTGGAATGTACAGAATTCTGCCTTGGTGGCCCGTCGCCCGATGCTGCCTTTCCCATTTCGTTGAATCCACATGACACCACACGCTACACTGGCGGATCATCTAGCGGCGCTGGTGTCGCACTGGCAACAGGCATGGTGCCGGCTGCCATGGGGTCGGATACGGGCGGATCAATTCGAATACCTGCCGCTTTTTGCGGTGTTGTAGGTATAAAGCCAAGTTATGGGCTTGTTAGTCTGCGCGGCCTTTTTCCGCTGTCCGGCTCGCTCGACCATGCTGGTCCAATGGCGCGAAGCAGCAAGGACTGTGCATTGTTGCTTGATGCTGTCATGGGCCATGATGCAAAAGACCCTACAAGCACAAAGCATCAAATCGAACCTGTATCAAAGACTATATCCGAAGACTGTCGGGGGCTTGTTATCGGACATGTAACAAATTTTTCTGAAGCAGAAGGGGTCAGTGATGAAAGCAGGTTGGCCTGCCATCGTGCTTTGGATGTTTTTCGCGACCTTGGTGCCGAGGTGAAGGAAATACAGCTTCCGAGTCTTTGGGACTACACCGTTGCCAACACCACTATCATGACGTCTGAGGCATTCGCCATCCACAATGTGCGCTTCCGCGATCATCTTGATGACGTCAGCTATCTGACACGCCACCGTATTGCACTTGGTGCATTTATCAGTGCCGCAGATTATATCAAGGCACAGAAGGCGAGGCGTGTGCTGACACACAAGACCTTTGATTTGATGAGGGAAAATCGGATGGATCTTCTATGTTATCCGGGCATGGTGAGTGATCCGCCACCGATTGATCAGATGTCTCCCTTCTATTACCTCAAGGCCCCATTGATTACCGCTCCTGCAAATTTGACCGGGGCACCAGCAGCGGCCATACGCGCTGGCTTTTCGGATGCCAATATGCCCATGTCATTTCAGCTGACGGGCCACATGTTTGCAGATAGCAAAGTCCTTTCGGCCGCTAATGCGTATGAACAGGCGACGCCAAAATATTCACGGATAGTGGAGTAGAAAGATGATGGTTAAAAGACGTTTTATGGATGTGTTGGACGGTCAAATTCACTATCGCGAAGCCGGCTCTCCGGATAATCCGAAATTGATGTTATTGCACGCCTCACCTGGGTCCTCAAAGCAACTGGAACTGCTGGCAGCCAGTTTGGGAGACGGGTTTCATGTGATTGCACCCGACACGCTTGGCAATGGTGACTCAATGCCACCACTGCAGCAGCAGCCTGAAATTGCAGATTATGCTGCTGCCATGATCGCCTTTGCCGATGGCTTAGGGTGGAAAAATTTTCATCTTTACGGAACGCATACTGGTGCACGGATTGCGACCTGGCTGGCGCTGAATGAAGGTAGCCGCGTGAACCGTTTGATACTTGATGGCTTTGGCCTTTATACACCGCAGTCACTGGATCAGATACTGGATGTATACGCGCCGAACATAGTGCCTGATACGCAGGGCCTTCATGTTTTGCAGGCGTGGCAGTTGTGCCGTGACCAATACATATGGTTCCCCTGGTTCCGGAAAGAGGCCGAAAGGCGCGTGCCGCATGATTTGCCAAATGCAGAATTTTTGCATAACAAATTTGTTGAGGTGATTAAGGGCATTCATACCTATCACAAATCCTATTTGGCAGCCTTCCGTTATTCGATGCGAGACTTTGTTCCGCAAATTGGCCATCACACACTGATTACCTGTAGTGAGAATGATCTGGTTCGTTCGGATTATGAGGAGGCGTGTGGATTGCTTAAAGGTGCAAAAAGCTGTCTGACACCCGGTTTTAGGACTCCTGAAGCTGCAATTGAAACTGCATCAGCCTTTACACAGTTTCTGCTGACTGATTGACAGAATTCATTCCCTAGCTTAGCCATGGTGTGGAGTGCGGCAAAAAGCTAGAAATTATTTACGGTCGGCTTCATTTTTTGCATATGAGCTATGCTTAACAATCCGCTGACGCATATCATCGCGATGCCAACAAACTCTAGCGGGCCTGGCGTTTCTTTGAAGATAAAAAACCCAAATGCAAACGCCCAGATAATGCGCAGATAGTCCAGCGCGCCGATCAGCATCGAAGCGGAAAAGCGGTAGGCGATTATGATGAATGAATGCACGCTAAGAGCAGTAGCGCCAAGCAACAGAACCCAGATCCATTGATCACCCGACGGTAAACGGAAATTTGCTAATCCCGGCAAGCCAAAGAAGACCACTCCAGCGCAGGTAAGGTAGAAAATCACTGCAAAGTTTGAGCTTTTGGCAGGCATGCGTCGAACGGCAAGATTTGTACAGGCGGCAAGAAATGACCCAAGCATTACAACGACCATATCAAAACTGATTCCGCCCAAATCGGGTTTGAGAATAAACAATGCCCCGACAAATCCGATCCCAAGCGCAAACCAGCTGATTGGCGATATGTGTTCCCTGTAGAGCAGGCTGGCCAGAATCACGGCGATTGTGGGCGTTGTGAAATTGATCGACGTGACTGTAACTATTGGTAAAGTCCGCAACGCAAAATAAAAGCAGCTCATCGATACTATCGACAGCGTGGCGTGTATCACATGTGCTTTGAGATCGGCGGTGAAAAGCGCTTTCCGGAAGCGTGAAAAAAATAAAAAGGGCAGCAGCACAATTAGCACAAGTGCCGAGCGCCAGCTAAGCATCTGAATCGTAGAGAAGTCGGCAGCGGTCAGGAACTTTATTGCCACTGCCATAACTGGAATGAGGACCGTGTTGCCCATCATTGCCATGTAACCGAGGATGGGGCGTGGTGTCAGGATACCTGACGTGTGTTTTGGTGCGCTCAACGGACCTTTCGCCAAATCGGGCCTCGAGCACGCACCGGTTCCAACAGACTTTCGTCGAATGGTAGCATATCGTAGCCCAGTGGCTGTGGTGGCCGGGCTTCATACCCTGTTTTCAGCTCTAATATGCGTCTGATCTCAGGGTCGGTATAATATGCGGAGTAGCAAGCCTTTAGAATTGTCTCAAAGGTGTCCGGATTAGAAAGTTCGATTGTTTTCAGAATTTCAATTTGTTTTTCTGTTGACAGGGCTGGAAAATTTTCAGGCAGATGTGAGAGGAAGATTGCCAGTTGTTGACGGCCGTCAACCGACAATGTTTCCAAAAGTTCGAGCATTTTTGGGGCTAGCCCATGCTGACCGGCGGCTGGCCAGCCATCAGTGTCACCTGGGACCAGGCAATCTAGAACCGCAATAACGACGTCACTGGACATGGCCACTCCTTTTAGTTTTGCGCAAGTCTTTCGCACATTAGATCTGCCGCGCGAAGTGCAAGAGCTTGTAATGTTGATGTAGGATTGACCGGGCTCGCTGTGACAAAAACTGATGCGTCTATAACTGTTAAATTCTCGATACCATGCAGTCGTCCATCATGGCTGGTCACGCTGTTGCTTTTATCCGATCCCATCGGTGCAGTTCCCATGATATGAAAGCCAGCCTGAACTGACAAACGGGTTATGGCCAGCCGGTTTGCGCCTGCATCGTTCAACCAGTCACTGGCACGTTCAATACCATAATCACGCAGTTTCCTTGTATTGTCTCCCAGGCGATAGCGCATGGCGGCTATCGGCATTCCGAACTTGTCTTGCGTATGCATGTTAATTTCGATGCAATTTTCAGGTTCAGGAATGTCCTCACAAGTAACGGTAAGGCTCATGGACTTGCCAAAGGCCTTTGCAAAGGCTTGGGTATGCCCCGCCCCCCAGTCCAGGCGTTGGCCATAACCACCAAGAGCTGTACTCAACGGTCCCTGTCCCCTTAGCGCCTGAAGCTGAAAGCCGCGAACAAACCCTCGATCCTCTTTCGTTTCACAGAATTCCTGGCTAATAAGTGAAGTGGCAAAGGGTCCGGCATGGCCATTCAGATTGTCTGCAAAATAACCAGTGACAATCGCTGTTGGGTGCAGCATCAATCCTTTTCCCAACAGAGGGTTGTGCCAATCTGGCATGGTTGCAAGTAGGATATTGGTTGAAATGGCATTGCCAGCCAACACCACTTCCTTGCATCTGATCACTTTTATTTTGCCTGTGCCGTCGATGGTTTCAACGCCCGTAATGACATTCTTGCTAGCCTTTATTTTTCTAACAATCGTATGCGTGCGCAGAGCCACTCCGGCTGTTACGGCTTTATCAAGATAGGCGATATCAGCACTGGCCCGGGCATGACGCGGACAACCCATACCGCAAGGCCCACAGTTGTTGCATGCACTTCGATTTGGTGAATCATCCCTGCTATTGATTGCGGCATCTGCAGGCCACCAGTGCCACCTTAGTTTGTTGGCCGCACGGGCCAACTTTAAGCTGCCCCTGCAAAAGCCAAGTGGTGGATGAGGGCGATTGTTACGCGGCGGGTTTGCTGGGTCACCTGCAAGACCGGAAACGCCCATCATCTCGTCATTTATATCCATATAAGGGGCAAGCGATTCATAGGTGATAGGCCAGTCTGCGGCGACGCCGTCTTCGCTAAGTACCCTAAAATCAGAAGGACGGAAGCGTGGAAAATGAGCACCCCATCTGATCGTGCTGCCCCCAACGGCATTAAAAAAAGCTGGTTTGATCGGCGTCGCTGTCTCATCCACCGGATAGTCTACTGCACTACGCCGGATATTTGGGTTGGCGTGAAACTGCCTTTGAAGTGCCAGTTCCCAATCGGTGGACAGGCTGGGGCCCTGGCGCTGATCAATATGTCCACCACGTTCCAAGATCAATATTTTCAAATTTGGCTGCTGAGTGGCTAGACGCCATGCAAAGGAGAGACCAGTCGCTCCAGCTCCTACTATTATGATGTCTGGTGATGGATCCATTTAATCACTCAATGTGCAAAGGTTACTATATTTGCCTTGCAATCAGCTCACCTTCATTTATCGCGTCATTTACTCGGCGCGGCGCCATAGCGTCACCTATGAGATGACATGGTTTCTGGTCTATCATAGCGTGATAAATTTGATCGTTTGCCTGACTGCCCTGAACCAGTACAACATTCGAAATGCTATTAAGTACCAATTCCTGTTTGGTATAAAGATCTTGAAGCCTGACATGGTCTTCACCAATCTCCATCATCTCGCAATCAACGTGGAATTTCACACCAAGCTTTTTAAGCATGCCGTGTACCTTACCCCAATCACGGCTTGAAGTGAGGTCGGGTGAGGCCTGGCCAAGTTGCGTTGCAAAGTGAACGGACACACCTTTGCGGGCCAATATTTCCGCCACCACTGCACCTTGACGCCCGCCCATGATGTCAAAGATCAATACTTCGCCAGTTAGGTCAGGTTGTTGACTGAGAAATTCGGTGTAGCTGAAGACATGGCTGCTCTCAGCTCCAGGTAGCGTATCTCCATTCCATTTTTCTGGATGCAGCATCGTCCAGCCGTGTTTTAGGCCCGTCGAACCAGCTGCAACCACTATTTCATCAAAATTAGAAAGGTCAGCTGCCGTTACCCGGTGATTGCGGACTACTGTGATGTCTTCTTCAGCAACGCGGTCTTCTAGCCAGCTAATGATGCCAATAAGTTCGCGGCGCGATTCAGCCAGTGCCCACCAACGTACCTGACCACCCAATTCTGGACTTGCCTCAAAAAGAGTTACAGCATGACCGCGCCGGGCCAATGTCCAGCTGGCCCTCATGCCGGCTGGGCCACCGCCAACCACTGCTACTGATTTTTTGGCATGCGCCAAAGGCAGACTGGTTTCATCCAGTTCCAGTTCCTGACCTGCTGAAGGATTATGAATGCATCCAAGTGGCGCTTGCGCAAAAATACGGGACATGCACCAATTAGCTCCGACACAAGGACGAATACTTTGGGGCTCGCCCTCGAGTGCCTTGTTGGCCCATCTGGGGTCCGCAATCAAAGCCCGCGCCATGCCTACAAAGTCACATTGTCCTTCGGCCAGCCAGGCTTCTGCTTCATCAGGGTTGGTAATTCGGCCAACACCAACCACCGGAACGGTCAGCCCATTTTTGATTTTGCCGGTTGCCTTCAGCTGGAACCCGTGAGTTTCGGGCGCGGTGGGGTAGATCAGCATCCGGTTGATATAGGTGCCGTGACTGAAAGATATGTAATCAATTAGTCCCGTCGCCTCAAATTCCCGGGCTATATCAGCCCATTCATCGGGCCCCAAGCCCCCTTCATGGCCGTCGTCGGAATTCAGGCGCATACCCATAATCATATCTGATCCGATTTCAGAACGGGAGGCATCGAGGATTTCGTGCACAATCCGCATGCGATTTTCGAGACTACCACCATATCGGTCCTGCCGGAAATTAGTGCCCGGGGATAAAAATTGGTTCAGCAGATAGCCATGTGACATGCCATGTACTTCCACTCCATCAAGCCCGCCTTCGCGTGCATAACGGGCGGAAAGCCGATATCCATCAATAATTTCGTTGATGTCAGACGTAGTCATGACATGTGGCATTTCCCTGTATACACCGCAGGGAACAGCTGAAGGTGCCCAAACGGGCAAACCGTTTGTTATGCCATTTGTTTGTCGGCCGCGATGCCAGGGTTGTGCCAAAAGCAATGTATCATAGGCATGGACTGCATCTGCCAACTTTCGATATTCAGGAACCATTCTAGGATCGAAGGCAAAGGCCTTACCTTTGTATGGCTGAGTCGTTGGATGGGTGGCCATCGCTTCCATCGTGATTACGGCTGCTCCTCCTTTCGCCCTTTCGGTGTAGTAAGCGATGTGGGCATCGGTAAACAAATGGTCTTTGACCAGCAATGTCGCGTGGGCAGTCATCCAGATACGGTTTCGTGCGGTCTTCGGTCCAAGTTTGATTGGACTGCCGAGAATGGGAAAACGATCTGGGGTCATTTTATCTCTCTGGATATTATATTTTTACCATCCCTAATTCGCAGACAGCTGGCCATGTGACCGGCAGAAATCTGCTCAGGTGAAGGTGGTTTTGATTTGCATTCATTGATCGCTAGAGGACACCGGGTGTGAAAGCTACAACCGGTTGGTAAATTAATAGGGGATGGAATTTCTCCCTCTAAGGGGAGGCGTTCAATTTTTTCATTGGGATCTGATGGAAGATGTGCAGATAACAAAGATTGGGTATAGGGGTGTGATGGATCAGAGAATAATTTGCTCTTAGGCACTTCTTCGACGATGCGTCCCAAATAAAGAACCGCAATTCGGTCACTGATTAGTTTTATCGTTCCTAAATCATGACTAATAAACAGGAATCCAGCCTCGGTTTCGACCCTTAGTTCTTGCAGCAATTCTAAGATACCGGCCCGAACTGACAGGTCAAGGGAACTGGTCGGCTCATCAAGAACAATCAATTTGGGGTTGGTGGCAATGGCGCGCGCGATACAGACACGTTGCAATTGACCGCCAGAAAGTGCACTTGGCGTCCGGTTCAGGAAATCGATGCTCAGGCTCACTCGTTTTGCCAGAATTTCTGTACGATCTGCGCATTCTGAGCGTGACATGTTGAAGTGGATCCGAAGTGGTTCAGCTATTAGGTCACCAATTTTCATGCGCGGGTTCAGCGCACTCCATGGATCCTGGAAAACCATCTGCATATCTTTGCGCAACGGGCGTATCGTCTTTGCAGGTAAATTTGTGATATCCCGCCCATCAAAGGTTATTTGCCCTTCAGAGGGGTCGGTCAGGCGTAAAATTGTCCGTCCAATGGTTGATTTGCCAGATCCACTCTCTCCAACCATTCCCAATACTTCACCGCGTCGAATGCACAAGTCCACACCATTGACAGCATTCACAAAATTGCCTGACCGGCCTGTTGGAAATCGCTTGGTTAGATTGGTTGCGGAAAGAACAACGTCAGTCACCACCTTTGCTCCCGGCTTTGTTGTCTGATTCGGCAAAGTGACACCGTGCCAGGTGGCCTGATGACACATCTATCATAGGAGGAGGCGTTTCACATTTCTTGGTAGACTTGGGGCACCGATCCTGACTTAGGCACCCAGTCGGCAGATTGAACAAATCTGGTGGTTGCCCACCCAACTGGCTTCTGATGCCCATTTGCAACCTTTCAGGGGTCGCTGCCAGCAGTTGCTGGGTATATGGGTGCGCGGGCGTCTGGAAAACCCTTTTGGTTGGTCCCTGTTCGACGATCTCACCAGCAAACATTACTGCCACCTGATCGCAATAATGAGCCACAATCCCTAAATCATGGGTGATGATCATGCATGCCATATCAAATTGATTGACCAGGTCTTCGAGCAAATCCAGAATTTGTGCCTGCACTGTCACATCGAGTCCAGTCGTAGGCTCATCTGCAATCAGAAGCTTTGGCTCATTCATCAATGCCATAGCAATCAAGACCCTCTGGGCCATCCCCCCAGATAGTTCGTGCGGCCATGCGTTAAACCGCCCCAAGGGATCAGGGATGCCAACCGCTCGCATCATATCCAGCGCTTTCTGTCTGGATTCTAGGATTGTTCCGCCTGAATGCGTTTGATGGACGCGCACCAGCTGTTTGCCAATCTGGGTCAAGGGGTCGAGAGAACTGCGGGGGTTTTGCACCACCATAGCGATATCTGCACCGCGAATAGCATTAATTTCATCTTCTGAGAGAGACAAGAGCTCCTTGCCATCAAACATTACCGAGCCACCAACAATTTGGGCGGGTGGGCGCAGTAGACCACAAATAGATTGCGCTGTGAGTGACTTGCCGGCGCCAGTTTCACCAACTATCCCAAGAACCTCGCCGGCGTTGAGAGACAGGGTTACTTTATTGAGTGCCTTTGCTTCACGGAATTGGTAGTCGATATCACGATAAATGAAATGGGTTTGTAATTCTTGAACAGAGAGCAAACTCATTTGGAGGTCCTCCGCCTTGGGTCAAGGATATCCTGAAGTCCATCACCAAAAAGATTAAGACCAAAGACGAGGAAAATTAGTGCAACGCCGGGAAAAATGGCGACCCACCATTGTCCGGTGATCATGAATTCGGTGCCCTGCCTGATCATGGCACCCCATTCCGGTGTTGGAGCCTGAATGCCAACGCCAAGAAATGCTAGTGTAGCGCTTATTCTGACCGCCCAAGCAGCACGAACGGCGGTTTGCGCCATAGCACCTTCAATGGAGTTTGGAAGAAGGTGCAAAAATAGGATCCGCCAAGTTGGATTTCCCGCAGCGATTGCGCTTTCTACGAAAATGGAAGAACGAAGTGATAGCACCTCTGACCTTACAAGCCTTGCAAAGACTGGACTGTCCAGGAACCCCAAAACCAATACAACATTCAGTAAGGATTGCCCTGTCGCGGCCACTACTGCGAGGGCAAGAATAATGGACGGGAAGACCCTCAAACCGTCAAAGATGCGCATTAAGACTTCGTCTAGAATACCGCCTCGATATCCTGCTATCAGCCCTACCGGGACGCCAATGACGAGCGAGATTAACACCGCTGGTATTGCAATTCCAAATCCAAACTTTGCGCCATATATCACCCGCGAAAAAACATCCATGCCATTGCCATCAGTGCCAAACCAATGGTCTGCTGATGGAGGCTGCAATATCCTGTCAGTGTATGAAGCCACCGGATCGTGCGGCATAAACAGATTTGAAAACAAGGCGAGGATGCCAAAGAATAAAATGATAATTACCCCGGCAGTAGCGGTTGGACTCAAACGGGCCAATCCCCGTGCCCGGTTGTGAACACGTGCCAGTGTCCACCGATTTGAGGATGGATTGTTCATTACTTCAGATCTGCCCTCGGCTCGATTATTGCAATGATGATATCAACTGCAAGAAAGACTATTACCGAAAAAAGTGCGAGGACGAGGACGTAACCCTGAACAGCTGTGAAATCCCCACGCACAATCGCGTTTAGTCCGTACTGGCCAAGGCCGCCCCAAGCGAAAACATACTCAATCAGGGACATCGTCCCAACAAGCCCCGTTATTTCAGTGCCAACAAATGTGACAATTGGAGTGGCACTGTTCCTGAAAACAATGCTGCGAACTGTCTTTGTTCGCAGGCCGGATGCTCTGGCGAACCTAACAGTGTCAGATGAGATCACTTCGAGGGCTATAGCCCTCGTTTGTTTTATGATCGGGGCTGCTGAGACAATGGCAAGGCAGATAACCGGAAGGATCAAGTGTGTGAGGGAGGAATAGGCGGCACGCCAGTTGGCACTAATAATACCATCGATAAAATAGCTGCCAGTTACAAAATCTGGTGGGCTTACCATTAAGGAAATTCGCCCCATTCCAGGTGGTGCCCATCGTAATAGATAGAAAAAGACGAAGAGCATGACCAAACCAAGCCAGTAGGTTGGAATGGAAAAGCCAAGCAATGACAAGATTCGGGTGGTCTGGTCAAAGCGTCCATTGGGCCGGAACGCTGCGCGCAAACCCAGCGGCACGCCTATCAACGTACCAATTCCGATCCCCCAGAAAAGAAGCTCCAGCGAAATAATTGCTCTCGCGCCTATATCTTCGAGAACAGGCCTGTTTGATAGCCAGCTTTCTCCCAGGTCGCCTTGAATGACATTGCTTGTATATATTACGAACTGTCTCCAGAGAGGTTCGTTTAGCCCAAGCTCTTCACGGATCATTTCAAATTCTTCAGCCGTGGCTGTTGGCCCTGCCAACAATCCGACCGGGTCAAGCCCGCCGACCCTTACCAGCATAAATGTCAGAAATAGAACGCCAACTAGCAGTGGGATTACCATCAGCGCACGGCGAAAAATAAAATGTGAAAACTTCATGGCATGCAGTTTTCTGTCTGGTTGGATAAAATCTGGGAAAAACTAAAAGTCATTGCTGAAATACGCCAAAGGGCATTGCCGACATTGATCTGTCGGCAATGCTTTATCTTTTTCTAGTTCATCTGCAATTCGCGCCAGCGCTCATGCTCATCGGGGTAATGCACCCAGCCGTTCACTTTCGGGTTCATTGCCTCAAATGTTGCAGGGTACGCTGTCAGGATCCAGGGTGCGTCTGTTACCCAAAGCTTTTGAGCTTCATCCATCATCGACAGGCGCTTGCCAGCGTCGAGCTCTTCACGAGACATGTCGATTAACTCGTCGACCCTGGCGTTTGAATATGCCGATCTGTTCGACACACCTTTGGAGTGTGAGATCAGGTACATTGTATAAACAGGATCAAGTACGATGGGACCATCTTCCCATGTAAAGAAGCACATGCTCATCTCTTTCGGAGACCCTTTGGCACGCATTTCTGAAGTGGTAACCCGTGTAGGCTGGATGTTCACGCCTACTTTCTTCAACATGTCAGCCACTTGAATAGCTACTGGCTCCTGATGCCAGAATGCATCTGCATAAAGTAGCTGGATAGGCTCGGATATACCATTCGGGAAGCCAGCTTCAGCAAGCAAGGCTTTGGCTTTTTCTGGATTATAATCATAGTCGAAGTGGTCGGGATTGTAGCCATCTACGATTGGCGGCACCACACTTTTTGCGATATCGGCCTGACCCGCAAACACTGCATTATTCAATGCATCTTTGTCGACTGCATAGTTAAAGGCCTGACGCACGCGCACGTCATCAAAGGGCTTGCATTTTGGGTTCATTCTAGCCGAGGCTATCGAGCGACCAGATGCACGATCCACCTTGACGTTTGAGTCCTTTTGCAAGTCTACGACCTTCTGGATGGAAGGACGGTCGATCAGATGAACCTGCCCAGTTTTCAGGAGTGTGACCCGACTTGCCTCTGACGGAACCTCTTTGTAAATCACGCGGTCGAAATACAAATTGCCGCCAAAGTAGTTTTTGTTGGCTACATAGACCGCCTGATCGTCAGGACGCAACGAATCAAGATGATACGCGCCAAAGCCAGCAGTATTTGACTGCATCCACTTCAAGCCCCAAGGATCTTCGTCTGTTGCGTGCTTCTTTACCTCGGTCGAGTCATAAATGCCCGGCACATACAAGGTCAGTGCCTTGAGAAAAATCGAGCTGGGTGCAGAAAGAGTAAACTCGACCTCATATTTGGATAGCGCTTTCACACCAACCACGTTGGAAACACGCGCAATGAAATTACCAGTCCTTTTTTGTGCAAAAGACTTTGACCAACTCCATTCCACGTCATCGGCAGTTAGCTCATTTCCATACGGGCTTTTTATACCCTCACGCAGCTTGAAGACCCATGTTTTTCCATCTTCAGAAATTTTCCAGCTCTCAGCAAGATGAGGCTCGACTGTTCCCGGATCGTTGACGGTGCGTCCATTCACGACTTTCTTGCCATAAACAACAAGGTTCTCATAGGTCTGAACAACCACGTTTTGGGTGTGTGTTTTCAGGGCGTCACCATCGAACCCTTCTGGAACTTGCGGCGATGCCACAATAAGCGTTTCTGCTGATGCTGCGCCCGCAATGGCAGTCAAGGCCATCGAAGCCACAGCCGTCAGCATCAGCCTTTTCTTTTGTTTTTGCATTGTTATCCCTCCCGTTGATTTGGATATATAGAATACAATCTATCTATCTTGAGGATTGAAGAACGGCACCCGAAACCCAGTTTTTACTTCGTCAAGAATATCAACAACGTCGTACTGGGCATCAATTTGCCTGTTCAACTGCGGCGCTGCCAACTGATAGCGCCAATCATTGCCATACCCTAGTGCCTTGTCGACACTTACATAGGTACCGCAATAAACCATGAAATTTTGTTTAGGAAGATTAGTCACGCGCTCTTTCAAGACTGCCAGGATATCAGGTGGTGACAGAAATTTGTCGACACCGACTTCCTGATAAAGCCTGTCATTTACCCAACTTCGAAGTATGCAATCATCCCAAGTTTCTGCAATTTCTTCCCACGGCCAGAAGACGGTTGCGAGATGATTGACACATGCCTGTTTCGAGCCAGGAATGGAGACGGTTTCAAGTGCTCTGTCAGTGTGGTCGCTTCCAACGCCCACATGAATTTCTTTACCAACATGAATGACGATTTCCACCTCTCCGGAAGTCTTTTCAGATTGCACGAAGACAGTGCTTTGGGTGTCAAGGGCATGCAGTCCGATGGGGTAAATACGCGGAGCAGGCACATTGGAGGCAATAAAAATACCAGACTTTGCCACTTCTTCCTGATGGGCAATGGCGGCGTTGGGATCTCGCGTCGCAGAACCAAAGTTATACATTCTTTCAATCTGGAAATTTCTGGAATGAAAGTTTCCATCAAGGTCTTGTATTTTTACGTCAATTTGCTTCATCGATTATTGCTCCTGCTCAACGAGCTCTGCTAGGTCCAGAAGCATCGGGTCTGTTCCCGGCCCAATATGGCGTCGCCACATCCAAAACCGCTTCAGAGTTCGGCCAGATTCTGCACCGGGGGTGAAAGCCTCGCGTCCATGCAAAAACGCTAAGTTATTCATCACCAGCAGCTCTCCCTGTTTCAAAAGCGTTTTGAAATTCAGATCGCTGCGCTCAATGACATCATCTAGGAAGTCTAAAGCCTCTATTTGCTTGGAGGTGAGCGAAAGGCCCGCCATCTCCATGCCAGGTGAAATCATGACACGTGCATAATGGATCTGGAGTTCTCCATTCCGAAATTCCATTATCGGCTTTTCGACCGTTGGCCCCTTTGAAGGCCAAATGTGTGATTGCGGCACTCGGAAATGATAGGTCTGGAAATAGTATGGCAGCAGATCTGGTCGCTCATCGATTATGGTACGCAAGATTGTTTGTGCAGAGATGATCGTGCTATCGCCGCCACTGTTCGATGATTGATAACAAAACAATCCCAAATAACAGGGAGGTCGAGGTTCCAGGCAGCCATTATCAGAGTGTTTGGCAGATCGCTTTGCACTGGCACCGATCCTAGTTGGATCAGTGTTTGATGCACCTTTGTCTGCTACGGTAAACAGCCGCTGATCGTGGTCTATCCCCTGTCTCATGATTTGGCCGAAGTAATTGCAGACTGACCAGCCNACAATTTCAAATTCTTCTTCGGTTAAAGAGNTTGGAAGACCTGTATCCAGNATTAAGAAACCCACACCATCATCCAGTGTCTGGCGAAGCGACGCCATGTCTNTGGCCAATGATGGCAACCTGAAGTCTTCTTGTGTGACTGTNTCTAAAGTAAGGTTGTTTGCAGTAATAAAAGACAACCNGTCTTTGATTTCNCTTTGAACATTGTTGCCAAATTTGAACCGGGTGTAGCAAGACGTTTCTAGCGTATCTCTGTTCCAGACACGCTTCTTAAAATAAGCTTCAGAAGCCTTGTTTGCGACAACAATATTTTGATGTTCGTCTGGCAATTGACTTANATGTGGAACGACATTTTTTTCTTTTAACATGTCCGCNNTNGNCGNAGGCGCATTNTTGATGCGCACTGGAATATTACTATTTTCCGACTTTGCTGACGCCAATTTAGTGCCTCTCAAAACTAAATCGTGAATCTTTTCCTTACCTATCTAAGAAGACTNCTGAACAACAACCTTGGTCAATATTTANNAATTATTTNACCTAGTGACTTAGTAAAAGTTTTAACCTCAATTTGTCCGNACAACCTANNCTAGNGTGNTATTAAANNCATGNAAGAGTCAATTCTGTTGATTTGAACCTAAAATATGATCTGCGGCTCTCAATGCCAAAGCTTGAATTGTATTGGTTGGATTCACAGCAGCAGCAGTAACAAATGCTGCTCCATCAACAACAAAAAGTCCTTTTATCTCNTGGGATTCACACCATTCATTTAATACTGATGTTTCTCGATCATCTCCCATACGCGCCGTTCCCATCAGATGAAATCCGGCATCTGGCAAGGTTTGCGTTTCAAAAGTTTCATAACAGCCGGCCTTGCGCAGCGCGGTTGTCGCCCTATCAAGACCATAATTAAGCGCGAGGCGCGCTTCATTTGGAATTTTGTAGATCATCTTTGCGGATGGTAACCCGTCATCTGCAACCATAGTAGTGCTTAATACCACCTGGTTCCGAGCGTCTGGCATATCGTCTGAACAAATAGAAATACTGTAGGCATGGCCAAAGTGGCGGGCAAACTCTTGGTGGTGNTTATTGCCCCNATCAACTTTGCGACCAANAGAGCCTANAGCTGTAAGTGCAGGCCCATGTGTTCCAAGAGCNTGCATCTTGAAACCGCGNCTGAAACCCCTGTCAGGGTCTGTTTCATAAAAATGATGACTTACGAAAGTGCCTGCAGACAGCCCTTTATGACCGTCAACCCGATCCTTAAATAATCCTGTAACTCTTGCCAATGGATGCAGCATAAGACGTTTGCCGATCAGGCCTGAGCGGTTTGCCAGTCCGTCTGGATTTGAACGGTTTGCAGACAGATGTAGGAGCCTTGCCGAGCCAATGGCGTTGCCGGCGAGGACAACCACGGGGGCGGTGAGCTTTTGNTCTGTCCCACCGGTATNCCTGTAGATGACACCGCACGCAGCATCATTGTTGTCTGTAAGTACCTTGATTACGCGCGCACCGGTGACCAGTCGCGCTCCCGCCTTTATTGCCAATGGCCAATAGACCAAATCGCTTGTTGCCTTGGCTCCATGTGGGCAGTTNAGTTCGCATGGTCCACAATNAACGCAACTACCACGTCCATTGCCATATGGTACGGAGTTGATGGCCAGTTCAGCCGGCCACCATGACCAGCCAAGAGTATTGAAGGCCGATGCGATGCGACGCGCTCCTTCAGATAGGGGCATGGGTGGCAATCTAGTGGGCGTATCGCTCGGATACGACGGATTCCCTGCAAGGCCACTAACGCCCATCATTTTTTCGTTTAATTTGTAGTAAGGCAACAAATCATCATAGGTGATCGGCCAGTCATCTCCAACGCCGTCCAGTGTCTGAGTGCAAAAATCAGATGGGTGAAACCGCGGAAAATGACATGACCACATAATTGTGCTGCCACCAACCGTTGCGCAGGCTAGTGGCTTAATCATGCTGTCTTCTGCATCAATTTCCAAATCGAAGGGTAGCTTGCGTTGCGCTGGGCTTGGATGCCANTTTGTCTGGCGAAGAATTTCCCAATCATCAGAAGTGGCAGGCATGTCTTCTCTCTGCTGCCAATCACCTCTTTCAAGGCAGACCGTCTGAAGGCCACCAGCCGACAATCGCCATGCTGCCGCTGCACCGGCGGCACCGGCGCCGACAATTATGACGTCGGCATCAGCTAGTTCCATTTGATGATTGCTCCTAGATACCTATGTGGCAACACGCACAAGAAAAGTTATCCTTAAAGAATTGCATGAACGTCGACGTACGGGTAGCGTTTTCAGTGTTTTCGTCAAGAGAGGGTTTCGCTATGTCATTTGAAGTCGAAAGCCTGTGTGGTTCTATCGACAAAATGATGCAGAAATACTTGCCTCCGGAAGAGGTAAGACGGCGTGACGAGCAAGCCGACCCCCCTAACCATCTACTAAAATCCTTTGCAAAAATGGGCCTTTTTGATCTTGTGATGCCATCGCAGGATGATGAGTGGGATCGTAACCGCTGGCGGAGGCTATCCATCATTCAGGAAAGACTGGGTTACCATGCTACAATGGCGGCGTTGTTGTTCAACCGCGTTGCCTGTTTCGGAATGATGACCCTGAATATGTCGGCCAACCAGGCCCAAAAAGATAGATTTTTGCCCCAACTGGCTGCTGGTGATGGCGCTTTTGCGCTTGCCCTTAGTGAAGCAGGCGCAGGCAGTGATGCTGGCGCTATTCAAACACGGGCAGAGCGGTTTGAGGCTGGATGGAAGATAACAGGAAGAAAAATTTGGATCAGTGGAGCGGCTGACGCCATAAGACTGATTGTTGCTGCTCGCACCGACCCAAAAAGTAAAGGTGGGTCTGGCATAACATTGTTTATGGTAGATCCTTATGCGCCTGGAGTGGCGATGAGCAAACTCGAGAAAATAGGCAATCGCTGTTCTCTGTCCTACGACATTGGTTTTGACGAGGTGGTGGTAAAAGATGAGGACCGCATCGGAGATGTGAATGGTGGTTTTGACTGCTTGAAAAAGACATTGTTTTATGCACGTTCTGGATTGGCAGCTGCAGTTGTTGGTACGGCACAGGCGGCTATTGACATGGCCACGGCCCATGCCCGGCAACGCGAGCAGTTTGGAAAGCCTATTGCCAGTTTTCAGGTTATAGCACACCGTCTTGCAAACATGCAGACCGAGGTTGATTTGGCGAGGCTACTTGCCAGAGAACTTGCTTCTGCGATTGACTCTGGCAAGGACTGTTCGCGACTGGCAGCACAGGCGAAGCTGGTGTCAACTGAAACTCTGAAGAGGGTGACCGAACACGGTATGCAGATCATGGCAAGCGCTGCATATGCCTCCGAAAGCGACATGAATAGATACTGGCGCGATGCACGTTTATACAGTTTTGGAGAAGGATCCAGTGAGGTCCTTCTTGATTTGATTGCTGCTGACATGGGTGTTGGAAGAGGGGTTGCAAGATGATTGGTGGTGACGAAAGAATCTGGGCAATAGACACAGTTGTTAACCCGCACACCCCGGAAATCGTTAAGATGCGTCCTGATTGGTCCGGCCGGTTCCATCAAAGCAAGTTTGGCCGGGATCAATCAGTTATGAATGGCTATACCTATGAAGATATGTTGCTGCAAATGGATGCTGCAGGGATTGAAAAAGCCTTCCTTGTAGCCAACAAGACCGGGCAACTTGGATTGCCGGGCAGTTGGCATCTTCCTTATGATATTGTTGCCGAAGCGGTGCGTCGTTTTCCTGACAGATTTTATGGTCTTGCCGGGTTGGATCCAACTGAGGGAATGGACGGGGTACGTGCATTTGAACGGGCCATTGTCGAGCTTGGCTTCATAGGTGCACACGCTTACCCGCACTGGTTTGAGTTGGCACCAGACAATGCGCGTTGGTATCCATTTTACAGCAAATGCATCGAATTGGAGGTTCCAATACTCATGCAGGTAGGGCAATCGCTCGTCTATGAGCCGCGTCGGCCGCTCCAGTCTGTCGGGAGGCCGATCACCTTCGATCCCGTTGCTTGCCATTTCCCAGAATTGAAACTGGTTGGGATTCATATAGGCATTCCATGGACTGACGAGATGATTGCCATGGCTTGGAAACATGACAACGTCTACATCATCGCTGATGCTCATGCTCCAAAATACTGGCCAGAAAGTTTTGTGCGCTACATTGATAGTTATGGACGTCACAAAGTCATGTTTGGCACTGATTTTCCGGTGCTTAGCTTTGAGCGTTACCGGCTTGAGGTTGACGCCTTGGAATTGCGCGCTGATTCCTACAGGGCGTTTCTCAGAGACAACGCAATAAAGCTTTTTGGTTTACAGTCGTGATCCCGGGACTACCATTCAAAAGTAGAGAAACAATCTCTGCCGTCCAGGAAGCAAACTTTTCTCGCATGATGGACCTGTGTTTTGAACGACACCCGTTTTATCGGGCAAAGTTCAAAGCCCTGGGGCTGTCTCGCGGGGACATCCGCTCGCTGGAAGATATTCACCTCCTACCGCTGGTTTCCAAAAAGGAATATGCCTCCAATCCCAGTGCTTTCAGTCTCGAAACAGACGGATTGGAAGAAGAGGCCACCATCTATTGGGATGTGATGCATACAACAGGCACTAGTGGTGGGCGACCAACGCCTTTTTTGTCGACCACTTATGATTTTTACAACACCCTGACCGCCAATCAGCGCGCCCTTGAAATCAGGCATGTAAATGGAAACGATATAGTCGCCAATCTCTGTCCGATGACTCTTCATCCCTATGGCGCTTACCACCGTACCATTGCGGCATGCAATGTTATGAAAATCCCAGTTGTAAGCCCATTGCCCGGCAGGCCTTCAGACTATTTTCACTGGTCAGCCAGCCTTGATGAAGTGGTGGACACAATTGCCAGAACCAAGGCGAGTATCTTGTGGGGGGTGACAAGTTATGTCCGGCGGATTTTGATCCGTGCAGAAGAGGTGGGTGCAGATTTCTCAGCCGTGCGTCTCGCGTTCGTGACAGGCGAAGCAGTGAGTGAAGAGATGCGGCGAGATCTGACCGAACGCATGCGCAGAACTGGCCGGCCAGATGCATGGGTTAGCGTATCCTATGCCGCCACCGAAATGCAGGTCGGGACGGTGGAGTGTTGTCCCGGCTCTGGCTATCATAATCCGGCGCCGGATCATTTCTTTTTTGAAGTAGTAGATCCCGAAAGCCACAAGCCATTGCCGGCAGGCCAGCGCGGTCTTTCAGTTCTGACACATCTTGATCGACGTGGAACAGTGTTGCTGCGTTATTCGATGGGAGATTTCGCTGCACTTACCTATGAACAATGCCCGCATTGCGGCAGCTGGACGGACCGGTTTGTCGGAATGCCGTCACGCGCTGATGATTTGGTCAAGGTAAAGGGTATGCTTATCAATCCAGAAGTGATTACTGATCTCTTGCTTGCGGATGGAAAAGTGGGTGAGTTTCAGATCATCATTGATCGTGAAAATGCCAATGACATTTTGTCGTCAGACCGCATGCGGTTGTTACTGGATTTAAAACCAGACGCCGACCCAGAAGCGATTGCGGAGTCAGTGCGTGTTGCCACCGGAGTTCGTCCGATTATCGAAAAAGTTGAACGGTTACAGATTTTTGATCCGGACAGAACATTGAAGGCAAAACGTTTCAAGGATCTTCGTTAGTTTTAAAAATGGAGAATGTTCTTGTGACACAACACGAAAATTATCCACATATCTTTCGACCACTAAAAGTTGGCAATGTTGAGGTCCGGAACAGGATTTTTGTGCCTGCTCACACGACAAATTATGGTGAAGACAATCTGCCTTCACAGCGTCATCTTGCTTATCATCGTGCCCGTGCGGCTGGTGGCGCCGGGCTAATAATTTTCGAAGGCATCAGGGTTCATAAATCCTCTCTGGGTAGGCAGCAGGGCGTTAATGGTTATCAACCAGAGGCAATCCCCAGGTTTAGTGACATTGCTAAAGCTGTACAGGGTGAAGGTGGCAGACTTTTTGGACAGATACTCCATCTTGGTCGTCACATAGACGGAAATTTTGCAAGAATGGCCTCTTGGTCAGCTTCATCAATTCCCTGGACTGCAACGGCACCGGCACCGCACCCTATGACTACTGGCGAAATCAGAATGGTTATAAATGCCCACGCTAACGTGGCCACCAATTTGTTGGAAGCCGGACTGGATGGTATCGAATTGCAGTTGGCACATGGTCATTTGCTGCAGCAGTTTCTGTCTCCAGCAGCAAACAAGCGTGAAGATGAATATGGAGGTTCATTCGAAAACCGCCTTCGGTTTGCCTTGGAAACGGCAATTGCAGTTCGAGGTGTTGTTGGCTCTGACCGGACGATGGGAATCAGGATCAGCGCTGATGAATTCATGCAGGATGGGCTCGTGCTTGCGGACATGTGTGATGTTGTTGTCAGACTGGCACGGGCCGTTCAAATTGATTTCGTCAATATAACTCATTCTGCTTATCACGGAAGCTACACGGTTTCCACGCAGATGGCAGATATGGCGTTTCAGAACGAAAAGTTCAGATACCTGACTGATGCGATTAGTGACGCGCTCGACAACTTACCGCAAAAGCCAGTTATAATGTCAGTCTGCCGTTTCAATACAGTTGATCTGGCAGAAGACATGCTGTCAAACGGCAAAGCCGATATGATTGGCATGGCGCGTGCACACATAGCAGACCCCGCGCTTGTGAATAAGGCCAGAGATAACCAGGCTCACGAAACTTTACCTTGTATTGGATGCAACCAAGGATGCGCTGATATGCTGGCGCAATCGCTGGCAATTTCCTGTCTGGTCAATCCAAGGGCTGGAAAAGAGGAAGAATGGCCAACACCTGCAGTTGCAAAAGTTGATTCCAAACGACCTGTATTGGTCGTGGGTGCTGGTCCAGCCGGTATGGAGGCAGCCGGCATTGCTGCCGAAAGGGGTTTTCCAACAACGCTTGCCGACAGCAAGGCTTTCTTGGGTGGGACGCTAAGCTGGCTTGCGAAAATGCCGTTGCGCCAGGAATTTTTGAACCTGTCAGATAGGCAGAAGTTGCGGCTAGACCAATATAAAGTTCGTCTTGATTTGGAACGCACTATCCTAGCCGAAACCCTGCAGGAATATCAGGATGGCCACATCATTTGGGCGGGTGGTGCTCGCGCCAAGTCACAGACGCTACTAGATGGACGCGAGACATTGACATTAGAGGCATCGCTTGCGGACCCAGAAACATTGGGAGACCGCGTGGTGCTGGTTGATCACCTTGGCACCTGGTCAGTAGCATCGGTAGCGGAGTATTTGGCTGATCTTGGAAAGAAGGTTTGGATTGTAGTGCCTACAGGTGTGGTTGGTTGGAAGATAAGTATATACAGCTCATTCGCCCTGAAACACCGATTGAAGTCAAAGAACATCCAAATTCTGGCCGGTCATAGCCTAGCAACCTATAATAATGGCTTGGCGACTTTTGATGATTTATCGATCGAGGGTGAGACACGGTCCTTTTATGTGGATAGTGTCGTAGCCCCTGTAGCTGGATTGCCAAACGCCCCGCCTGAGATGGCGTTCAATGGAAGCCTATTCAATGTGGGTGACAGCGTTTCGGCCCGCACAGCTCTTGAGGCTGTCTTTGAAGGACATGAAACAGCACTGTTTCTTGACCCATGATGACTGTGTTTTGTAACGCGACGTACTATTAACCAATTTTTGCATGGTATGCGGTTGCAGTTTATCTAGCGATGTAACCACCGTCGGCAACAAGGTCTGTTCCGGTGATAAAGGACGCATTGTCAGAGACAAGGAACAATGCGGCTTCAGCCAATTCTTCGGCTTGACCCAGCCGACCGACTGGATGTGATTTTCCCAGAATTTCTTCTGCCGCATCAGGGGAACCAAAAATATCGGCCAAGCGCGGAGTTTGTACGGCGCCAGGTGACAGCGCAACGACCCGGATATTATCCTCAGCATGATCAAGCGCAAGCGCGCGCGTGAATTGCAGCATGCCCCCCTTTGTTGTGCAGTAGGCGGCGGCGCCCTCAATTGCCACATGTCCAAGCTGCGATGCTATGTTCAGGATTACCCCACCGCCGTTTGCACACATCGAAGGGATTATCATTCTTGAAACTAGAAAAGCGCCGGTCAGGTTAACCTCAAGGGTCCGTTGCCATTCATCAAGCCCAAGGTCTGTGATCTTCGCCCGTCTTGTGACTGTTGCGGCATTGTTCACCAGTATATCGACTGGCGCATGGCGTTGTAATATGGGAGCTAATTCTGTGTTCAGGCTGGCTTCTGATGAAATATCTGCCACGCAGATAGATATTTTTTTTGATACTTCAGAGGCCAGATCACTCAGCTTATCGTGCGAGGTGTCGACAACGATCACATTTGATCCTGCCCGATGAAATCGTTTAACGATTGATCTTCCGATACCTTGCGCGCCTCCTGTAATCAAAGCCGTTTTTTGGGTTAGATCAACCAAGATGGAATGCCCTTAAGGAGAGGTTTGCCAATTGATTTTTAGGCTTCCAGCGCCGCTAGCATCTCTATGGCACTCGATCCAGAAAGTTTCCCCGGATCTTCTATATGGACATAGGTAACTATGCCATTATTGGCGATAAAGCCGCATCGCTTGCTGCGCACTCCCAATGGTGGCCCAAAGTCCTTGTTTGTCCCAAGGGCGGTCGCAAGCTCTGCCTGCGGGTCTGCGAGCATAACAATTTTTCCAGCTGCCCCAGATTGATTGCCCCATGCAAGCATTACCTGAGGGTCATTGACAGAAAGGCAGGCAATAGCATCAGCGCCTTTATTCATGAACGCCTCGCTGTGTTCAATAAAACCAGGCAGATGTTGCTCGGAGCATGTTTGCGTAAATGCGCCAGGAACAAAGAAGAAGACAATTTTGCGGCCGAGTGACCATTCATGTAAGTTGCGTGTGCTTAGCCCATCTTCATCCTTGGCAAAGACGACAACACTCGGCACTTCAGATCCTACTTTCAATGTCATATTGGCACCCGTTTGGTATCTATTCCGCTATACGTTTGATCTAATTCGAATATGTAGAATTTGTCCAGTAATGCTTAGGCGCACACCAATTTTCAAACAGGGGCAGGGGCCTAACTTATGTTGAAATGCTGTCGATATGGACATCCGAAAATGGGACTACAATCCGCAGATAAATTTAACTGTTAAAGCTTAGGATGTGTCATGAATTCATCCAGAATGTCATCAGGTGGCTGAATGAAATCTGTCGTCCGGCTGACTTCCAGACCAAATGTCTGGCGCATCTCGATGGCAAGCTCGGTCATCCGCAGGGCCACTGGCAATCCGTTCAGCACGGGCGCACCGGCGACGCGAAAGCCCTGTATCTGCGAGAACAGCAGCATCGGAATGCCGCCAGCGGGAATCAGCACGTCTACCCCGGCGGCCACCAGCGGTTCGGCCTGCCGGGCAAATTCATCGGCAACCTGCTGCAGACGATCAGGGTCATCAAAGGCGGCCAGGATCTGGCCCGGTTCGAATTCCAGTGCGTGGATGCCAGTCACCCGGTCCTGCAACCCATATTTGCGAACCTGATGTTCATGCCCCGGAATGAAACGGGGATTGATCGTGATGATGCCGACTTTCTGTCCGTACTGGCAGGCGAACAGCATGCTGGATTCGCCAAGTGACATGACCGGGACCGAGGCAGCGGCGCGCGCTTCATACATCCCTGAATCCTGAAAATGCCCAATCAGATAACCGTCATACCCTTCACGACTGGCGGTAATGGCATTGGCAATCGCCTCGCGTCCGCACCGATATTCAACCAGCGCATGGGCGTAGGAATCAAAGGGGTCGATGCCATGGAAGGCCAGTTCGGTGCCGGGGCGGGCCTGCGCTTTCAGAAAGCCTGACAACCGGTCCCAATAGCCGGGCGCGGCGTCGGCATTCACAAAGCTTTGATACCAGATTTTCATGTCTGTGATCCTTTCGGTGTGGCGCAGGTGATGCTGACGGGTTTGACCAGACGATGCCGGCCGTGACTGTTCGCCGGGTCCGGGTGCATCATGGGACGATCTTGGCCATTCGGCAATGCTGGTCAAAAGCTGTTAGCGGGTCAAATGCTTTGGATCAAATGCCTGCATCAAATACCGCTGATGGAATTTACTTTTCACAAACGGTCATGCCACACTGCAGACATGACGTCACACCCCTATCAGAACGAAACCGTTTTTTCGCGTTTTTCTGCAACTGCCGTGGCACGCCCGTCGCAGGTGTTTTTGCGCATTCTGCC
>NHEZ01000054.1 GCA_002172585.1 Cellulomonadaceae bacterium TMED98 | reverse complement strand
GGTGTTCACTTAGGGGTGTCCACCCAGGGTCAACTGGGCGATATTGCCACCCACCGAGCGGGGATCCCCGCCATTGTTCACCTCAAAGTCGACACCGGTCTCAACAGAAATGGGGCCACCGCTGCCCAGTGGCCAGAGCTCGTGGCCCGAGCGGCCGACCTGGAGGCGTCTGGAGTGTTGCGGGTACACGCGGTGTGGTCCCACCTGGCCGATACCTCGGCCCAGACCAGTCGCGAGGCGCTCCAGCGACTTCTCCAGGCCGTGGACGTTGCTCGTGCTGCTGGGCTCAATCCGCCACTGCGCCACCTCGCGGCCTCTCATGCGCTTATTGACGTGCCGGAGGCCAGGCTCGAGATGGTGCGTCTGGGGATTCTCGCCTATGGAGTGAGCCCCGTGGCCGACCGGAGTGCCGAGGCGCTCGGGTTCCACCCGGTNATGACAGTGCACGCGCCCGTGATCGAGGTGAATGCCGAACGTCTCGTGCTCGGCATTGGCTCCTCCCACGGGCTCCTTTCCCCGATCGATGCCACCGCGCACATCACCGTCCACGGTGAGCGCTACTCCATTCAGCAGGTTGGGATTGACCAGACCTCGCTAACACCACCGACCGCCGACTCAGCGGCGCCTGCCCTCTCTCCGGGCGAGACGGTGCCGATCCTCGGGGCGGCACCCGGTGCCCCCTCTATCGAGGAGTGGGCCGGATGGTGCGGAACCATCGGCGATGAGGTATTGGTGGCGCTTCGCCCGGAGATTCCGCGCAGCTGGGAAGACTAAGCGCCGAGCCTGGCGGCAATAGCGGCACGGGCCATCGCTGCTGCCGTATCGGCCGCCCCGTGCTGCTCAGTGGGGGCCGGGAGTGTGCGGTGTGTGGAGAGGATGTCGTCGGCAAGATGGGGGTTCAGGGCAAGAAGAGGTCCGGACAGGCTCGAGACCCAGATTCGCTCTGCACGGTATCCGTCGGTGTCCCGTAGGTTTCGGGGCCGCTGCAGTGTGCACAGTGGCGTCGACACAGCCTCGCGTTCGGTGAGGTCGTTGAGATACCCGGCAATAGCCCGGCCATCAGAATCGATACCCACCACTTCGGATGAGACTTTGTTGGCCTGCAAGGTGGCGCGGGTCGGGGTGAGACCTGCTCCAGAGAGCTGCTGTTGTCCGACGCGAAGGCTCTGACCGAGAAGATCACCACCGAGGCCCACCCCGACGACCGAGGCTCCACGGGTGTAAAGGGCATGAAGCTCATCGCGCCACGTCTCAATGGAGGCGGCCGCGCGTGCTGCGGCAGACGATGTGCCATGGCCCAGCAGCACGATGTCTGCCGAGGGTGGCAATGGCTGCCCCTCCCACACATCCGTCACCTCGACCGGGACGCTCCACCACCGGGCGCGAACTTGGAGGACCTCAGCATTACCGAGGGAGCCATTGATGCCCAACAGATCGGGAAGAATCCGGACAAGGCGCAGTGGTGTGCTCATGCTGCCTCGCCTCCAACGGCAGCTTCTAGGTCACGCTTGCCGACCAGCCGGCGGATACTCATCATCTGTTCGTAATTGACAATCGCGGTGACGGGGCTGGTCCCACTCGACGAGAAGAACTGCAGGGCATCAGCAGTGTCGTCAATGATGCGACCGACCTGAACACCCCGGTAGGCGAGGAACGTCGCCCAGTGGTGGGCTTTCGACCCGGTCAGCACGTCGACCCGCTCGATGGGACCCAGGTCGAGGTCAAAAATCCAGGAAGGGTCTGGCGTTCCCTCGTCGACCGCAATCCACAACCGTTCTGGCTGGCTCATCACCACCGAGAGATTGGCACGCATGCTGGGCAGGTTTTTTTGCATCAACAACGTGATGTCGACTCCTCCGGCCGACACGGTCTCGCCTCGTCCGTAGACCACGGGTAAGGCGGCAAACGCCTGCCGGGTCACCTCCCACGACCAGTCATCGCCCAGAAGGATGCGGACAGACCCCACGGCTAACGCTGCATCAATAGCCCAATGCACGCCCTCGTCAGGAAGAGAGATATCGGCGGCCTGACCGTCGACACTGATGTGGGCACGTCGTCCGTCAGACGCCTCGAGGAGTGCGACGGGAGGGTCATTCGTGGTGGCCTCTCCGCGCTCGTCGAACAGTGTCGCAGCACCCAATCCCTCTGGCGAGGCATCAAGCACCTGCTGGCTGAGGTCAATCGAATGCACGGCCACCCCGGGTAGGTCAGCCCCTAAGGCGAGAAGGGCTGGCTCTTGCCTGTTGACCAACAGGCTCTCGGAGGTTCGTGTGGCAACCGTCCGCATCATCTGCCAGACCCGCTCAGGCTCGCCGAAGCGGTTGAGCTGATCGAGCTGCAAATTGGTGACAACGAGGTGGGTGGGAGGAATGTGTTCAGAAATCTGGGGGCCGTAGGCCTCGTCGACTTCCAAGACAGCAAGATCGGCGGGGAGTGACCCATCCGACCCGGCGTCGGCGAGGACCGCAGAGGCCAATCCCTGCGGCAGGTTGCTTCCGGCCGGGTTGGTGAACACTCGACGACCGTGGCCGCGAAGAATGGCCACAATCATCGACGTGGTGGTCGACTTCCCGTTCGAGCCCGTGACACACACGACTCCGCCCGGAAGCTGACCGATGGAGTGTTCCAGAAAATTCGGATCGATGCGCAGCGCAATCAGGCCGGGAAAGGCGGAGCCTCCCCCTCGCGCTCTCGCAAGCCGCCGGACGAGCCGACCAACGGCGAGAGCAAGCCGGTAGCGCACCGGGTTCCTATTCGAGGTAGTCGCGCAAAGCCTGCGACCGTGACGGGTGGCGTAACTTCGCCATCGTTTTGGACTCTATTTGGCGGATGCGCTCCCTCGTCACCCCGAAGGTGTCGCCAATTTGGTCCAACGTTTTCGGCATCCCGTCACCGAGCCCAAAGCGCATTCGAATCACTCCTGCTTCCCGTTCAGACAGGGAATCGAGAAGGGATTCCAACTGACGCTGCAGCATCGTGAAACCGACGGCGTCTGCGGGNACAACNGCNTCGGTGTCCTCGATCAGNTCACCGAACTCACTGTCGCCGTCTTCACCGAGAGGCGTGTGCAGGGAAATCGGCTCGCGTCCATACTTTTGGACTTCGACCACCTTTTCNGGCGTCATATCCAACTCGCGAGCCAGCTCTTCCGGAGTGGGTTCCCGACCCAGGTCCTGGAGCATTTGTCGCTGCACGCGAGCAAGTTTGTTGATGACTTCGACCATGTGGACAGGAATACGAATCGTTCGNGCTTGGTCCGCCATGGCCCGGGTGATGGCCTGTCGAATCCACCAGGTGGCGTAGGTGGAGAACTTAAAGCCCTTGGTGTAGTCGAACTTCTCGACNGCACGAATCAGACCCAGGTTTCCCTCNTGGATGAGGTCGAGAAACTGCATCCCTCGACCGGTGTAGCGCTTNGCCANGGANACCACCAGGCGGAGGTTCGCCCCCAGCAANTGATTCTTGGCCCGCTGTCCGTCTTTGGCGATTTCGTGCAATTCGCGTGCGAGCTTGGTGGTTTTTTCCCGCTGGGTCAGACCAGAGAGCCTCTCTTCGGAAAACAGGCCCGCCTCAATACGCCACGCCAGCGACACTTCTTGTTCGGCGTTGAGAAGGGCAACTTTTCCGATCTGCTTGAGGTAATCCTTGACCGGGTCAGCCGTGGCTCCGGTGATGGTGGTGGACACCACTGGCACGTCTTCTTCATCGGTGGACTTGATCACGATGGCGCCGGCAGGCAGAGCCTCACCGCCACCGGCAACTTGCTGAAGAACAGCAGCTCCAAGCGCTTCTACCTGGCGGGGATCGAGCTCTTCACCGGGTTCGACATCCTCGTCTGCATCGGCCTCTGCGCCATCGGCACTGGCCTCGTCGGGAGTGTCTGTCGTGGCCTCAACGGGTTCATCGTCAGCGACCGGTGCCGTGTCATCAGACTTCTCAGTCGCGGGCGCTGCTTTGGTAGACGTGGGCTTCGCTGGCGCTTTCTTCGCGACGGGCTTTTTCGCCGGTGTCTTCGCGGCAACAGGCTTCTTCGCGGTTGTTTTCTTGGCGCTAGACGAAGCCGCAGCAGGTTTTTTCGCTGCCGGTTTCTTTGCTATTGGCTTGCTTGCTGCCGGCTTCTTGGCGGCCGGTTTCGCCGCTGTGGTCTTCTTTGCCGGGGTTTGTGCAGCTGTCTTCGTGGCGGGCGCCTTCTTCGCGGGTGTCTTGGCGGCGGGTTTCTTCGCAGCGGGCTTAGCAGCGGCGGTCTTGGCGGCAGGCTTCTTCACCGCCGGCTTCGTTGCCGCGGATTTCTTCGCTGCGGCTTTTGTGGCCGTCGTCTTNGCGGCGGGTTTCTTCGCAGCAGGCTTGGCGGCGGTGGTCTTCTTTGCGGCGGTGGTCTTCTTTGCGGCAGTAGCGGATGTGGAGGACGAAGCCGTCGAGGTTTTCTTAGCAGACACGGAAGAGGAGGAGTCCTTCGAAGTTGAGGCGGGAGAGGACGCTGGAGCGTCGGCACCGCGACCGACGAGCCGTTTCAGGACACCGCCGAGACCCCCAGAACGTTTGGGGGGAGTTGACTCGCGAGATGACGCCACAGCGCACCTACTTCACATCAGCGGGCAGTAGGAAGACCCTTGTCAAGCTCCTCGCGGAGCCCACAGGGCCTTGTGCCCCCATTATGGCACGCCACGGTGTGGGGGCGGTGAGGCTCACTGGTCCGCGGACGAGTCGGGTGTATCCGGAGCGCGGTGCGCCAAGAAATTCTGCAATTCCTGGGCGATGGATTCAGCGCTTGGCACCTCACCGGCCTCATCCGTTAACGGTGAGGCCAGGGGGTTGTCCTCCATATACGAGTCGTGGCGCTTTTCCAACACCCCCACGAGCCGTTGGAGCTCTTCGTTGTTTTCTACTTGGTCCGCAATACCCGCGAGGAAGCTTCTGCCCTGTTCGCGCAGTGCATCGGTCGGGAAGATGCGACCGGTCGCCGCAGTAATACTCTCCAGGGCACTGACCGCAGCAGCAGGAAATTCGGCGTCCGAGAGGTAGTGCGGGACGAGAACAACAAACCCGGACACCGGGTGGTCGCGCTTCTGGAGGGTGTATTCCACGAGGTGCATCATCGTGCCCGGCACCGAGGTGGTGGGGCGCCAAACGGAGAACCGATCGGTGAGCTCTTCGCGATTTCCGCTCACCGTCACTCCGAGAGGTCTGGTGTGTGGCACGGGCATGGGGATGGCGTGGACCCAGGTGGTCGAACTCACGTCATACAAATCCACGAGCTCCACAATTTCCCGGTTGACCTGCTCCCACCGCATATCTGGTTCGTAGCCAGAGAGCAGGAGAAAGGGCTCCCCCAACTCATCGGTCACCAGGTCCACGCCAAGCCGTGGCGGCTCATAATCTGTCAGGTGGGTTTCATCGAACTGGAAAATCGGCCGCCTGGCCCGGTAATCCAAGATCTCGTCGTTGTCGAAGCGTCCCACCTCGGTGCTCTCGAGGGTGTCGGACAAATACTGCGAGACCAGGGAGACAGCTGAGCCCGCATCGGCAAAGCCCGTCAGCGCTGCCACAAGGGGAAGGCCCGAGGGGACATCCGGTGCAGGATGCACAGGGTGAAACAGTCTCGTCGAGGCCATATCGTCATGCTACGCCTCCGAGTCAGTCTGGCCTGGGATGTTCACTGATGGCTCACCCACCGCGGGCTACCATGACGGGGTGAATACTCCAACGCTGACCCTCACCGACACTCTCCCGGCCGATATCGAGGCCGATCGGCTGATTCTGGGGGTGATTGCCTCCGGTGACGGTGTGCAGATCGCCGAGCCAAATATCGACGACGACCACGCCGAGTGGCTACACCGTGTGATCGACACGCTCGGNGTGAAGGCAGAAAAAGACTCCGTCCGCACCATTCCCTCGCCAGAAGGCTGGAAAACTCCCTCGATTGTGTTGGTGGGGATTCCTACTGACCAGCCAGACGCCCAGCAGATTCGCTACGCGGCAGGAGCGGGAGCCAGGGAGGCGGGAAAACGCGCACGACTGGCCATCGCTCTTCCTGGATCGGGCCCTCTCCACACCCGCGCGGCCATTGAGGGAGCACTGCTTGGTGGCTACCGATTCGACGGCCACAAAACTCCTTCCTCGGATCCGGTCTGGGCCGAGTTGATTGTCAAGGGGGCGCTCGATGCACACCGAGCTCCAGGAGGNGGAAGCGGTCGCNACGGCGGTCTGGCAGGTGCGNGACCTGGTGAACACCCCACCGAACACCCTCTACCCGGAGAAGTTTGCCGACACCGTGAGCGAGCTCTTTGCCGGCACCGACGTGTCCGTCGAGGTGTGGGATGAGAAGAAACTGCTCGCGGAGGGCTGTGGTGGCTTGCTCGGAGTGGGCGGGGGCTCTGTTCGCCCGCCGCGGATGGTCGCCCTGCGCTACCGCCCGACACACCCGATTGGACACATTGCTCTGGTCGGCAAAGGCATCACCTTTGACTCAGGCGGCCTGTCGCTAAAGGCGCCAGCCGCCATGATCGGCATGAAATATGACATGACCGGAGCCGCCACCGTGACGGGTGTGATGCGGGCTCTGGCCGCGATGGGGTCACCGATTGCGGTCACCGGGTGGCTCTGCCTGGCAGAAAATATGCCCTCTGGTACCGCTCAGCGACCGGGTGATGTGATCACCGTGCGCGGTGGGAAAACGGTCGAAGTGTTGAACACTGACGCGGAAGGNCGTTTGGTNCTGGCCGATGGACTCCAGGCAGCCAGCGAAGAAGGCCCGGACCTCATTGTCGACATTGCCACTCTGACGGGGGCAGCNCGNCAAGCGCTCGGCGAGCGCTACGCCGCGTTGATGGGNAGTGAGGCGGCGCGTGCGGTNATCGAANCNGTGGCNTCGAGCACCGGCGAACAGGTCTGGCCCTTCCCTCTCGCGGAGGAGCTGCGCTCGGGGTTGGATTCGGATGTGGCCGATATCGGCAATATTGCGACCGGAAATGCGCTGGGAGGAACAATCGTCGCGGGGTTGTTTTTGCAGGAGTTTGTCGGCACGGCAGAACACCCGACTATTGCCTGGGCCCACCTCGATATTGCGGGGCCTGCGAATAATTCCAGCAGTGCCTATGGCTTCACACCCAAAGGCGCGACCGGGGCGACCACGAGGGCGCTGATTGAGCTGGTCACGGGCCTGGACGCNGACGGTTTTGCCTCTTTGAAGCAGTAGTAGGCTGAGGGTTCTGGGCCCATCAGGCCCGGATATCGGAACACCCCGCACACAATTTGGGAGCTTTTGGTGACTGACCACACCTTTGACCTTGTCGTCCTCGGAGCCGGGAGTGGTGGATACGCCGCAGCGCTTCGCGCCAGCCAACTCGGGATGTCCGTGGGGCTTATCGAAAAAGACAAGGTGGGTGGTACCTGTCTGCACGTCGGGTGTATTCCGACGAAGGCGCTCTTACACGCCGGTGAAGTCGCCGATGCAGCGAGACATTCTGAGATGTTCGGCGTGAACGCCACGCTGGAGGGCATTGATCTGCCCAAGGTGAACTCCTACCGCGACGCCGTGGTAACGAGTAAGCACAAAGGCCTCCAGGGACTGTTGAAAGCCCGCGGCGTGACCACGATTGAGGGTGAGGGGAAGCTCACCTCGCCGACCACTGTGCAGGTGGGTGCCGACACCGTGACGGGAAAACACGTCATTCTCGCCACCGGAAGCTATCCCCGCACTCTTCCCGGTCTGGACATTGGCGGCAAAGTATTGACCTCCGAGCAGGCCTTGCAGCTCGAGCACGTGCCCCAGTCGGTAATCGTGTTGGGTGGTGGCGTCATTGGTGTCGAGTTCGCCAGCGTCTGGAAGTCGTTTGGTAGCGAGGTCACCATCATCGAGGGTCTGCCACATTTGGTCCCCGCCGAAGATGAATCGGTGTCCAAACAGTTTGAACGGGCCTATCGCAAGCGCGGGATCAACTTCTCCTTGGGCGTGAAGTTCCAGAGTGTGACCCAAAACGACCAGGGCGTGGTCGTGACCCTGGAAGATGGGCAGACTTTTGAAGCCGAGATGCTGCTGGTCGCGGTGGGTCGTGGTCCCCGGACCGAGGGCATGGGGTTCGAAGAGGTCGGTGTTGCGATGGAGCGCGGCTGGGTCACTACGGATGAGCGTCTGCGGACGAATGTCCCCGGTGTCTTCGCCGTCGGTGACATTGTTCCCGGTGTCCAGCTTGCCCACCGTGGATTCCAACACGGAGTGTTCGTTGCCGAAGAAATTGCTGGACTTAACCCGCAGGTCATTAGCGATGAGTACATTCCGAAAGTCACGTATTCCGAGCCAGAAGTCGCCAGTGTCGGACTGTCAGAAGCCAAAGCCATCGAGCAGTACGGCCAGGACGGCATCGCCACCTACGACTACAACCTCGCGGGAAACGGCAAGAGTCACATTCTGGAAACGGCCGGGTCAATCAAAGTCATCCGTCAGGTCGATGGTCCGGTCTTAGGTGTGCACATGATCGGTGCCCGCGTGGGTGAATTGATTGCCGAAGCCCAGCTGGCAGTGAACTGGGATGCCTACCCCGAAGACGTGGCCCCGCTATTCCACGCCCACCCCACCCAAAACGAGGCGCTCGGTGAAGCCTTCATGGCGATCGCCGATAAGCCCCTCCACGCGCTGTAAAGCCCTACTTAGGAGACCGACACACGATGAGTGACGTCACACTTCCCGCCCTCGGTGAATCAGTCACCGAAGGAACCGTCACCCGCTGGCTGAAGGCCGTGGGCGACACGGTAGCCGTGGATGAACCGCTGGTGGAGATCTCCACCGACAAAGTCGACACTGAGATTCCCTCTCCGGTCGCCGGTGTGGTGCAAGAAATCCTCGTCGCCGAGGACGAAACGGTGGAAGTGGGTGCCGTTCTCGCCCGCGTTGGCGACGCCGGTGACGCCTCAGCCCCGGCAGCGCCCGCAGCTGAGGCCGCCGCACCTGAGCCCGCAGCACCTGCCACCCCAGAGCCCGCTGCGGCCGAACCCGCCGCTGCGCCTGCGCCTCCCGCTCCCCCAGCTCCGAGTCCTGAGCCCGCGGCAGCGCCCGCTCCTCCTGCCCCGACCCCTCCTGCTCCAACACCTCCGGCACCGACGCCTCCAGCGCCCGCTCCAGCAGCGCCCGCTGCTCCGGTTCAGCCGGCCGCGGCAACCCCTCCTGCGGTCGCCGACTCCACTGGGCCTGCTTATGTGACGCCGATTGTGCGGAAACTCGCCGGAGACCACGGAGTGGATCTCTCGCAGGTCACGGGTAGTGGTGTGGGCGGCCGGATTCGAAAAGAAGACGTGCTGGCCGCCGCGAAGACGACGGCAGCTCCCGCTGCGCCGGTGTCCCCGGCGCCTGTCCACAGTGGAGATGTTCCGGCAGCTGCTGGTGCGTCCGAGCTCCGTGGCACGACCGTTCCGATGAGCCGACTGCGCAAGGTGATTGCCGAGCGAGCCGTGGCCTCAATGCAGCAAACAGCCCAGCTCACGACCGTGGTGGAAGCAGATGTCACCGAGGTTGCGGCGATTCGCCACCGNGTGCAAGACACGTTCGTTCAGCAGANCGGGGGCAAGTTGAGCTTCCTGCCCTTCTTTGTTCGGGCGGCCGCNGAAGCACTGCAAAGCCACCCGATNATTAATGCTGTGGTGGACGGAGAAAACATCGTGTACCCGGCAACNGAAAACATTTCNATTGCCGTCGACACCGAACGGGGTNTGNTNACTCCGGTGCTGCGNGATGCNGGANNNAAAACNCTCGCCCAAATTTCGGTGGACATCGCCGATCTTGCTGCCCGCACCCGGGACAACAAAGTCGGTCCCGATGAACTCTCCGGCGGCACNTTTACCGTGACGAACACCGGNTCGCGGGGTGCACTGTTCGANACTCCCGTGGTGTTCCTGCCTCAGGTCGCCATCCTCGGCACCGGAACGGTGCAGAAAAAGCCTGTCGTGGTGAGCCACGACGGCGAGGACTCGATCGCGGTGCGTCAAACGGTCTATCTCGCCCTGTCCTACGACCACCGCATTGTGGACGGCGCCGACGCTGCCCGGTTCCTCACCCAGGTGAAAAACCGCCTGGAAGACGCCCAGTTCGACGCTGTGATGGGGTTGTAGTCCGTGGCAGCAGAAACGGAAAAAGAACCGGGTCGGATGACCCAGCTCTGGCGGGTCTTCCAGATGACCCGCAAGGCGGATAAATGGATTGTTCCGCTTCTGCTCCTGGTGTTCCTCGTTCCCGTTGCTTTGGGAATCGTGTTGCCGCTGACGGTGCTCCCAGCCGGCATTCTGACCACCGTCCTCTGGATTCTCTCCGGCATTATGACCGGAGTCCTTCTGGTGCTGGTGGTGCTGGGAAACCGGGCCGAGACCATTGCCTATAAACAGATTGAAGGCCAGGCAGGAGCGGTGGGAGCCGTGCTGCAAAACGGACTTCGGCGCGCCTGGCAGGCAAGCGAATATCCAGTTGCAGTGAACCCGCGCTCCCGCGACGCGGTCTATCGCGCGGTCGGTAAATGTGGAGTGGTCCTGATTGCGGAGGGCCCCAAGACCCGCACGAAAAAGATGTTGGAAGACGAACGCCGTCATATCGCCCGTGCTGTTCCCCAAGTCACGATCCACTACCTCCACGTCGGACCAGATGAGAACTCGGTCCCGCTGCGGAAGCTACGAAAAGCGATGAACGGGCTGAAAAAAGAGCTCAACAAAGCAGAAGTGTTGGCGGTGGCGAACCGTCTGGAGTCGCTGAAGAAGCCAGGTGCTATGCCCATTCCCAAGGGCATGGATCCGATGAAAGCCCGGGCGCCAAAACCGCGCTAGCGGCTGACCAAAATTGTCCCGACCAATCGGTCGTGGGCACCTCGCATATCGTCGTCGTTCAGGAGCGGCGGAATCACGAGGGCAATCAACACAGGGCGCACAATCGGAGCAAGCAGACCCAACCGACCTCCGGTAATCGGGGCAATGCGGATTTTGGTGATGAGGTGTCCGGGTGAGCCGGCGACAAGTAATCCGCCGATGATGTGCAGGGCGATGTAGATCAGCAAGATTGCCGTGGAATCGAAGCCGAAGAACACTGCCGACACTCCCATCGCCAGCACCCAGTCGATGAGAAGCCCGGCGATCCGCCGGTTCCACCCCGGCACACTGCGCGGGCCAGACTGTGGAAGGCCAAATTTCTTCCCGGGCCACTCAGCGTCTGCTTCACCCATCCCCGTCAGTGTAGGGGTGGGTCTGTAACATCCCGGAAACATTGGGGATATCCCGATGTGACAGTTGCTCAGTACGTTAGAGGGGCTACCGAGGGGTAGTTCTGGCTAAACCGAACACAGGAGTGTGTATGTTCCGCGATTCGTCTGAGGCTCTCGCCTTCATTAAAGACACCGACGTCAAGTTCCTTGATATTCGATTCACCGACCTTCCGGGTGTGCAGCAGCACTTCAACATCCCGGCCCACACGGTGGATGAAGAGTTCTTCACCGTGGGTCAACTCTTCGACGGCTCCTCGATTCGAGGGTTCCAGTCGATTCACGAATCTGACCTGCAGTTGATTCCCGACGTGACAACCGCATATGTAGACCCGTTCCGCGCCGAGCGCACACTGGTCATGCTGTTTGACATTTACAACCCGCGCAACGGAGAGATCTACGGACGCGACCCCCGCCAGGTGGCGAAGAAGGCGGAGAAATACCTTGCCTCGACCGGAATCGCCGACACGGCGTTCTTCGCTCCCGAGGCGGAGTTCTTCGTCTTCGACGACGTGCGCTATGAGGTCAACCAGCACACCAGCTTCTATGCCGTAGATAGTGAAGAGGGTGAGTGGAACACCGCCCGTGTTGAGCCTGGCGGCAACCTGGCCAACAAGACCCCTCATAAGGGTGGGTACTTCCCGGTCACGCCGGTCGACAAGATGGCGGACATTCGCGACGACATGGTGTTGAAGATGGAAGAGGTCGGCCTCTCGGTCGAGCGTAGCCACCATGAAGTGGGCTCGGCCGGACAGTGTGAGATCAACTACCGGTTCAACACCATGGTCCACTCGGCCGATGACATCTTGAAGTTCAAATACATCGTGAAGAACACGGCGGACAACTGGGGCAAGACAGCCACCTTTATGCCCAAGCCCATGTTCGCTGACAACGGGTCGGGAATGCACACCCACCAGTCGCTGTGGAACGACGGCAAGCCACTGTTCTACGACGAGGCAGGCTACGGCGGATTGAGCGATCTAGCCCGCTGGTACATCGGTGGCCTGCTGAAGCACGCCCCGGCCATCCTCGCGTTTACCAACCCGACGATTAACTCGTACCGTCGTTTGGTCAAGGGCTTCGAAGCACCGGTCAACCTGGTCTACTCGGCCGGTAACCGCTCGGCCGCGATTCGTATCCCGATTACCGGCACTAACCCGAAGGCCAAGCGCATCGAGTTCCGCGCGCCAGACTCCTCGGGTAACCCATACCTCGCCTTTGCCGCCCAAATGATGGCCGGGCTGGATGGAATCATGAACAAAATCGAACCCCACGAGCCGGTCGACAAGGACCTGTATGAACTTCCAGCCGAAGAGGCCAAGGGAATTCCGCAGGTGCCGGGTTCCCTCGAGGAAGCACTGGTCGCTCTCGAAAACGACCACGAGTTCCTCACCCAGGGTGGTGTGTTCAGCACTGACCTGATCGAGGCCTGGATTGACTACAAGCGGGAGAACGAACTGTTGCCCTACGCGCAGCGTCCGCACCCGTTTGAGTTTGAGCTGTACTACGGCGTGTAGCGAGCACGCTTCTGAGGGGGTCGGCCACTGGTCGGCCCCCTCACTGCGTTAGGCGAAGAAATACTGCTCAAACACGCTTCTGCTGTGCCGGGTAGTGCGCAGGTAGTGCTCTTCTAACGCCGATGCACTGCGCGGTGGGTAGCCAAGAAGCCGGGCAATACCTTCCAAGCTGTCGCGGTCCACGGGCAACACATCAGAGGGTTTGCCAAACAGCGTGAGCGCGTTTCGGATATTGGAGGCAAGAAGCCAGGCCTCCCGCAACACCGCAGCGTCTGGTTCGGCGATGAGCTCTTGGTCCACCATGGCCTCCAAACTGCCCAGAGTGTCCGCCCGCTGAAGATCGGGGTGGCGGAAACCGTA
>NHEZ01000053.1 GCA_002172585.1 Cellulomonadaceae bacterium TMED98 | reverse complement strand
CGAGGTTGGCGACAATCGCCGCGTCGGAAAGTTCAAATGACCAGAACGCAAAGTTCAGGGGTAAGTGCACTGCCATGGTCACTGCATAGACAACGACGAGACCGAGCAGGGTGTTGCGCCATAGGCGACGCTCGTGTGAGCCCTTGGCGCTTCGCCTCATCAGTGCGATGGAGCCGATAAAAGCCGGGACGCTGGTGCTCAACACGCCAGAGAGAAAGAAGACGAAGTAGGTGGCAAACCATTCCTCAAAGGCGCTGGGTCCTGCGAGATAGAAGAAGGGGACGAGGCCAGTTCCGATCGAGAGCATGACGCCAAAAAAGCCCGCGCTTCCCGCTACAGTGATGAATTTCATGATGCCTTTCACGTTGCAAGTGATTGTGCCACTCTGACCATATCACCCGCTGTACACTTGGGTTTCCGGGGTTTTTGCCTCTGGCCCTCGTAGCTCAGCGGATAGAGCAGAAGACTTTCCGACTACTTACCCCCCCACATCGCACTATCTAAAGGGTAGTGGTGGAGAAGTGGTGGTTCGTGGGATGGGCGTGCGACTGAGTTGCTCCGGCGAAAACGTTGTCTCCAGCCTGTGGCCGCGAATCCATAGAGGCGCCTTGTGAAAAAATTAGCGCAACAACTCGAAGGTTTTCCCGTCATCTCGGGAGACGTGAACACCACGCTCATCGAGGACGATGACTGCTCTGGCGTGTGCTCCAATGGCAGAGATCGAGCTAAACGTGTTATCCAGCGGTCTAAACGGTCCACCGGATCCAGGGCCCTCATGCACAGTGGAGCCTGTGCCCAGGAAAACGGAGCTCTGTGTCCACTCTACAAACAGGACTCCTTCGGGGGAGGGCAGAGGAGCAAACGTCGCCCCCGTGTCTGTGGAAAGGTGGAGAAGCCCCTCAGAGGCAACAAGTATTTCGTCAGGATATGTGGGATTCACTGCGAGGCTTGTGAGCGGGGGTGGGTTGAGGGTGGACCATGTCTGTCCGGCGTCGCGAGAGGCCACGGCAGCGCCGTAATTCGCTGCCACACCGACAAACGAGGGCCCAATTGCTTCGAGGAGGTGGAAATCAACCTCGCCGGTTAGGACGTGGGGTGCCCAGGTCTGGCCTTCATTTGTGGAGACAAGGATTCCCAGCGGGTCGGGAAATTCTTGCGTGGGACCAGGGTGACCACTGGCATAAAACACACCGTCATCAATGGCGAGACCCATGACGTCGAATTCATCGCCCCTTAGTTGCCAAGAGTCCTCGGCCCAAAAGTACAAGCCGTGGTGGCTGGCGAGAAAGAAACTCTCGCCATCGGTGGCGACGCTGTGAACGTGTTCCAGCTCACCCAGGCTCACGCCTTCTCTGGCCTCCGGTGTGCACCCGACCAACGCCAGTGCGCTCAACGCGACGACCGCGAATGACCTACGCACCATGGAGAACCCTCATCAGCTCGGTCAGCTCGCCAATNTCAGTGTTTTGCNCGGAAGAAATCTCCTGAGCTGAAGCGATTGCCCNTGGGTTCGTCGGATTGTCGATCATCTGAACCATCGCGAGAGCGGTAATGCCGAGAACGAGCCCGGAGCGGAAAGTAAGGCGTCTCTTATATCCGCGAGTCATATTGCTCAGCCAACACCCTGAAGCCTGACAGCTGCTGGGAATGGGCGTCTGAGAGAGGGTTGTCCCGCGTGGGCTGGTCTCCGGTCCGGGACCTTTGCCAACAGCCTCTAGATAACTCAGAAGGCTGGTTTGTGACACACGTGTTGTGCAATCTGCGTGCGATGAGAAAACAACACTCACTGTGTAGAGCCGCATAAAACCGGGCTTTGTGTCACGCAGCGTCTGAGTGCCTGTTGGTGAGCGCGAGCCCCGCTGTACACTGATTAATCCGGGGTTTTNNCCNCNNGCCCTCGTAGCTCAGCGGATAGAGCAGAAGACTTCTAATCTTTTGGTCGCAGGTTCGATTCCTGCCGAGGGCGCCACCCGCTCACTCAGTGTCCACAGCCAGGAAACCTCGGTGGCTTCTCCACACACTTTATGTATATACTAAGTATATATAAGCCTGGGAGTGCACTATGTCAGACATGGTCCGAAGCAAAATGTTTAAAACCGGGGGAAGCGTAGCGGTACGAATACCCGTCGGATGGCTCGACCCCACCGTGGAGGTGACTCTTCACCGAAACCGTCACACTGGCCGCGTCACAATTAGCCAGGACCTATCACACGAGCCGGACACGTTCTTTGACTTTCTTCGAGGAGCAGAACACCTGCCGGATCCTGGACTGGGGGAGCTATCTCGTCGCGAAGAAGGGCCGCGCCCTGGACCAGGGGAGTAGCCCCGGTGTATTTCTTGGATACCGACACCTGTAGCGACGCTGTTTCCGCCCATCCGAGCGTTCTTCACAGACTGGAGCAGCTCGACCGGGATCAGTGGGCCATTAGCTCGATTGTGAAAGCAGAACTCCGCTATGGACTAGAAAACGGAAAGCTCTTGAGCCGCACACAACTGTCCTTGGAAAAATTTCTCGCTCTTGCTGCTGTCGTCGTCTTCGACGACAAGGCGGCCGTAGAAGCAGCCAAGGTCCGCGCGGAACAGGAAAAAACTGGGAGGCCCTCTGGTGCTGTCGACCAGTTGATTGCCGGCCATGCCCGAGCCCTCGGAGCTACTTTGGTCACCTCGAACCTCAAGCATTTTTCCCAGGTAGTGGGTCTCGTCACGGAAACCTGGCGCTGACGATGGGCCTCGGCCGTTAGTCCAGCAGTTCGCCAAGCTCTAGCCAGCGAGACTCCCACCGATCGAGCTCGGACTTGGTGTCCGCGCGCGATGAGGCAAGGGTAGCGAGGGCCTGAAAATCACTGGGATTGGCTGTGGCCAATTCCTGGTCTGCCTCCCGCAGCTTGTCCCGGAGAGCGTCAATTTTCCGCTCCACGGATTTGCGTTCTTTTTCCGCGGCCCGATGTTCTCTACTGCCAGGCCGGAGACCAGGAGCTTCTGACACGTCAGCGTGGTGATCGGCGCTGTGACCTGAGGTGACCTCGTGGAGGGCTTTGTCTCCCTGGGTTTTTTCCAAAGCCAGATACTGCTCAATACCGCCAGGCAGGTGCTGAAAACGGCCCTCCACAATGGCGTATTGCTGATCGGTGACCCGCTCGAGGAGGTATCGATCGTGGGAGACCACGATGAGTGTTCCCGGCCAGGTGTCCAAGAGGTCTTCCATCGCGCGCAACATTTCGGTATCGAGGTCGTTGGTGGGCTCGTCCAGAAGCAACACATTGGGCTCATCGAGCAGTTCTAAGAGAAACTGAAGCCGGCGGCGTTGCCCACCGCTGAGCTCAAACACACGGGCGGACAGGTGAGCGGAGCTAAAGCCCAAGCGCTCGAGTAGTTGCCCGGGTGTCATCTCCACCCCATCGGCGGTGTACGAGGTGCGCTTGCGACCGATCACTTCACTAACCCGGTCGTGTTGGACTTCGGCCAGGGTGGCAAGGCGTTGATCGAGCACGCTGAGCTTCACCGTTTGGCCCCGCGCCACATGGCCAGAGCTCGGCTCCAGCACTCCGGCAATGACCCCGAGCAGGCTCGATTTTCCAGCCCCATTGGCTCCGAGGATTCCGGTGCGCTCGCCGGGCGCAATCCGCCAGGTCAGCGGAGCAACGATGTCGGTGTCTCCATAGGACACCGAGACGTCTTCGAGATCGATGACTTTTTTGCCAAGCCTGGTTGTCGCGACGCGGGCAAGGCTCACCGGGTCGCGGATCTCCGGCACATCGTTAATCAGCGCCGTCGCTTCTTTAATCCGAAATTTTGGTTTGGCCGTCCGCGCNGGAGCNCCNCGGCGAAGCCAGGCCAGTTCTTTCTTCAGCAGGTTTTGNCGNTTGGCTTCGGNGACCGCNGCGCTTCTCTCCCGCTCCACCCGCTGCAGGATGTAGGCGGCGTAGCCGCCCTCATAGACATCGACAANNCCGTCGTGTACTTCCCAGGTGTTTTCCGTACTGGCATCGAGAAACCANCGATCGTGCGTCACNACGACCAGAGCGCCTGAACCGCGTGGCCATCGGCGAGCCAAGTGATCAGACAGCCACGACACCCCCAACACATCGAGGTGGTTGGTGGGCTCGTCNAAAAACAACACATCCCACTCGTCCACGAGGAGGGCAGCCAGAGACACTCGCCTGCTNTGNCCACCNCTTAAATCGCCGATTTGTGCACTCCAGGTCACATNTCCCAGTAACCCGGTGATGANGTCCCGGACAGTGGGGTCGCTCGCCCATTCGTGTTCTGGTCNNNCAGCCCCACCACCGCCTGCTCCACGGTGTAGTGGTCGGGAAAGAGGTCGCTTTGATCGAGAAGCCCGACTCGCAGGTCGTTTCGGCTAATNACCTCACCGGAATCTGGTGCTTGGCGTCCGGCCAGCGCGCGGATCAGGGTTGATTTGCCCTCACCGTTTCGCCCCACCACACCAATGCGGTCNCCGCTTCCCACNCCGATGGTGATGCCATCCAGCACCACTTTGGTGGGGTATTCGATGCGCAGGTCTTTCGCGCCGAGTAAATGAGCCACCGCCCGAGCCTAACGGGCGGGGCANCACCGATTCACGGGGNCTAGGTGCGCTCCGTCGGGTGGNGCCTCGTGGGAGAGCNGGGGCGGAACGTGTGCCACATCAGATACAGATAAATCACTGCGGATACCGCCAGAAGAGGCCAGAAAATGCTTTGGATAAACCCGGAGGCAAAAGCCCCCACCATCACACCAATGGCCAGAAGCAGAACCTTCAACAGTCCAAGCTGCCACCAGGTGTAGGTGTAGCTGCCAAAAAGCTTCGCCATGGTGCGCCCTTCTCTGGTTACTTCAGGAGGTCTTTCATCCCCTGGTAAATGAGGTTACTCGCGAGATCCGGACTGACGCGGTTGGCCCACCACATCGTGGTCGCGTCGGAGCCAATGAGTATTCGACGCTTATCGTGTGTGATGGCCTCGACAATCTGTTTTCCCGCTTCCTCCACCGGCACCACCGTGCGCTCCGGGCCGTCTGTTTCCATCCCCGTTATATCCAGGCCCGTCTCGAGCGAGGTTCCTAGCTCCTGCTCGACCTCAGTCGACTGGCGTGTATGCCATGGGGTGGACGGACCGGTCACCCGGTCAGACTACGCCCGCGCGGGAGGGACAGCAGGTGGATCCGGCAGAACAATGGGACCCGTTTCGAGGGCAAGATCGGCGTTAATCGGGGTGGGTTTAGTCCGAGCGGTCTGGGCGACGATGATGCCTGTCAGGACCAGCGTGGCGCCGACTAACTGGAACAGGTTGAGGGATTCGCCGAGCCACAACCAGGCGACAATAAAGGCAAAGGCCACCTCGCTGGTCGCAGCAATTCCTGCGGCGGTCGCGGAGAGCAATTTGATGGCCTGCAGGCTCATGAGGAAGGTGACAAAAGACCCAAAGACCACATTGATCAGCAACAACACCCACATGGGGGCGCTGAACGATTCGAGCGAGCCGCTCAGCGACACAGACTCCACCCACAGCGAAGCGGGAATGGTCCACCACCCGCTGAAGAATGCCCAGAACGCGGAGGCGGCGAGCATGACCCAGAACATCAGCGCGAGCGGTGAAATGGTTTTGAGTTGACGCTCGCCCATCAGCAGGTAGGTCGAAAGGCTTACTGCGGCGGCCAGCCCAGCGAGGACTCCCCAGATATTGAGAGACGCATTCCACAGCTGCGCGACGATGCCGAGGCCAACGACAATCAATCCGATGGATACCCAAATCCTGGTCCGCACCCGTTCGCGCAGAACCAGCAGCGCAAACAGTGCCACCATCGGCACGGCGAGGTATTCCAGGAGTAAGGCAATGCCCACCGGGATGAGCTGCAAAGCGATGGCGTAGGTGGCCTGAAGCATGGCGACTCCTGCGACTCCCATAATCAACACTGTGAGCCACTGCGAGCGCGGGATTCGGAGGGAGTGTGGACTGATGAGCGCCAGCATGACCCCCGCGATAAGCGCCGCGCCCAGAACGCGAAATTGAGTGACCTGAAGCGCGGTGAAGCCGGCTTCAATCATCACTTTCGTGAGGCTTCCATTCGCCCCAAAGAGCAGAGCAGCCCCAAACGCGTAGAGGTACCCCACGGTCTAGGGAATCAGGCGGGAGGCGATGGGCACGGCGAACAGCATGGCATACCAGAGGTCGTGTCCCCGTGAAGTGGGAGCCGACACGATGTCGGTGTTTTGGCAGGTGGGCTCACTACCCTGGGAGACATGAAGACCTATGTCCTCGCGGGTGGCTGTTTCTGGTGTCTGGATGCGGCCTACCGGGTTCTTGACGGCGTCCACGACGTGGTCTCGGGCTATACGGGAGGCGACACCGACAACCCGTCCTATGAGGCTGTCTGCACGGGTCGAACCGGCCACGCCGAAGCGGTGGCCGTGGAGTTCGATCCGAACACGATTCCCTCCGACGTGATCCTGGACGTGTTTTTCACCATCCACGATCCNCGNCAGTTAAACCGCCAGGGAGCGGATGTGGGCACGCAGTATCGCTCGGCCATGTTTTACCGCGACGAAGAAGAAAAGGCCCTGTTTGAGGCGGCGCGGGATCGTGCTGCTGAGATGTGGGAAGGCGACATTGTCACGGAGATTTCTCCCCTGGGGGTGTTCTACGACGCCGAGGAGTATCACCAGGATTTCTTCGCGAANAACCCCACCCAGGGCTATTGCCTCGCGGTGGCGGCGCCGAAGGTGAAAAAGGTGCGCCAGAGCTACCAAAGCTACTTGCGCGCCTGATCTTTTCCACAGTTTCCACCGCCAACGAGTTCTCCACAGAAACTCTCTCGTCCGCCCGTGCTGTCGGTCGTTCCTGACACGGTGAGGGCGCTCACTCCCGAGCGACATCACGAGAGAGGACAGAGATGAATACTGTGACCGCAGCCGGCATCGTGGCCACCACGCCACGTCACGTNCAGACCGATGAGGGTCTCGACATTACGAGCTTTCGATTGGCGTCCAANCGTCGTCGCTATGACGACGAGCTTCAACAGTGGGTCGATGTGGATACCAANTGGTACACCGTCGTAGCGTTTCGGGCACTCGCGGCGAATGCCGAAAAAAGCCTGCGTAAAGGCGACCGTGTGGTGGTCTCCGGTCGCGTCCGGATTCGTGACTGGGAACACGACTCCGGCAGCGGGACATCTGTCGAGGTNGANGCCGATGCTCTCGGNCACGACCTCTTATGGGGCACCACGACCTATACCCGCAGCAGTGTGGGGGATACCGACGACGAGGAGGAGTAGGGGGCTGCGCCCGTAGACTGGGGCCATGGCGGAATTCATTTACACCATGATCAAAGCCCGTAAAAAAGTGGGCGAGAAGGTCATCCTCGACGACGTGACCATGTCGTTTTACCCGGGCGCAAAAATCGGAATGGTGGGCCCGAACGGCGCGGGGAAATCGACCATTTTGAAAATCATGGCCGGGCTGGACGAGCCGAGCAACGGTGACGCCGCCCTGACCCCGGGCTATACCGTCGGCATCCTCATGCAGGAGCCCGAGCTCGACGAGTCAAAGAATGTGATCGAAAACGTCCGAGATGGTGTGCGTGAGATCTATTCCAAAGTCGAGCGATTCAACGAGATTTCTGCCCAAATGGCCGACCCCGACGCGGATTTCGACTCGTTGATGGCAGAGATGGGAACCCTGCAGGAAGCGATCGACGCTGCCGATGCGTGGGACCTCGACAGTCAATTGGAACAGGCCCTCGATGCGCTTCGCTGCCCGCCGTCCGACGAGTCAATCACTCACCTCTCCGGTGGGGAAAAGCGTCGCGTCGCGCTGTGTAAGTTGCTCCTCGAAAAGCCCGACCTTCTCTTGCTCGACGAGCCCACTAACCACCTCGACGCCGAGAGCGTGTTGTGGCTCGAGCAGCATCTCGCCAAGTATCCCGGTGCCGTCATCGCCATCACGCACGACCGGTACTTCCTCGATCACGTGGCGCAGTGGATTGCTGAAGTCGATCGAGGACGCCTCTACCCCTACGAAGGCAACTACTCGACGTACTTGGAAAAGAAGGCCGAGCGGCTGGATGTCCAGGGCAAAAAAGATGCCAAGCTCGCCAAGCGCTTGGCCGAAGAACTGGATTGGGTCCGCTCGAACCAAAAAGGTCGCCAGGCGAAATCAAAAGCCCGATTGGCCCGATACGAGGAAATGGCCGAAGAGGCCGAGCGGACCAAGAAGCTCGACTTCGACGAGATTCAAATCCCCCCAGGCCCCCGGCTCGGCTCCTTGGTTCTCGAAGCGAGCAATCTGAAAAAAGGCTTCGGTGACCGGGTACTGATCGACAACCTGAGTTTCTCGCTTCCTCGAAACGGGATTGTGGGAATTATTGGACCCAACGGTGTCGGAAAGTCAACACTGTTCAAGACCATCGTCGGGTTGGAACCGCTCGATAGTGGCGAGCTGACAATTGGCGACAGTGTCAAGATCAGCTACGTCGACCAGGGTCGTGAGGGCATCGATCCCAATAAGTCGCTCTGGGAAGTGGTCTCGGACGGTCTCGATGTGATTCAGGTCGGAAATGTCGAAATCCCCTCCCGCGCCTATGTCTCCAGCTTCGGGTTCAAAGGCCCCGACCAGCAGAAGAAGGCAGGAGTGCTCTCTGGTGGAGAGCGCAACCGACTGAACCTGGCGATGACCCTGAAACAGGGTGGGAACCTGCTTCTTCTCGACGAGCCCACAAACGACCTCGATGTGGAAACCCTGGGCAGCTTGGAAAACGCGCTCTTGGAGTTTCCCGGATGCGCCGTCGTGATTACTCACGATCGCTGGTTCCTGGACCGGGTCGCCACGCATATNCTCGCCTACGAGGGCACCGAAGACGACCCCGCCAACTGGTACTGGTTCGAAGGAAACTTCGAGGCCTATGAGCAGAACAAAATCGAGCGCTTGGGGCCAGAAGCTGCCACCCCGCACCGTTCGACCTATCGCAAACTCACCCGCGATTAGTCGGGGAGATAGTCGACCGTGTCCGACACTCTGACCATCACCCAGCGCGCTGCTGCAGGTGACCTGGTGAGTTTCTTGCATCGGGCCAGGCGGGTGTTAGACGGTAGTGCGAGGCTCATTGCCTCCGATGGTTTCCTGCAGTGCTATGTGGGCATNCTGTTTCCGCGAGGGCTTCTGGATAAGACACCGACCGTGCTCGGTCTCCGAGTGGTGGAGGTGGCCCCGGGGGAAACCGTCGACACCACGGTGCCCATCGAATCTTTGACCCACCGCATCGAACAAGCTCTCCAGCACGACGGTGATGTGGTGGTGTCTGTGCCGACCCCATCCCCGTCGCTGCAGTGGACCGCGGTGACACCCCCCAGGGACGGCTGGAAAAGGCGGCTGTCTGTGACGTCGTCGCTGCTGTCCGAAGTGGCAAAAAACGGGATCACCGCCATTAGCGACGGGCTTCCCGAAAATGCGGGAGAGCCCGTTGTCCAGAGGATTCGCGCGGAAGTGTGGGGCCAACCCGTTCCACACAAAAAAGCCATCCCGTGGGGGGCTGGTTTTGCTGCCGATGCGCTGGGATTTTTAGGCCAGCGGAACCTTGCTGTGCACACCAATGGGTTGTGGGTCCGACTGTCTGCCCACCATGGCTACGTTCTGGTCAAAGGTCACGAAACGCCTGAGGGTCTTGGTGAGCCCGAGGACTAGTCCTCGAAAGTGTTGACCATGCTGAACGCGGCTCGCTCGAGGTAGTCCCAGAGCATTTGACGGTCAAGCTCTGCCAGGCCCAGCTCATCAACGGCNGTCTTCATGTGCCCCAGCCAGCGGTCTCGGGCCTCGGGGTTGACCTTGAAGGGTTGATGACGCATCCGTAACCGNGGNTGTCCGCGTTGCTCGGAATAGGTCTGGGGTCCACCCCAATACTGTTCGAGGAATGAGCGCAAACGCCAGATCGCTCCGTCCATATCGTCGTCTGGATACATCGGCCGGAGGACGGGGTCGTCCTTAATACCCTCATAAAAGCGACGCACGAGACGATCAAAGGTCTCGTGCCCGCCGATCTGGTCGTAGAAGGAGTCNCCGGAACTCACGCCGTATCGGNATCTTCCGCAGCACTCCGACCGACACGTTTTGATGAGGACCGGACACCCTCTGTTCCGTCGAGAACCGTGCGGTTAAGAGGTGGCAAGTCGATTCCTGCTTGGTCGAGAGCCACTTTTAACTCCGCATGCAGAGCGCGTTTCGCTGCCCACTGCTCGCCACCACGGACTTTCACGACAAGGCGCATAATCAGCGCCTCAGCAGANATCGATTCCAAGCCCCAGACTTCAGGGTCTTCCAACACTTTTCGGCGCCACTCGGGCCTGGCACTAAACTCCNTCGCCGCTAGCAGAAGACGGTCTTTGACCTGGTCGATATCGGATTCATAGGGAATCGGTAGGTCCACGACGACGCGGGCCCAATCTTGTGAGTAATTACCGACACGAAGGATTTCGCCGTTTCGGACAAACCACAACGTCCCATCCACATCTCGGATTTCGGTCACCCGGATTCCCAGGCGTTCGACCACACCCGACACTTCTCCGACATTCACGATGTCTCCCACACCGAGTTGGTCTTCAAACACCATGAACAGNCCGTTGAGAACNTCCCGAACGAGTGACTGCGCACCAAAGCCCAACGCGGCACCGAGAATTCCCGCGGAGGCAATCAGCGGAGTGATGGACACTCCCACTTCCGCGAGCACCATCAACACGACGATGACGCCGACGGTCCATCCGGCAAAGCCGTTGAGCACGGTGCCCATNGTTCTGGTTCGTTGGACCCGCCGCATGGCTTCGACGGGGCTCGTCGTGAGAGCTTGAGTGTCCTCGGCGCCGTGGCGCTGCTTGACCCCGGTCACCACACGGTTTACCACTCGTTGAATGGCAAAACGGAAAATCAGAACGGTGAGTATGCCTCCCAGCAAGGTGAGCACGACTTGGGAAACGGTTTCGTCCTCGCTGAGAAAAGCCCCGAGGCTATCCAGCCAGTTTGTCGTCTCGTCGTCCACACGCTCATGCTAGTGACGAACTAGTGGGCGGCGGTGTCACACTCCTGAGCGCGCTGTGCACGAAGAACTCCAGCGAGGTGCTCGGTCACGATTCGACGCAGGGCCGCCGGGCCCTCATGGGTGTCGAGCCACTGCTCGGTGGCGTCGCGCAGCGCGNCTGTCGTCAGGGCTGAAGGGAAAAGACCCTCCACTAAATATTCGGCCATTTTGTAGGTGCGCGAGCCCCAGATGGTCTGNAGGGATGAAAAATACGGCGCAATGAGTGGCTCGAGCAGTGCGGGGTCGTTGACGTGGCCGAAGCCCGCGGTCATCGAGCGGACGATGACGTTTGGAATCTCATCATTGGTGAGTAATTCGTCGAAGGTGGCCTGTTTTGCAGCGGGCGTAGGAATCATNGCCCGAAGCCGTGCCGCTGATTGTTGGCCGTTTGAGGTGTTGTCCGCCTCTAGTTGTGTGTCAACNTCGTCGGCGCCAGCCTCCCCGAGAAGAACCAGACCCGCAAGAAGCTCCCATCTCAAGTCGGTGTCAATATCCCGACCGGGGAGAGTGAGCGACCCGTCAAGCACACCCCGAAGTGTGACTGCGTGCTGGGGGGCGCAGACCATCTGGGCAAAGGCCTTCAGCAGTTGGAATTGAAGGTCACTGCCGGCAACGGCCTCTTGGGTCAGCCCCCAGAGCCGGTCCGCGACCGATGCCTGCACCTCGGCCACTGTGTCTTGCCGTGAATAGAGCTTGGTGGCTAGCTGCAGCTGGCCGAGTGCCGTGCGGATGGTGGTGCTTTCTGTTTCTTGTCCGATGTTATCCAGCACAAGTTCCCGGAATTCGGTGGCCGGCATTTCGGCATCCCGGGTCGCGTCCCACGCTGCCGACAACACGAGCGACCGGGCCAGTGGCGAGGTGATCTGGTCAAGATGTTTCCTGGCGAATACTTCCGACTCCGCATCGAGACGAATTTTTGCGTATGCCAGATCGTCGTCATTAATCAGAATCATGTTGCCACGCGATTGGCCGATCAGATCAGGAATTTCCGTGAGCTCGCCGTCAATATCGCATTCGACCCGGTGGCAACGGATGAGCCCTGAGGTGTCGTGACGATAGAGCCCAATGGCCAGGCGGTGGGGCCTGAGCGTCGGCCAGTCATCCGGGGCGCTTTGCCGGATGGAAAAGCGGGTAATGATCCCGTCCGCATCGGTCTCCACCTCCGGTCGAAGCGTGTTAACCCCCGCTGTTTCCAGCCACACTGTGCTCCAGGCCGTCAGATCTCGCCCGCTTGTGATTTCCAATTCATGGAGAAGATCCGACAGTTCCGTATTGGACCAGGCGTGACGCTTGAAATAGTTGCTGACGCCCTGGAAGAACTCGTCGCGACCCACCCAGGCGACCAGTTGTTTCAGGACAGAGCCCCCCTTGGCATAGGTAATGCCGTCGAAATTGACCTGAACATCTTCCAAGTCATTGATGGTCGCCACAATCGGGTGCGTGGAGGGCAGTTGGTCTTGGCGGTACGCCCAACTCTTTTCCATCGCTTGGAATGTTGTCCAGGCTTCGGTCCACTCGGTGGCTTCCGCCGTGGCAATAGTGGAGGCCCACTCGGCGAACGATTCATTCAGCCATAAGTCGTTCCACCAGGTCATTGTGACGAGGTCGCCAAACCACATGTGGGCAAGCTCGTGGAGGACCGTGACGACCCGGCGCTCCCGCATTGCATCGGACACGGCTCCACGGAACACATAGGCCTCGGTGAACGTGACGGCGCCGGCGTTTTCCATTGCTCCCGCGTTGAACTCCGGGACAAAGAGCTGGTCGTATTTGTCGAAGGGGTAGGCGACCCCGAAGACGTCCTCGAAATAGGCAAAGCCTTTTTTCGTGATGTCGAACAGATAGTCGGCGTCGAGATATTCCCACAGGGATTTGCGGCAGAAGATCCCGAGGGGAATGGCCTTGCCGTTGCGACTGGTGAGCTGGTCGCGCACGACATCGTAGGGACCCGCAATGAGCGCCGTGATGTAGCTAGAAATCCGGGGGGTGGGGCCGAACTCGAAGAGAGCCGAGCCGTCTGAGACGTCGGCCTCGGGTGTCGGCTGGTTGCTGATGACCTGCCAGCCCTCTGGTGCTCGCACCTGAAAATCAAACGTGGCTTTGAGGTCTGGTTGTTCGAACACCGGAAAGACCCGTCTGGAATCAGGGACTTCAAATTGGCTATAGAGGTACACCTCACCATCGACTGGGTCAGTGAATTTATGGAGCCCCTCCCCACTTCGGGTGTAGGCGAAATCCGCCTCAATCAGAAGGACGTTCACGGCCTCCAGCTCGGGAAGTGCAATCCGCGTGCCATCGAATACGGACACGGGGTCGAGGGAGCGGCCGTTTAATTCCACCGAGTGAACCGTCTCGGCCAGGGCATCGATGAAGCTCGAGATACCGGGAGTGGCTCGGAATTCGATTTCGGCTCTTGTGCGAAACGTGTCGGAGTTCTTGGCATCGGAGATATCGATGTCAAACCGATAGGACTTAGTCGTGAGGTCGCGTGCACGACGCTTNGCTTCAGATCGAGTGAGGTTTTCTCCCGGCACTACCAAATTCCTCTCACAGGCCACACCGTTGGCCCCGCGCGCTCGTCTGACCGCAACGCGGCCGGTGAGCGTGTCCGGCTACTGAGCTTTTTCGTCCGCANGAACTTCGACAGCTTCGAGGACTTCTTCTTCCGCACCGGTCTCGGACGGAGAAATCGGCTTCATATCTTCCAAGCTCGGGGGTTGGANGCTGGTATTTCCAAGTCCACTTCGNTCGCCGCNCGACGCATCTTCTGGACGTANTCCTCGAGCNTGGTCTGCTGGCGGCGCAGGTCCGACATGTGGCTCTCGGCGTCACTCACCATCGAGTTCACGAGGTCTTCGGTATCGCGTGCGGTCGAGCGAGAGCGGTTCACCTCGTCCGGGTCATAACCGCGCACGGCACGGCGAAATTCAGGGGTGCTCACGCAATACTCTCCATCAGCAGTGTNAGCGCCCAGGATACGGGATAAATGCGATGCTTTGGTAAACACTCAGCACTCTGTGACCTCGTTCGCACCGGCTTAGACTGAGGGCCTATGCGTATTCATCTCGCCACCGACCATGCCGGGTTGGAGTTACTCCGAGACCTAGCCGACCATTTCANTGATTTGGGCCACGACGTGGTCGATCACGGACCTGCCGAATACGACGCCCAAGACGATTACCCAGGCTTTTGTATTCGTGCCGCTCAGGCGGTCGTGGCGGACCTCGACGCCGGTGGCGACGCCCGGGGAATTGTCCTTGGCGGCTCCGGAAATGGCGAACAAATGGCTGCCAATAAGGTTCCCGGAGCCCGGGCGGCACTGATTTGGAACCGCGACACTGCGGTGTTGGCCAGGGAACACAACGACGCGAATATTGCGGCCATCGGAGCACGCCAGCATGCCTTTGACGAAGCGGTGCTGCTGATCGACGCCTTCCTCGCTACGGCCTTCAGCGGTGACGAGCGCCATATCCGCCGCATCGGTCAGATTCGCCACTTCGAAGCCACCGGCGANGTGCCNNAGNCCGGCACGNCNTACCCGTAAATGCCAGAGGGCCACACNGTCCACCGNGTCGCGGTGCTNTTCCGNGACGTATTTGTCGGCCANCAAATNGANGCCTCCAGTCCTCAAGGGCGGTTCGCCGCCGGCGCTGAGCAGCTCACCGGACAGGTGATGCAGGATGCCTGGGCGGTCGGCAAACAACTGTTTGTGTCGTGGTCAGGAGACATGATTCTGCGGGTGCACCTGGGAATCTATGGCGCCTGGAGTGTCGGCGGTGACACCAGTGAATCCAGTATCGGAGCGCCACGAACCAGGCGCGAAGAGGGCTTCCGCCGGGCGGCCGAGGAGTCGTTTCCTCCAGAGCCCATCGGCCAAGTCAGACTGCGGCTGCTCTCCGACACCGTCGTCGCTGATCTTCGAGGGCCTACCGCGTGTGAACTGCTCACTCCCGATGAGGCTGCTGACCTGATGGCAACACTCGGCCCAGACCCGCTGGTCGGCAAACCGTCAGTCAACAAAGCTCGTTTCATTGAGCGTTTCAAGAAAACCAGCACCCCAATCGGGGTGGCGCTGATGAACCAGAAACTAGTCAGTGGAATCGGCAATGTGTACCGGGCAGAGCTGTTATTCCGGCATCGGCTGGACCCGTGGCAGCCAGCAAAAACCCTGACCGATGAACAGTTAGCTGACCTATGGGATGACTGGACAGTGCTTCTCAAGCAGGGTGTGAAGACGGGAGTGATGGTGACTAGGGGAGAGCTCACCCCGGCTGGTCGAAAAAAAGCTCTTCGCAACAGTCGCGGGCGCCACTACGTCTATAAGCGCACCGGTTCGCCGTGTTTGGCTTGCGGCACTCCCATTGCCCTGGCTGTGATGGCCACCAGGAAGCTTTACTACTGCCCCAGTTGTCAAGATGCCACCCCACCGGGTGCTCGTTAGGCTGAGCCGGATGCTTCTGCGCTTTGCCACCTTGCCTGGTCCAGGCCGCCAGCCAGTCGCGGATATCCGGGTGGGCGATGGATTGATTCAGGCAATCGAACCGGCTGGTTCTCTCCGACGAGATGGCGACGAAGAGGTCATTGAGCTCGATCGCCGGCTCGTGCATCCAGGCTTCTGGGACGAACACGTGCATATGGGATTGTGGGCGGACTATCGCCGATCCGTGTCGCTATCAGATGCCACGTCCGCTTCGGAGGCGGCGGACCTCATGGCGGCAGCTCCTGCGGTCGATGACGTGCTGGTCGGTGTCGGATACCGCGACGGGTTATGGCCCGATGAAAAATCGACCGCATTGCTCGATGCCCTCTCCGGGGACACTCCGTGGGTGTTGTGGAGTGTGGATGTCCATGCCTGTTGGCTGAACTCCGCCGCGATAGCCCGGTTTGATATGGACGCAACCAACTCCTCTGGAGTGTTTGTGGAACTCGACGCCTTTGGTTTGGCCGAGCGTCTTCGCAGTGTTCCGGATGAGATTAAAGACAGCCGTATTGACGAGGCGCTCGCTGAGGCTCACTGTAGGGGCGTGGTGGGGGTCGTGGATTTTGATTTTGACCACAACATCAACAACTGGCGCCGGCGCCGCGCCACCGGTCGGTGGAACACGCGCATCGAGACTGCGGTCTATCCCGACTATGTCGACTCCGCCATTGCAGCGGGTCTTCGCTCCGGCGACGACGTGGCCGCCGGAGTCACCCTGGGTTTTTTAAAAGTCATCACCGACGGCTCCCTCAATACCCGTACCGCCAGGTGCTGCGAGCCCTACCTCGGAATCGCGTCGGTGGAGTACGGGCAGATGAACTATGAGACAGACGTGCTGCGTGGCTTGATGGAAAAGGCCAAAGCCCACGGCTTTGTGCCTGCGTTTCATGCCATTGGCGATGAGGCGAACCAGACGGTGCTGGATCTGTTCGAAGAGGTCGGAATCCCGGGCCGCATCGAACACGCTCAGCTTCTGCGAAGTGTCGACCTCCGTCGGTTCCAGGCCTTAGGTGTCCAGGCCAGCGTGCAGCCGCAGCACGCCGTCGATGACCGCGATGTGGCGGATCGATACTGGGCCGACCGGACAGATCGAGTGATTCCCGTGCGGGACCTTTTGGATGCGGGCGCTGACGTGCTCTTTGGCTCTGATGCCCCGGTCTCCGCGCTGGACCCTTTCGCACAAATTGCCTCAGCGGTGACTCGCAGTGACCACGGCCGAGTGCCGTGGGAGGGGGACCAAACGGTCACGGTGGCAGAAGCAATGGCCTGTTCGGCGAGAACCACTCTGGAGGTCGGACAACCTGCCGACATTATTGCCCTTGGCGCCAATCCTTTCTGGATGGCCGAAGCGATGGGTCATCGCCCCGAACAACTCGCCGAGGCGCTTCGACAGGTTCCTGTGGATCTCACCGTGGTCGATGGCCGCGTGGCCCACAACGCGGTGTAAATGGAGGGGATGACGGGAATCGAACCCGCACCATCAGTTTGGAAGACTGAGGCTCTACCATTGAGCTACATCCCCAGGTGCGCTTCATCGTACTGCATGACATCCTTGTGGCCCCGGCTCTTCTCGCTGGGTTAGACTGTCTCCAGCTGGTACCGCGGTCATACTGGGTGCACCAGCGCGAGGGTTGACGGGTTTCCTTTCGGGGCGTAGCTCAGCTTGGTAGAGCGCCCGCTTTGGGAGCGGGAGGCCGCAGGTTCAAATCCTGTCGCCCCGACCAGCCCGATGCCAGACCGATAGGAAAGAGACGTCGTGCCCAGTACCACCACTGAAAAACTCGGCCCCACCCGGGTGAAGTTGACCATTGCGGTTCCCCCCGAGGAGCTCAAACCCAGTATTGATCACGCGTATGAGCACATCGCGGAGCAGGTCAACATTCCTGGATTCCGAAAGGGCAAAGTGCCGCCGCCGATTATCGATCAGCGAATCGGTCGCGGTGAGGTGCTGAACCACGCCGTGAGCGAGGGCCTGGATCGGCTGTTCCAACAGGCGGTGGCCGACGAGGGCCTATCCACACTGGGGCGCCCAGAAGCCGATGTCACGCAGTGGCCAGAGGAAAAAGATTTCAGCGGCGACTTAATTGTGTCCGTGGAAGTGGATGTTCGCCCGGAGTTCACCCTGCCCGACTATTCGAAATACACCCTTGAGGTGGAGGCGCTCGCGGTGGATAAGAAAGCCGTGGATGCCGAGCTTGACCAACTGCGTGAGCGTTTTGCGTCCTTAGTCTCGGTTGACCGCCCGATCACAACCGGTGACTTCGTGCAGATTGACTTGGCCGCGACCATTGGTGACAACACCATCGACACTGCAAACTCGATTAGCTACGAAGTGGGCTCTGGCCAGCTGATTGACGGCATTGATGAAGCCCTCGACACCCTCACTGCCGGAGAGGCCACGACCTTTGCGTCGGAGCTCGTTGGTGGGGACCACGCCGGCGAGACGGCCAATATCGAGGTCACCGTGTTGTCGGTGAAGGAACGTGAACTGCCAGAAGCAGACGACGATTTTGCGTCGATTGCCAGCCAGTTCGACACCATCGACGAGTTGCGTGAGGACTTGACAAAAGAAGTCGAGCGAAAAGGGCGTCTGGCTCAAGCG
>NHEZ01000052.1 GCA_002172585.1 Cellulomonadaceae bacterium TMED98 | reverse complement strand
CCACATTGTTGATTTTATTACTCGTCGTAAGATTTTTTTACATGACTAAAACACAAACTTCTTCACTACCTGAGGAGACATCCGCAATTCAGAAACTTGCAGCGAGGTTAGTACATTTGGGGATGTATGCATCCCTAACTACAATAGCCCTTTCTGGTATCTTAATTGGCGGCATCTACTGGATGGAGATGAAAGAGGGTTTGCTCATTGAGGGCATAATAACCGTACACGAGCTAGCAGTCACAGCAAGCTATTGGCTCATAGGTATACATATAGCAGCGGCAGTCTTTCATAGGTTCAAAAGTGACGGCGTATGGAATTCAATGGTTCCTGTCTGGAAAGAAACAGAAACGAAAAAAATTGAATAGTTAGGAAAAAACCAATAAGCAACTTTATAGAACAAACGAACCTTTCGTACACAAAACTGTACACAAAGATTTAGCATACCATTAATATACTGACAGATATGAAAAAAAATTGATGTAAGCTTATTGCAAATCCGTGTACACCGGTGCCATTCCGGTACCTGCCTCCAATAAAATCATGTTGGAAGTCCTAGTACGTAATTGTAATTGTAACGACTTCCCATCAGGTAGCTTTTAAAGTTTACATCAACATCGAGTATTTTTATGATCAGACTTCGCAAAGCCGTCTTCCCCGTCGCAGGTTTTGGGACACGATTTTTACCAGCCACCAAAGCGATGCCCAAAGAGCTGTTGCCAGTCGTCGACAAACCTCTGATCCAATATGCGGCTGAGGAAGCCATTGCTGCTGGCATTGATACGCTGATCTTTGTCACGGGTCGCAACAAGCGCGCCATTGAGGACCATTTTGACAACAACCAAGAGCTCGAAATGGCTCTGCGGGCCAAAGGCAAAAATGAACAAGCCGACATGGTCAAGAACATCCTGCCAGAGGGTGTGGAATGCATCTTTGTGCGTCAGCCCGAGCAACTTGGGCTTGGTCACGCTGTACTCTGTGCCGAACGCGCAGTAGGGAGTGATCCCTTTGCAGTGCTGCTAGCTGATGATTTTCTCACCTATAAGGGTGCAGGTGTTACCGCAGATCTCGCTCGGGCATTTAACGCCACTGGCAAAACGCAGCTCAGCGTCATGGAAGTCAACGGACCAGATATTTCCAAGTATGGCGTTGTAGTTCCAAATGGTGAACCAGGATCAGTTACAGGCCTTGTCGAAAAGCCTGATGCTGATAAAGCGCCTTCAAACTTAGCAAGCATTGGAAGATATATTCTTACTCCGGACATCTTTGATATCCTGCGCAATCAACCTGCGGGAGCCGGTGGGGAAATCCAACTGGCAGATGCGATTAATACGCAAGCCGCCAATAATGCTGTTGAAGCGGTCACGCTCAATGGGCGTCGTTTTGATTGTGGAAGTGTGCAAGGCTATTTGGATGCCATAATGCATGTTGCTGATCGCAAAAAATACTAATTTNTACGTAAGNGCTATTCCGGCCTTCTTATGTTTTAAATAGATTATGCTTAGCCTTGGCGGACTAACTGCCACTGCTTTTTCGATCGCTGCCAAAATTTGCTTAGCCACTCTTCTACAGGATCCCGATTAGGCTGCGTGCGTCGATAGGACGTCAATGTAAGTTTAGACAGTGGTGCCATGATGTGCTCCTTTTTTGTTTACATAAAAAGCGTATGGTCAGACGTGCACTTGGACGACCGAAAAGATCTCAATAAATTGAAAAGGCTAGGAAATTAGGGAAGAGCTCATTTAGCAAGTTGCAATTGATCAGCACTGACCTGCATGCGTGTTTTTTGTCCCATGAAATCCATAAGGACCCAAATACGCTGCTCAGGATCAATTGTATCCACTGTAACGATGAAATTGGCAAAAGGTCCGGTGAGCATTTCTACACTGTCTCCCTCGTTCAGACTTTTGGGTGGGAGCAATGCACCAGATGCATCGCATCTGAGCATAAGACCAGAAATCAGCTGTAAAGGAAGCGGCTTTGGTTTGCCCTCAAAGCTTACAAGCTTTGATACCCCAATCGTGCTATTTATCGAGCGCCAAGGGGCCAATTCAGAGTTTACGCTGACAAACATATATCCTGGGAAAAGAGGTTTTAGATCACTCACAAAGCGGGAGGCTTTTCTGCGGGTGATTTTCTGCATGGGTAAAAATGTTTCAAACCCTTGCCGTTGCAAGTTGCGCTCCGCCAGGCGATGGCTGTTTGGCTTGAACTGTATCAAATACCACTGATTCATTTTGACACCTATCGGACTTAACGCTCACTATTGAACGAATATAACAGATTTGAAACATCTTGCAAACCTATCAATTGCCGTGCTGAAACTCCCTATCCTGGTCTAAATTGACGGTGACCCACGACCGTAGGAATGACATAAATTATTGAAATTAAACACTTTAGTTACCCCCCCGCAACCCTGCCGGGAGGAACGCACTTCGTCTCAACCTGATATTTTTTTGATTGTAGTCGGAGAAACTTTGGACTATCCATCAAAGCTGAACAGTCATGAACATCCTTGACCTACATTGCTGGAATCTAACACCTGAGCCTGCGCACAACGCAANNCTCGGTGCGGTAGCCGTTCTGGAGCGTCACTTTGGCTAGTCGACGCGAAGAACAGCAGGCGGAAATCCGTTTGAAGGTCATGCGGTTGATTTCACAAAACCCTGAAATGTCCACACGGCAGGTTGCGGATGAAGTTGGGATTTCAAACGGGTCCGCCTATTACGTTCTCACCGCGCTTGTTGAAAAAGGCTTTGTAAAGCTTGGGAATTTTAAGAAAAATCCGCGCAAGGGTCAGTATGCCCATTTGCTGACGCCGAAAGGGATCCGCGAGAAATCCTTACTGACCCACAGCTTCATTGAGAGAAAGCGCGAAGAGTTTGAGGCTTTGAAGGCAGAAATCAAAGCCCTTGAAGAGGAGGCCGGCCTCGCAGGAGAGGCGATCCCCTCGCCGCGAAGAGACAAATCCACATGACTGACCTTAGCTGCTTCAAAGCCTACGACATTCGCGGTGAAATTGGCGTCAATATTGATGAGGGCGTCGCCTACCGCGTGGGTCGCGCCGTGGCCCAACATTTGGGCGCCACATCTGTTGTGATCGGATTTGATGCGCGCGAAACCAGCCCAGCCTTCGCGGCCGCCGCGTCACAAGGCGTGCGCGATGCTGGTTCGGATGTAATTAACATTGGGATGGCTGGCACGGAGGAGATGTATTGGGCGGTGACGGAATTTGGCGCCTGCGCTGGCATTGAAGTAACCGCGTCACACAATCCGATCCATTATAACGGCATGAAGATTGTCAAATCCCAGTCTCAGCCCCTTGAGGATTTGGGCGACTTTCAAGCCATCAAGGCCCTTGCAAGCTCTCAGGCGTGGTCTGATGTGACAGACGTTGGTCGCGAGTTTGAGCGCTCAGAGGCTGCGCGGCAGGCTTACGTGGGGCGCGTGTTAAGTTTTGTTGACCTCCCTGCCCTGCGGCCGCTCAAAATCGTTGTGAACTCTGGCAACGGCGCCGCGGGACCAACCTTTGATGCAATTGCCGACCAGCTCTTGGAGCTCAGCGCACCGCTTGAGTTTGTGCGCGTGCACCACACAGCGGATGCCACGTTCCCCAATGGCATCCCCAATCCACTTTTACCAGAAAATCATGCAGCCACAGCTGACGTGGTCAAGGCNGAGAAGGCCGACTTTGGCGTGGCATTTGACGGTGATTTTGATCGNTGNTTNTTNTTCGATGANACANGNCAATTTGTNCCCGGCGAATATGTCGTNGGNCTNCTNGCANCNATCTTTCTTNGAAAAAGAGNCNGGCGNCAANATTGTNCANGACCCNAGAGTGATTTGGAANACGCAAGANATTNTCNCNCAAAAGGGNGGCNTCNCNNTNCNNTCCAAGACGGGCCANGCNTTNATNAAGCAGACNATGCGCNCCCNNGAGGCNGTNTANGGNGGNGAGATGTCNGCGCACCANTACTTCCGTGANTTTGCCTATTGTGANAGCGGCATGATNCCGTGGCTNTTGATTGCGGANCTTGTGTCNCNCTCNGNNCGNTCACTNGGNGATTGGGTNAAAGATCGATNTGCNGCNTTNCCAAGTTCNGGTGAAATNAANTTNANNGTNNCNGACNNNGGCAAGGCGATTGANAANGTNTTNTCAGCCNNCCGNGCGGNNGCNCTTTCNATAGATNANACNGANGGCGTGAGNCTGGCNTTNGNTGATTGGCGNTTNAACNTNCGNCGNTCNAANACNGAGCCGCTNGTGCGNTTGAATGTTGAGGGCAANGGCANTGCNGACNCNCTTGCGGCNCATGTGAGCGCGATTGNGGATTTGCTNGGNGGNACGCGNGCTTNAGNCNGCNGATAATTTAAGGTTATGGGTAGCTGGATAATAGCAAAATGACTGACGCTTTACGCAATATGAAACAGGTCCAACTGAAAGATGTGCAAGAGAATTTTGAGCAGATCTTTGAGGATTTGTTGGTGAGTGGTGAGCCGGTTGAAATCCTCAAAGAGACCGGGAATGCAATTCTTGTTTCTGACGAGGTTTGGCGCGGAATGACAGAAACGCTGAACCTGATGACTATTCCTGGTGTGCGCGAATCCATAAGTTCTGGTATGCGTGAGGCTATTACTCATACTAAGACAGGTTTGGATTGGTAAGTTGAACGTATTGTTGGTCAATTATTCAATGGGACGTAGGGCTTCTTGAGGATGCTGGAATCTAAAGTTTTTGCGAACGGTTCCACGACATTGCCCAAGCCTGTGCGTGACGCACTGGGGGTGAAAGCGGGTGATACTGTTCGCTTTGTCATTTCTGAAAAAGGCGTGCACATTGAACAAGCCCAATCAGTACATGAAACTGCAGATGTGCTTATGCGGAGTGGTCGGTCTTGAATTGCCGCAAAAATATTTGTATATACGCAAATATATACGGAGAAATATAATGTTTCAAACAAAAATACGCAAAGTAGGGAACTCATCAGTGGTCACAATCAGCGCTGAGATGTTAGCAGCTCTCGACGTGAAGGATGGCGACACTGTTTATGTAACGCGTTCTGACGACAACGGGCTAAAAATTCAAGCGCATGATCCAGCGGTGCTTGAAGCCCTTGCGGCAGCTGAGGAGGTCATGGATGAAAACCGCACGCTCCTTCAGGCGCTTGCATGAGCGAACCAATATGGGTTCCAGTGGAAGCAGTTCACATCATTCATGATCGCCAAATTGCGCGTCACGGAGGCGCATCGGGGCTTCGTGATGAGGGACTGCTTCAAAACGCTATGCAGCGACCCGTAAACAAATGGCAGTATGAAGACGCCGATACATTCGCATGTGCAGCCGCGTATGCTTTTGGCATTGCTAAGGCGCATGCATTTGTTGACGGAAACAAACGGACTGCATTTGTCACGAGCGCAACTTTCTTGCGGTTGAATGGATGGCATTTTGCGATTGAACCCGCCGAAGGTGTAACCTTTATGGAAGGTCTCGCATCAGACGAGGTTTCTGAAGAAGAATTTAAGAACTGGTTAGAGCTTGGTTCAAAGAAAATTCAATAATACCATATCCTTATACGCCCCGACGTTGGGGCGTTATGATGTACTGTGAAAAAAGAAAGTTTGAGACATAGTTTATGAAAATTGTTGTTGTTGGATTGGGGTATGTTGGGCTGTCGAATGCAGTGCTATTGGCACAGCATAATGAAGTCATCGGTGTGGATATTTCGCCGGAGCGTGTGGATGCGCTCAATGCACGGAAGTCAACAATCATTGACGCAGAGCTGTCTGAGTACTTGGCCGAGCGGGATTTGAACCTGTCTGCGAGTACGGACTTGAAAGCCTCGGTTCAGGGTGCCGATTATGTGATTGTGTCGACGCCTACCAATTATGATGAAAAGACAAACTTTTTCGACACGTCCTCGGTTGAGGTAGTGATTGCTGAAGTCATCGAGAGCGAACCTACTGCCTGCATCGTCGTGAAATCAACAATTCCGGTTGGTTTCATGGAGGATGTGAGGGAGCGTTTAAAGACTAATGCGGTGATATTTTCGCCAGAGTTTTTGAGAGAGGGTAAGGCGCTCTACGATAACTTATACCCAAGTCGTATTATTGTGGGNGANAAGTCNGAGCGNGCAGNGANATTTGCGAATTTGCTNGCNGAGGGTGCACTAAAATCTGACGTNGAACTTTTGTTTACNGGNNCGCGTGAGGCTGAGGCNATNAAGTTNTTTTCGAATACATATCTCGCGATGCGTGTCGCGTTTTTTAANGAGCTAGANAGNTACGCGCTCGCNGGCGATATGAATAGNCGAGANNTTATTGANGGNGTNTCTNTAGATCCGCGTATAGGCAATCACTANAACAATCCATCATTTGGCTATGGCGGNTANTGCNTNCCAAANGACNCNAANCAGCTNNTNGCGAATTANGANGCNGTNCCNCAGAANATNATACGCGCNATCGTCGACGCNAATTCNACCCGNAAGGANTTCTTGGCNGATGTNATTNTNAAAANACNGCCNAAGACTGTTGGNATNTATCGNCTTGTNATGAAGGNNGNNAGTGACAANTTCCGNCAGAGTTCCNTNCAAGGNATAATGAANCGNATCAANGCNAAAGGAATTGAAGTCATCGTNTATGAACCANNGTTGTTNAGGGNCANATATTTTAATTCGAAGGTTGTAGCTGACTTGAATGAATTTAAACGTAAGGCTGACGTGATTGTTGCNAACCGAATGACTGATGAACTTGTAGATTNTAACCATAAAGTTTTTACTAGGGATTTATTTAATGAACATTAGGAAGGCCGTATTTCCTGTTGCTGGTTNTGGTACNCGCTTTTTGCCTGCAACNAAGGCNATGCCNAAAGAGTTGTTNCCNATCGTTGATAANCCTTTGATNCAATACGCTGCGGANGAGGCGATTGCCGCNGGTATCGANACNCTNATNTTTGTGACGGGNCGNAATAAGCGNGCGATTGANGATCANTTTGANGCNAATAATGAATTGGAAACCATGCTGCGNGCNAANGGNAAAGANGCGCAGGCCGACATGGTTCGNAATATCNTTCCTNNNGGTNTNGANTGCATATTTGTNCGTCAGGCNGAACAANTGGGTTTAGGNCANGCNGTTTTNTGTGCGGAGCGTGCCNTTGGNGGGGATCCATTCGCCGTGTTGTTGGCGGACGATTTTCTAACAGATTACGCACCCGGTGTGACAGCAGATCTAGCACAAGCGTTTGAAAGTAGTGGTAAATTACAGCTTTCGGTGATGGAGGTTGATGGGCCTGATATCTCAAAATACGGCGTTGTTGTGCCAAATAGTGCAGGTGCGGGTATTGCAGGCTTGGTTGAAAAACCGGACGCGAATGCTGCACCGTCAAACCTGGCCTCGATAGGACGGTACGTCCTGACCCCCGATATCTTTGACACCTTGCGGGGCCTAGGCGCGGGATCAGGAGGGGAAATCCAACTGGCAGATGCGATCAACATCCATGCGCAGCAGGGCCATGTCGAAACTGTCCGCCTGAATGGACGGCGCTTTGATTGCGGGTCGGTGCGCGGGTTTATGGCAGCCTCAAATCATGAATTTGAGAATAGGAACTTCTAGTTATAATGAGCCATCAAATTCAATGCGTTAATTTAGATGACATTGGGGTGTTATGGGCAGGTTAGTGGGACTTTTCCGACGCCATAAAAAAGAAGATTTGAGATTTTGCGGCGATTACTCTTTGAAATTTAAAATTCATGGCGTGGCTGTTTAGCTTAATTAAGCCAAATGACCCTACACATGACTTATGACGCGATTCGTAACCAAGCTTAACGCTACATTAACTTAAAAACCGAATGCTACAAAAACATCAGGAATACATTTTTGCTTTTACTGGACGGTCTAAGAAACCCATGACCGGCGCAAAAGCGGTGATTTAAAAAAATTCGCATATCTTTTGCAAAAGATGGATGCAACTGGAATGGAGCGTAAAAATGATAACTCCGGTAATCCTCTGCGGCGGATCTGGCAACCGGCTCTGGCCTGTGTCGCGCGCATCCTTCCCCAAACAGTTCGCCCCACTGGTCGGCTGCGAAACACTTTTTCAAAAATCCGCTCTTCGCAGCCTAGGTGCCGAGTTCACAAATCCCTTAGTGGTCACCAACTCAAATTTTCGGTTCATTGTGTAGGAACAACTACAGGCTATCAGCATCACTCCTGATGCTATACTGCTCGAACCTGCGCAGCGAAATACAGCCCCCGCGATTTTAGCCGCAGCAATATATTTAGCACAGCAAGACCCCGAGACAGCAATGCTGGTTCTCCCATCCGATCAGATGCTGCATGAAGTTGAAGATTTAAAATTGTCATTGAAATTGGGCCTTGCTGAAGTGGCACGGGGTCAAATCGTCACCTTTGGGATAACACCTACATATCCTGAGACAGCATATGGATACTTAGAAATACCCAAGCCTGTGAAACACGGCCCCATCCAGCCAATACGTTTCATCGAGAAACCTGATGCCGCGCGCGCTCAAGAGATGGTCAAGTCTGGCTCTTTCCTGTGGAATGCAGGGATGTTCCTTTTCAAAGCCAAAGATATTCTTACCGCTTTTGAAACCCATGCACCGGATCTGGTGAAACAAGTGACTAAAGCGATAAAGACGAGCAAAGATGATCGTGGGTTTTATCGCCTCGAAGCTGAAGAATGGGCCTCCGTTGAAAATATCTCGATTGATTATGCAATCATGGAAAAGGCACAGAACCTCTCGGTGGTCCATTTGACTTGCGGATGGGCAGACATTGGCAGTTGGGATGCGATCTGGCGCGAAAGCCCAAAAGACAATGAAGGTCTTACCATGTCAGGCGCAACCACCTCGATTAGCTGCAACAATACCCTCTTACGCTCTGATAGCGAGGGCCTTGAAGTGGTCGGAATTGGGCTGAATAACATCATAGCTGTTGCGATGACAGATGCTGTTTTGGTGGCTGATATATCGCGCGCGCAAGACGTTCAGAAAGCTGTAGATGCTTTAAAGGCCAAAAACGCGGCTCAAGCCAGCGCCTTTCTTAAAGACCACCGCCCCTGGGGTTGGTTCGAGCGCTTGGTGATTGGGGATTGCTTTCAGGTCAAGCGCATTCACGTAAAGCCCAAAGCCGCGTTGTCCCTTCAATCCCACCTTCATCGTGCAGAGCATTGGATCATTGTCAAAGGCACGACAGAAGTCAGCGTTGATGAAACGGTTCAACAATTGCACGAAAATCATTCGATATTTATNCCGGTTGGGGCCAAANATCGCATCAANAACTTGACAAAAGATTCCAATGGTTTTGATTGAGGTNCAAACAGGACGCTATCTTAGTGAGGATGANNTTATGCGTTACGAAGATATCTATTCTCGAGGGTAAGAACCCGGCAGCGATTGCGCGCCTNAANCGGATGAGCNCGNGTATTCTGCCTNAATCTGAAAACGGCCCGAGCTCATTATGGAGTNTTATATTTAAAGTCGAGCACCTTTGGGCAGGTATCAATCTGCGCTCCTAGGCTNGTTTTCNNCAATNAGCNCCGCAAAGGAAAACCGAGTGTAACGTGATATTGGCAGTCATCCTCTGNGTTTCATCAGCTTTTTGCGACGCATAGATTATCTTTAGGGTTGAATGTCTGAAACATTCCGCGCTNTTCTNNCCCNAACAGTNTNACCAANTAGCAGCAGGAGCCANAAAATGAATAGAATAGAAAATAANGTGGCCATCGTCACCGGTGGAACGCAAGGCNTGGGTGCGGCAATCGCNTGGCAATTNGCNCAAGCNGGNGCNAAGGCNATTNTGACCTGCGGACGANANGCTGAAAATGGCAGNCATGTGGCCACAAANATCACCCAAAGCACGGGCGTTCCAGTGGTGTTTGTTNAGGCTGATCTTGANAGCGTGGCNGATTGCCGNAATGTTGTATCCNAGGCCGATACGCGCTTTGGNCAGGTCGATATNCTGGTCAATGCTGCCGGNNTTACGGATCGNGGAAATTTACTGGATACCAGCGAAGATCTTTTCAATCGTATGTTCGCGGTCAATACCCGCGCGCCNTTTTTTCTNATGCAAGAAAGCGCAAAAGTGATGATCCGCGAGAACATAAAAGGCTCAATTGTAAATATTGGTTCGGCNTCAGCGATGGCAGGTCAGCCNTTTATCGCGCCCTATTGCGCCTCNAAAGGGGCATTGGCAACCTTAACGCGCAATTCTGGATATGCNTTGATGCGCAATAATATTCGGGTCAATCAGNTGAATATTGGCTGGATGGCGTCGGATGGNGAAGATCGNATCCAACGCGAATATCACGGGGCTGAAGATANCTGGCTNGACGCNGCNGCNGCTGAAATGCCCTTTGGCAGGCTGTTAGATCCAAAAGAAGTGGCCAAAGCCGTTACATTTCTAGCCTCAGATGATAGCGGCATGATGACCGGATCGGTGATCCATTTCGATCAATCGGTTTGGGGGGGATATTCGTTTGCGCCGCCAACGCCTGACGATGCTTTGGCCCTTTAGCACAAAGCGACGCAGAGGCAGCTTGTAGGTTTTGAATAACCCGCCTAGCCCCCCTACCCTCTTATAAACATAAATNTCATACCTGCCTAAAAAACCTCTGGCGGCCTGCCCAAGGTGCTCAGAGTCCCACTGAAAGTGTGAATTGCGCAGAGGGCNGTGATAACCCAGTCGAGGGTANACCGAAGCCGTATCGNAAGGGAAACCGCCCACATATAAGCTAACCCGCATGCGGNTCAGCCATNCGGANCAGCGCCNNGGCTGCTTGGGCTTATCCCCCTTCGGCTTTTGACGCCAGCTGCGCCCCCTCAGACAACGCCGTAAGTTTTGCATAGGCAATTTCAGGATCGATCGTGCCAAAACCGGCAAAGGTTCCAAAGCCGCAATCACTGCTGGCGACCACCCTGTCTTGCCCAACAATCCCCGAAAACCGCCGCAGCCGCTCTGCCACCAATTCNGGATGTTCNACAAAATTGGTTGTGGTATCCACNACGCCTGGCACCAAGATTTTATCGTCTGGGATATCATTTTTACGATCTGCAAAAACTTGCCATTCATGCCCATGGCGCGGATTCGAGGTTTCAAACAAGACATAGCGCGATTTGGTCGCCATNAGCGTATCAAACATTTTTGACATTGGGATGTCGCAGACATGCGGGCCTTCGTAATTTCCCCAACAAATATGAACCCGCACTTTCTCTTGGGGTACATTTTGCAACGCNTAATTCAATGCCTCAACATGCGATTGCGCTATTTTAATGAANGCCTCATCGCTGAGATCATGAAACAACATATGCCGTGATAACGCCAGATCCGGGCAATCCAATTGCAAATCAAGACCAGAGGCCACAATCGTTTCATATTCCTGCTTCATCGCCTCNGCTAAAGCTTCCAGATATTTTTCACGGCTCGCGTAATATTCATTTTGCAAAAACAACGATATCACCCCGGGCGAGGCGGCATTCATAAATCCGCGCTCCACCCCCGTGGCGGCCATCGCGCCTTTTAAATTGGCNATATCCTTTTCCAACTCGCCTTGGCCTTTGGATTTCACATCCCCCACGCACATAGGGCGCGCGTATTGCGGTGTGCCACCATCATCGGCCAGGCGCTTTAAAAAGCTTGGAAACTGCTTTAAATCCGCAGGCGCATTGCGCGGGCCATCGCCATCAAAGCCAGTATATCGATCTTTGACATAGGTCGCATAAGAAATTTTTGACGTCTCCCCATCCGATAC
>NHEZ01000051.1 GCA_002172585.1 Cellulomonadaceae bacterium TMED98 | reverse complement strand
GGCGTCCGACAACCAGGCGTTGACGTCGCGGGTATACGTGCCACGACACAGTCGGAACACTCGGCAGCGGCCGGGCGCGAACGAGGAATCGACGCGAAGAGTGTGGACGCGGAGCCAGAGGCTAACCGGTGGGCCGTCGACGGAGCCGATGTGGTGGTTCTTGGGGTGAAACCCCCCTACATCGTCGAGCTTGCCGCCTCCGTCCGGGAGGCCGTGAGTCCGGAGGCCGTGCTCGTGAGCGTGGCAGCGGGGATCACCACGGCGCAGATCGACGCCGTATGTGACAACCCGGTGGTGCGAGCAATGCCGAACACGCCTTCCCAGATTCAACAGGGCGTCACCGGCGTCGCCGCGGGGTCGCGGGCCAGTGATCGCCACGTGGCTGTCGTGTCCGACGTGTTCNCTCAGGTCGGGCAGGTCGTCGNGGTNANAGAAGACCAGATNGATGCCCTGAGTGCGATTTCTGGTTCGGGCCCGGCGTATGTGTTTTATCTGGCAGAAAAACTCATNGATGTNGCGCGTTCCCGGGGCTTTACCGACGAGCAAGCNCAGACCATGGTNCGGGGCACCCTGCTCGGTGCGTCATCGTTGTTGGCCCAGTCTGANCACACAGCAGACGCTCTGCGCCTTGCGGTCACCAGTCCCCGCGGAACGACCGAGCAGGCAATTGCCGTATTTGACGAGCACGATCTCGGCTCCGTCATCGACGAGGCTGTCACCCGTGCGGTCGCACGGGCACACGAATTGTCAGCGGGCGCTTAACTATCGAGTGCTGCGAAGCGCTCAATGTCTTCGTTGGAGCCCGACACAATAATCAGATCGTGGTTGGTCACCACGGTTTTCTCGGTGGCGTAGGTAAACGGCTTGCCCGGTGACTTTACGCCGACGACAGTGATGTTGTATTTCGTGCGCACACCCGATTCGGTGAGGGTTTTGCCCCGAATGGGCTTTGGCGGATACATCTTCACCAGAGCGAAGTCGTCGTCGAAGCGGATGAAGTCAATCATTCGACCCGACACCAGGTGGGCCACACGCTCGCCAGCTTCGCGCTCGGGGTAGATCACTCGGTGGGCACCAATCCGAGTGAGGATTTTTCCGTGGGCTTCGGAAATTGCCTTCGCCCAAATCTGCGGAATCTTGAGATCTACCAGGTGGGTGGTAATCAACACACTCGCCTCAATCGACGAGCCCACAGCCACCACGGCGACAGAAAAATCCGCGGCACCAATTTGTTGGAGTGCGTTCATATCCCGCGCGTCCAACACTGCGGTGTGCCGCACGCGGTCCGACCATTTCTGGACCAGAGCGGGGTCGGCGTCGACGGCGAGGACGTCTCTGCCCAGTTTGTCCAGCTCACCGGCTGTTGCGGCGCCAAAGCGCCCAAGTCCTAAGACGAGGACGGGGGCGTCGTGTGCAATTTTTTCAACCAACGATCGGCCTTTCTGCCGCCCGGCGATACACCGTGGTCCGGTGGGTGCCGGAGAGGGCTGTTGCGAGGGTCACTGTACCAACTCGTCCGAGCAGCATGGTGACGGCGAGGACATACTTTGCCTCTGCCTCGAGGTCATTTCCCGTGAGTCCAGCGCTCAGNCCACAGGTGGCGAAGGCGGAAATCACATCAAAGAGCACTTCGTCCAACGGAGCATTCGTAATCCGCAGAATCACCACGCTGGCAACCGCCACGATGCTCGCTCCCCAGAGGACCACGCTCACGGCGAGCCGCACAACATCGGAGGGAATCCGTCGCTCGTAGACACCAAGGTCTTGGTTTCCCCGGGCTTCGGCAAACGCGGCAATAAACAAAATGGCCAGNGTGGTCACCTTGATTCCCCCGGCGGTGGAGGCGGATCCTCCTCCCACGAACATCAACATGTCCAAGACCAGGTGGGTCGCACCGCTCATGTCTTCCGTGGGGACAGTGTTGAATCCACCGGAGCGGGCCATCATCGACGTGAATACCGCCGTCATTGGCCGGACCCAGAGGTCTTGACCACCCAGTGTCCGGTCGTTGCCCCATTCCAGNAGGCCAATCAACACAGCACCGACGGCCAACAAGATGGTGGTGGTGACCAGGGTGAGTTTGGCGTGGAGGCCGATCCGGGCGTGGGCCAGGGTGAGGCTCCGGCGGCGGCGCCTGGCGATTCGCAGGGCCTGGGTCAACGCAAAGATGACGGGGAATCCGAGGCTTCCCAANAACACTCCCACCGCAATCGTCAGAACAATGATCGGGTCTGAGTCGTAGGCGGCGAGGCCGTCAACGAGAGGGACAAANCCCGTGTTAGTGAAGGCAGACGCGGCGAGGTACGTTCCCTGCCAGGCAGCCGTCACAATGTCGAGCCCACTGGCCCACAGCCGCGGAATGATGATNGCCGCGAGGACCAGCTCAATCACAAACACGCTCACAATGACGGTGCCGAGCAGTCCCTTCACATTGCCCAGCTTCATGCCGTGACCGTCGTGTTCCTGACGCTCGTGCATTCGGGAGGGGTCCACATCGCTTGCCAACATTTTTCTGGCGCCGAGTCCCAGGCGCCTGGAGGCGATGACGGCGAGCAGTGTGGCGAGCGTCATCACGCCGATGCCACCTACTTGCAGGGCGAGGAAGATGACGGTGTTGCCAAAGGGAGACCAGTGCGTGGCCATGTTGACCGTCGTGAGCCCGGTCACACAGATAGCGGACACGGCGGTGAACAGCGCGTCTTCTAGTGGGGTGGCTTCCCCGGACGCTGAGGCTTGGGGCAACATCAGCAAGCTGGTGGTGAGAAGCGACAGCAGGATGAAAATCAAGATGGTGACGGTGGCCGCGGAGTTGCCGAGCACCGCACGGANACGGTCACCGACNCCGGCNACACCCGGGCGCGGGTGGAGACCGTAGGGCAGAGCGGAGGAGGAGCGCAGTTGAGCGTTCCTACTCTTGCGACGGTTTCGACGACCTGGCCATAGGGCCATTAGCGACTGCCTTCTTTCCTCGAGGGGGAAGATAACCGGGAGAAATGGTACTCCTGGCNNAGCCCCGGTAGGTTAATGAGCTGTGGCCGACCTTTTTGACGTCCTTGCAGAAGACACCAGACGAGAAATTTTGACTCTGCTGCGCACCAGTCTCGACGCGCAGGCGATCTCGGGATCGGGACAGCCTGGCGAGCTCAGTGTGGGCGACGTGGTGGAGCGTCTNGGAATCACTCAACCGACGGTGTCCAAGCACTTGAAGGTCCTCCGCGAGCACCAGTTGGTGGATGTGCGAGAAGACGGGCAGCACCGCTACTACCGTCTCGCTCCCGGTCCGCTNGGTCTTGTCCGGCGTTGGCTCGACGGGGTGGCGCCCCAGGTCACACCGGCCGGTTTGGTGGACTCCGCAGAGACGCCCTATGTCGATTTATGGCCTGCGGGCTATCAGGTGGGCACCTGGATTGCCGGCGCACAAGACGCCCTCAATCGGTTCATCGGACAGATCCGGCCATAACCCCGACCTTTACAGCGCCCTGCCCGGGGTCTACAGTGGTCACGTCCGTCACACTGTCCACAGGAGGCTCACATGTCTGAGTCACTTCCCCCGCTGCGGTTTCTGACCGTGCAAGAGGTCGCCGACCTCATGCGGGTCTCTGCGATGACGGTGTATCGAATGGTTCACGCGGGAGATATNCCCGCCATTCGGTTCGGACGCTCGTACCGCATTCCCGAGAACGCGGTGAGTCATTTGATAGAGCAGGTCGACACCTGGTCTGTCGAGCAGGCCGGTTAGTCACCACCTGCCACCCGTTACACTCGAGCGGTTGTCACAGCACCCCTCGGGTAAAAGAAAGTCGTGAGGTAGACCATGGGTTCAGTTATCAAAAAGCGCCGCAAGCGGATGGCCAAGAAAAAGCACCGCAAGCTGCTGCGTAAAACCCGTCACCAGCGTCGCAACAAGAAGTAGGTGTCGGTAGCCTCGGGCCCGATGTACCGAGGCGCATCTGACCGCATTGATTTGACAGCGTTCCGTCCCGCTGTCCTAAAGTATCGGTCGTGCCNAAAGTGAACATCACGTTAATAGCGCGTGAAGACTGCCATCTCTGCGACGATGCTCGAGCCGCCATCTCCGCAGTGATATCAGCCGAAGAGCACGTTGAGTTTGAAGAAGTCGGCCTCGACGACAACCCTCTCTGGTCTGAGCTCTACGGCGAACTCATTCCGGTTGTTTTGGTCAATGGGCAAGAACATGCCCACTGGCGGGTCGACAAGTCCGAGCTTCAACAGGCAATCCGAGACGCCGCCTCCCTCGCGTCGTAACCGGGGGACAACCCCTCGCGTCGATGGCTGATCCACGGTAAGAAAGACATATGTCGTCGACGAGAACACCCGACCCGAACTCCGGGTGGCTCTCCGACGATGAGCTGCAGTCCATCCGCCAGCGCCTGCCGCTGATGTATGTCGAAGCGGTTCCGGTTCGGGTCGATAGCTACTCGGTGATCACCGAGGTGGGNTTGCTGNTNCGGGTCAGCCCNGANGGNTCGATGGCGAGAACCCTGGTGTCTGGTCGCGTGATGTTTGGNGAGACCCTGCGCGACGCGCTCTTTCGACACCTGGAAAAAGACCTCGGNCCGATGGCCTTCCCCCAGCTTCCCCTCGCACCCCACCCCNCTCAAGTCGCGGAATACTTTCCCNTCCCNGACGCGAAATACTCCGACCTGCGNCAGCACGCNGTGTCGCTGGTCTATGTGGTGCCGGTCACCGGCACCTGCGAACCACGGCAAGACGCTCTCGAGATCACGTGGATGACGCCCACTGAGGCAGTCAGTGATTCAGTCGTCGCAGAACTTGAAGGTGGTCGCGGCAGCTTGTTGCGCGCTGCTCTNGCCAGCGTGGGGGCACTTCCCTANCGGGTCGCCACCAGCACCACNTCGGCCACCGACACGTCCTGCCCGTTCACGCTCTGCANCCGCTCGATTCGCTCGGTCCTAACCGACGCCCAGTCGGTCGGAATNAACGCGCTNAGNTCTTTCTCGCCAAAACACATCTCCGCCGGGGGCCGTGGAATGCCTCGTTCGGCATCGAGTGGGTCGTGTCCGACAATCAACAGTGTTCCCCCCCGAGCAACCGAGCGAACCGCCTGTTGCCACACGCTCTCGCGAGTGGCAGCGTCGGTGTGAAAAAACATCAGCGAGACAAAGTCGAACTGCTGTGTCGCCGTCGGCCAGGACCGCGTGACATCTGCCACATGCCACGCAATTGATCCGGGAAGACTTCCGTCCGCCGCACGCTTCGCCGCCTCGCGGTGTCCGCGGAACACACCCACGGAAGACGAGTCGACCGCGGTGACCTGCCAGCCCTGCGCAGCAAGCCAGAGCGCATCGCCGCCTTCACCTGCTCCCACATCGAGCGCGGTTCCGACAGTCGCAGCGCTCGCGGTCTGTTCCAGGACGGGATTGACCTTGCCACTCCACATCGACTCTTTTCCGGCGTAGCGGGCATTCCACCGGGCAGTATTCGGCGCATCCCAATCGCCGGCCAACGCGCGAAGTTTGGTGACCCGCCACAGCCAAAACACCTGGAGCCCCAACCAGGCGAAGGGGGTCAGCAGGCCAGCTTTGGCGGTTAACGTGTCGGAAAAATCAGTGGTGCCGTCGCTTCGAGCGGTGAGGGTCATCTCGTGGTTCCACTCGCGCAGCAGCGAAAGCGGCCCCGATACTCCGCGTCCGACATCGGTGACCGTCCGCTGATGCCACCCGGTCACCTCATCCTGCAGATGAATAATTTGACGCCCAAGCGGGATGATTCCGAGCGCCCACACGGTCACCTCGTAGTCGGTGTTGGGGCTGAATCGATCCGGCAGTGGTGTCGCAGCGGGCGTGCGGAACACGGTGAAGGGTGCTGAGACAGAGCGAAACACGTGGGGGGTGTGCAGGGCGTCCCAGGCGTTGTCGATGGCCGCGCGCAGAATGGTTTTGCCCCGAACTCTCACGCCCCACATTCTGGTGGGTCCGGGGCAGTGTCAGCTGGCAGCACTCCGGTCGTGCCAGGTAATTAAGAACTCTCGGTCAAACCGCGGTGAGCACGTGGCGCACGAGGTGGGTTTTTTCGGCCGGCGAAACCGAATGATTTCGTGGCCAGCCGGGCAGACACCTCGCCACTTCGCGTGCTCAGTGGCTGCCTCAGACGAATGTGTTCGACCACCGACGTAACCAAGCTCGCGGGCGCGTTTTTTCCACCCAGGTCCGTGTCCCTCTCTGGAGCCGGCGAGAGCGTGGGCGACTTCGTGGAGGAGCACTTGATGCACATCATCGTCTGCGGCTCGGGCAGCGAGGTACCGAGAGACCGTAATCCGCTTGGTCGCGTGATCACACTGTCCAAAACGTGTCTTGGCGTGGTCAAAGCCGAAGGTCCACGACGAATCCAAGTGCAATCGGATGAGGGCATCTGCCCAGACCTGCACCCGCTCCAGCTCCGCCACGCCCACAGGCTAGCCAGGCCCCAGCGCGGCGACAGCTTTTTTCCACAGCGTGTGGCCTGCTGACCGGCAGGTCGTGCTTAGTCGGTGCTGAGAAAAGACCGACTGACTTCGGGGGACGGCAGTGGGTTCGAATCTGTTTGTGGCGCGACGCCGGAGACGAAGCGGTCGACTTTCGAACCGGTCATCGATGTTGTGGGGTGTGGTCCTCGGCGTACACACTCGTCCCACCAGGCAGGAAGTCCCTGTTCCTTCGTTGCGACGAGGACGTAGTTCCCGGTTCGCCGTCCCTTCACCACGCCTGATTCCCCGAGGATTCCCACAAAACCAAAGACCTCACGGAGTGCTGCGGCCTCAGCCCTCGCGAAGCGGCCGCCCCGGGCGTCCACCACATTGAGTGTGACCACAGCGTGTGGTGCCAGGAGCGGGAGGAGGAGAGAAAAAAACTCGACCGTGGTCAGGTGGGCGGGTGTTTGGTTTCCAGAGAACAAATCCACCACCACCACATCGAGTGCTCCGTGAAGGCCTCGGGGCAAGCCCGTGATGACCTCCCTGGCGTCGCCGTATCGGACCCGGATACTCCATGACGGATTCCAGGGAAGGTGCTCGCGAACAAACTCCACCAGGTCTTCTTCCCAGTCCACGACCTGTGATCGGGACCCGGGTCTGGTGTGCGAGATATAGCGCGGCAGCGTGAGTGCGCCGGCGCCCAGGTGAAGAGACGTGATGGCCTCGCCGTGTGGCCGGACCAGGTCGATGATGGTGCCGATTCGTTGGATGTATTCGAACACCAGTGCCTCTGGTCGCTCGGGAGTGACCTGGGATTGAGGAACGTCGTCGACAGTGAGGACAAAGCCCCCTCGAATAAAACGATCGGGGGTCAGTGCTGCCTGGAGGCCGCTCCTAGAGAGCGTGATGGTGGGGACTGTGTGCTGGCGGCCCATTGTCCTGAGCCTAGCCAGGCAATGGGCGCGCTGCCCTCGGGCCTATTCNACAGACTCCGCTATCGCGAAGTTTGTCCACAGAGCGGCATTTTTACCCGCAGCGCAGTCCTTCGAGGACTAGCTTCGAAATCACTGAACTAGGTATTTACTTAGCTAGGAAGACTAAGTTATAATGAGAGCATGCGAAGGATCGTTGGAATGCACGAAGCCAAAACACATTTGTCCACCCTGGTGTCGGACGCCCTAGCGGGAGACGAAATCATTTTGTCTCGCTCTGGCGTGCCTCTTGCCCGTCTCGTTCCGGTTGAGCAACCTTCTCGGGTGAGTCCATTCGGTGTTGCGGCGGGCGAGATTCGCGAGATGACCGACGCGGAGTGGGAAGACTCCGATCGGGCCGTCGCTGCACTGTTCGAACAGTGAGACCAAAAAAGGGGCTACTGCTCGACACCCACGTTCTCGTGTGGGTGTTAGTGGGGTCGACCCGAGTGGGAAAAAGATTGCAGCAGGCTTTGGTTGAGTCCGATCGGGTGTTCTATAGCCCGCTCTCTCTGGCTGAACTGCAGATTAAAGAGCGCCTCGGCAAGTTCAGCGGAGTGGACGTGGTTCGCCGGAGAAGTAGTCAGCTCGAGGCATTGGCATTTGACGTCGAAAGTGCCGATGCCATGCGAGCAGAAAATGGTGGACTACCTGGAGATCCGTTTGATCAGATGCTTCTGGCCCAAGCTACCGCCCACGATTGTTGGTTTGAGACGTCGGATCGGCGGCTGCTCGCCCTCGAGAAAAGCCCCTGCCGCAACGCAGAAAAATAGAGCCTCGAGTAGACCTAGCGGAAACCCACACCCCCAAGTGGACATGCAGAATGTTTATGGGTAGGGTGAAAGGTCGCTCCCCCAAACCTCTCAGTCGTCATATGGCGGTCGGCCCCGAGAGAAGACGCGTCTAACGCGTCAACGGTCCTGTAACTGGGCACCTGCGGGTGGGCACTCACACGGTTTAGTCCCCTATGACGAGGGTAGAGCGGTCTACCCCGGGAGGTAATTTCTTTGGCTGCTGCGCGTTCTCACACCGCAACGAATCCGAAGAACGGCCGAGTCGCTCCGCGACTGTCGTTCGCCAAAATCAACGACACGGTCACGGTTCCGGATCTGCTGGCATTGCAGACCGAGAGCTTTGACTGGCTTGTTGGTAACGACGCCTGGAAGCAACGGGTTAAGGAAGCCGAGGCCGCAGGGTCTCAGGTGATCTCGACCCAAAGCGGACTGGAGTCGATCTTCGAGGAGATTTCTCCCATCGAAGACAACGGGGAAACGATGCAGTTGTCGTTTACGAACCCGTATCTGGAAGAAGAGAAGTACTCGCTCGACGAGTGTAAAGAGCGCGGCAAGACCTACGCCGCTCCGCTCTACGTCGAAGCCGAGTTCATGAACCACCAGACCGGTGAGATCAAGACGCAGACCGTGTTCATGGGTGACTTCCCGCTGATGACCGACCGCGGAACGTTCATTATTAACGGCACTGAGCGCGTGGTGGTCTCGCAGCTGGTGCGAAGCCCCGGTGTCTATTTCGAAAAAGAACTCGACAAGCAAAGCGATAAAGAAATCCACTCGGTCCGAGTGATTCCCAGCCGTGGCGCCTGGTTGGAGTTCGAGGTCGACAAGCGCGACCAGGTGGGTGTGCGGATCGACCGCAAGCGTAAGCAGTCGGTCACGGTCTTCTTAAAAGCCCTCGGCCTCACGACCGAGGACATCCAGAAGCACTTCGCTGGTTTTGACTCGGTGTTGGAGACGTTGGAAAAAGACACCATCCTCACCAAAGAAGAAGCGCTGAAGGACATCTACCGCAAGCTCCGTCCCGGCGAGCAGGTTGCCGCAGAAGCCGCGAGGCTCCTGCTGGATAACTTCTTCTTCAACGAGAAGCGCTACGACCTCGCCCGCGTGGGTCGCTACAAAATCAACCGCAAGCTGGGTCTGGACCACGAGCTCGATGTCTCGGTGCTCACCATTGAGGACATCGTCCAAACCATCCGGTACCTGCTGGCTCTGCACGAAGGCCGCACCACGATCGAGGGTGTGCGAAACGGTAAGAAGTCCGATGTGCGCCTCGATGTCGACGACATCGACCACTTTGGTAACCGTCGTATTCGGGCAGTCGGTGAGCTCATCCAAAACCAGGTCCGCACGGGTCTGTCCCGGATGGAGCGTGTGGTCCGCGAGCGGATGACCACCCAAGACATCGAAGCCATCACCCCGCAGACGTTGATCAACGTCCGCCCTGTGGTGGCCTCCATCAAGGAGTTCTTCGGCACCAGCCAGCTCTCCCAATTCATGGACCAGAACAACCCGCTGTCGGGACTCACCCACAAACGCCGCCTGTCGGCGCTTGGACCGGGTGGGCTCAGTCGTGAGCGGGCAGGTGTGGAAGTCCGTGACGTCCACCCCTCCCACTACGGCCGGATGTGTCCGATCGAGACACCGGAAGGTCCGAACATTGGTCTGATTGGGTCCTTGGCTTCGTTTGCCAGGATCAACGCCTTCGGGTTTATCGAGACCCCCTACCGCCGGGTGAAAAACGGGAAGGTGTCGGGAAACATCGACTTCCTGACCGCAACCGATGAGGACGAGTTTGTCGTCGCGCAGGCCGGAACGCCGCTGAACTCTGATGGCACGTTCGCCGAAGAAAAAATTGTTGTGCGTAAAAAAGGTGGTGAGGTGGAGCTCGTCGGACCCGACCAGGTCGACTACGTCGATGTCTCTCCCCGCCAGATGGTGTCGGTAGCGACCTCGTTGATTCCGTTCCTGGAACACGACGACGCCAACCGCGCACTCATGGGCGCCAACATGCAGCGTCAGGCCGTGCCGTTGCTGCGCAGCGAATCTCCGTTGGTGGGAACCGGTATGGAGTCCTTCGCCGCCGTTGACGCGGGCGATGTCATCATCGCCGAAGGTGCTGGTGTGGTCTCCGAAGTCTCGGCTGACCACTGCGAGGTCACCCTCGACGCGGGCGGAACGAAGAACTACTACCTGCGGAAATTTGACCGCTCCAACCAGGGCACCAACTACAACCACCGCATCGTGGTGTCGGTCGGTGACCGGGTGGAAGACGGTCAGGTCATTGCCGATGGCCCCGCCACCGAGAACGGTGAACTGGCCCTGGGTAAGAACCTGCTGGTCGCCTTCATGTCGTGGGAGGGCTACAACTTCGAAGACGCAATCATCTTGAGCCAGAACCTGGTGAAAGACGACACCCTCTCCTCCATCCACATCGAGGAGTACGAGGTTGATGCTCGCGACACCAAGCTCGGTAAAGAAGAGATCACCCGGGACCTGCCGAACGTGGGACCGGAGCTACTGGCCAACTTGGACGAGCGCGGCATTATCCGAATCGGTGCCGAGGTCCGACCGGGAGACATCCTGGTCGGGAAGGTCACCCCGAAGGGGGAGACGGAGCTTTCTGCCGAAGAGCGTCTGCTGCGCGCAATNTTCAACGAGAAGAGTCGTGAAGTGCGCGACACCTCGCTGAAGGTGCCACACGGAGAACAGGGCACCATCATCGGTGTCAAAGTCTTTGACGCAGAAGANGGCGAAGACGAATTGGGCTCGGGTGTGAACCAGCGGGTCGTCGTCTACATCGCCCAGAAGCGCAAGATCTCCGAGGGTGACAAGCTCGCGGGCCGCCACGGCAACAAGGGTGTGATTGCACGAATCCTCCCGGTCGAAGACATGCCGTTCCTCGAAGATGGCACCCCCGTGGACATCATCTTGAACCCGCTCGGTGTTCCTGGCCGGATGAANATTGGACAGGTCCTCGAAATTCACCTCGGCTGGATTGCNANGCAGGGGTGGAAGATTGAGGGATCCCCGCAGTGGGCTGCCAAGCTTCCGAAAGAGTTCAAAGACGTCGCCGCCGGCACCAACGTCGCCACCCCCGTGTTCGATGGGGCGAGCGAAGAGGAGCTCGTGGGACTTCTCGAGTCGACCAAACCCAACCGCGACGGCCAGAAAATGGTCGACGGCACCGGTAAGGCTCGTCTGCTCGATGGTCGCACCGGTGAGCCCTACCCGGACCCGGTCAGTGTCGGCTACATGTACATCTTGAAGCTGCACCACCTGATCGACGACAAGATTCACGCCCGTTCCACGGGACCGTACTCGATGATCACNCAGCAGCCGCTCGGTGGAAAAGCACAGTTCGGTGGTCAGCGCTTCGGTGAGATGGAGGTCTGGGCTCTCGAGGCCTACGGCGCCTCCTACGCNCTCCAGGAGCTGCTCACGATNAAGTCCGACGACATCCTCGGACGCGTCAAGGTCTANGAGGCCATCGTGAAGGGCGAGAACATTCAGGAGCCCGGTATTCCGGAGAGCTTCAAAGTGTTGATGAAGGAGATGCAGTCGCTGTGTCTGAACGTCGAGGTATTGGCTGCTGACGGCCAGGCCGTGTCGCTCAAGGACTCTGACGACGAGCTGTACCGCGCCGCGGAAGAGCTCGGCATCAACATCTCCACCCGGTTCGAGTCGTCGAGCGTCGACGAAATCTAGACCGCCACCACAACGTTTTTCGATAGAGACAGAAGAGAGATAGCG
>NHEZ01000050.1 GCA_002172585.1 Cellulomonadaceae bacterium TMED98 | reverse complement strand
AGGTCGTGATGGGCTTCCCCTTGGACAACCCCGCTGATCCAAGGTGGGATTTTGACCTTGCCGGTGGCGCCATGATGGATCTTGGTTGCTATGCCCTCCATGGCCTCCGAACTCTCGGTACCGCGCTCGGTGGTGAGCCAGAAGTCCGCGCGGCCACCGCCACACCCCGCGAGTCTGACCCCCGGGTGGACGCTGAACTCTCGGCTGATCTCGGCTTCCCCTCCGGAGCCACCGCACACTTTCGCTCCAGTTTTGTCCTCCCGGAAATGACGTTCACTATGCATATCCGCGGCTCCACTGGAGAAGCACTGGCGCATAACTTCGTGGTGGCAGCTCTCGATAACCGCATCACCGTGGTGTCTGGCGGGGAACGTGTTGTGGAGCACCACGGCGATAAGACCACGTATACCTACCAACTAGAAGCCTTCGGACGACACGTCTTGGACGGTGAGGAGATTCCCACGGACTCCGCCGACGCCCTCACCCAAGCCAGGCTCATTGACCAGTGCTACGAAGCCGCCGGACTGCCTCTTCGGCCGGTCACGGCGCTATAGCAATACAAACCGCGTTCACAGCCGCGCTCCATACGCTGGGGAGCGTGGAACAGTTTCGGGCCCTGGTGGATTCGGTCGACCGATTCGTCATCCGGTTCATGGATGTCGTTGGTATTCCGTTCCTGCGGGTCGGGGTCGGAGTGGTGTTCATCTGGTTTGGCGCGCTGAAGCCGCTCGGGTTGAGCCCGGCGGAAGAGCTCCTCGCGGCGACGGNGTATTGGTGGACACCAGAGATTGTCGTTCCCGCCATTGGCTACTGGGANGTGCTGATTGGTGTNGCGTTTTTGATTCCCTCGATGACGAGGGTGGCGATTTTTCTNCTNGCCCCGCAAATGGCAGGAACGTTCCTTCCACTGGTTCTCCTNCCCGANGTGGTGTGGACGTCGTTTCCGTTGGGGCTCACCCTGGAGGGGCAATACATCATCAAGAACCTGGTGGTNATCGGCGCNGCNNTNGTAATNGGCTCCCGCGTCGAGGCCCTGCGGGTCGGCAGACANGACTCGAAACAGCCGAGCCAGACGGTGTCCCAGTGAGGTGTCACCGGTCCGACCTACACTGAGGCCCAACGAGAAAAGAGGTCTGGGATGGCCGTGTGGTTGTGGCTGATTGCAGCAGGGGCGCTGTTTGTGTTGGAAACACTCACCGCTGACCTGCTCTTTGCGTCGTTGGCGGTGTCGGCGACAGCTGCCATGCTCACCGCCTGGGGTGGGGGCGGATTTCTTGCCCAGGGCATTGCCTTTACCGTCTCCGCCATTGTGACCGTGTTTCTCCTTCGCCCTCTTGCTCTTCGTGAAATGGCCAAGCGCACCCGGAAAACTGCCACCAACACCGAAGCTCTTCTGGGCCTCGGCGCAAAAACCCTCTCGGCGGTCGATGCCGACGGAGGGCAGATTAAATTGCAGGGCGAGGTGTGGTCGGCGCGGAGTTCGTCTGGCACCATTCGCGCCGGACAGCACGTCACGGTCGACACGATTGATGGAGCCATCGCTGTGGTGTCTCCGCACAACACCTAATCGCACCACTTCTTTGGAGGAGAGCACCCGATGGATTTCCTGATTCCCCTGATTCTGATTGTTGTTGTCGTCGCGTTTTTTGTNCGGGCGATTCGCATCATCCCGCAAGCAAACGCGGGCGTCGTCGAACGGCTGGGTCGCTACGACCGGACTTTAGAGGCCGGATTAAACCTGATCATCCCGTTTATCGACAGGCTTAGACCCCTGGTGGACCTGCGAGAACAAGTGGTGAGCTTTCCGCCTCAGCCGGTAATCACCTCCGACAACCTCGTGGTGGAGATCGACACCGTCGTCTACTACCAAGTGACCAATCCAAAGTCCGCGCTCTATGAAATTGAAGACTTTGTGATGGGTATTGAACAAATCACGATTACGACGCTTCGAAACGTGGTGGGAGGAATCGACCTTGAACAGGCCCTCACCTCACGCGAGACCATCAACGCCGCCCTGCGTGGAGTCCTGGACGAGGCGACTGGCAAATGGGGCGTCCGGGTGAATCGCGTGGAAATTAAAACCATTGAGCCACCCGAGACGGTGAAGGTCGCCATGGAGCTGCAGATGCGAGCAGACCGCGAGAAGCGGGCCGCCATTTTGACCGCGGAGGGACAAAAACAAAGCCAAATCCTGACCGCTGAGGGGCAAAAACAAGCCGCGATTTTGAGTGCGGAAGGTGACGCGCAAGCAGAAATCCTCCGCGCGGAGGGAGAGGCCAAAGCGGTAACTGAAGTGTTTGACGCTGTGCGCTCCGCGAAGCTCGATAGCTCCATGCTCGCCTATCGCTACCTGGAGCAGCTTCCCGAGCTCGCCAAGGGCGAGGCCAATAAAGTCTGGGTGATTCCCGGTGAGTTTTCTGGTGCAATGCAGAAACTGGCAGAAGCCTTTACCGGCAAGAAATAAGACAGGCGGTCGACACGGAAAGGAGAGAGGGGATGGACACCCCCGAACAGCCCACACGGTCCCAGCTCGACGTCGTCAACACGCTCAACAACGCGTCATCACGCGCCATCACCATCTCCAGCGTGATTTACGTCCTGATTGCCGTGGCGCTGGTGATTGCCGCCGCGGTGTTCATCGTGGATCGATTCGATTCCAGGGGGGTTGCCGTCGCTGTTGCGGTGATTGGTGGCTCACTCGGTGTGTTTGCGCTGTCGCTTNTNGGTCGGTTTATCTCTGCGGAAATTACCAAGGCGCTCCACGCGGCNGAGCAAGCGAAAAAAGAACGGGACAAAGGCTAAACAGCCCGGCGACGGCGAAGCACCTCGTCGATATCGGGTGTCTCTGAGCTTGCCCGGTCAATTCGTCCCATCTGGTCAAACTGCGACACGGGTGCGAGCCTCTGCTTCTCGGCGGCAGCCTCCTCCGGCCTGGCCTCCGCGGCAGCCGCTCGTGCCTGCTTGAGCAACTGTTCCCTCGACGGCAAAGGAGTCGACTGTGCGGAGACGGCCTGCCTGCTAGAGAGAGGCTCTGGCAAGCGCGGCACGCGGGTCGCGGTCTGTTGGTGCGGAGCGCGCTGAGGTTGCGGCGTGGCCTGCTGGCGGGCAACCGGGACAACCCGCTTGGACGAGCGAGCCAGCACTCCCAGAGTGGCAATGCCGATCAGGGTTTTTCCCGCCAGGGCTGCCGTCACCCAAAACGCCGCTTGAAGACTGATCGACGAGACCAACCCGGCCAACCCAATTCCCGTAAACAGGGTGGTGGTCGAACGGAGGATACGTCGGCGTCTGGCCCGAATCTCGTCTGGGGTGTAGGACTGGGTGCGCAGGACGCGCTCTGCTTCCCGGTGCTGTTTCGCGACTTCCCTCGCGTTCAGTTCCGTGCGAAGCTCCTCGGTGGGTTCCGCCGTTTCTGCCAAGACCCGGAGCGTCTGGCCCAAACGAGCAGCATTTCTCTCCGTCGCCATGTACTCACTGCGACGAAGCCAAATCGGGACGAGATAGACAAGCCACAGCACGCCCGCGACGGCGAGCAAAACCGCAGTACCCGAAAACGGCGTTTCCACGGGTTTCAGGCTAAGAGTCGGGGAGCGTAGAACCCGGCAATGGCCCCCTACCGGCGTGTTTAGCGGGGTGGAAGATGGAGGGGATTTCGCATCTGAATCCGCACGTATTCCGGGATCTCAGAGACACCAGGTGGTACCTGGTTATTTTCGTATCGCGCAAGGACCCCCCGGGGCACCTCCTCGATAGTCAAGGCATAACAGAGGTGATCTCGCCAGCTGCCGTCGATATGGATATAGCGCCGACGAAACCCTTCAAACCGGAAGCCAAGCTTTTCCACAATCCGCACAGACGCCGTGTTTTCCGGGCGGATACAAATTTCCATCCGATGCAGGGCCTTTTCAAAAAACAGGTAGTCCGTGACGAGCGCGACGGCCACCGGCATAATTCCTTTCCCTGCGTGGGACTGAATCAGCCAGTAGCCGAGGCTCGCGGAACTGAGCGAGCCATAGGTGATCTGCGAGACATTGAGTTGCCCGACCAGCTCCCCCTCGACCTCCACCACCATTGGCAAGCCATAGCCCTTCCTCGCCTGCTGCAGTAACGAGCGAATCGACTGTCGCTGATCGAAACCGCTGAGAGACATCACCGGGTGGGTGGCTTCCCACTGCTGGAGCCAGCTGCGGTTATCCGACAGCAGTTTTTCCATCCGCCTCGCATCACGCAGGCGAACACCCCGCAGCGTGACCAGGCGGTGTCGAAGAATCGGCAGTGTCTGGCTCACCTGGGCTACTTCTGCTCCTGGCTCCCGACGAATTCGTCGAGCCAGCGCCGAAAGTCTGGGCCGAGATCCTCTCGGTTACTCGCCACTCGGACAATGGCTTTCAGGTAGTCAAGNCNGTCGCCGGTGTCGTAGCGGAGACCNCGNAACACCACACCCATCACGCCGCCANCGGCCCCCGACTGAGCCACCTGTTTCAGAGCATCAGTCAGCTGAATCTCTCCACCAGAGCCCGGAGCAGTTTTCTCGAGGGCATCGAAAATATCTGGTTGCAATACNTAGCGACCAATGANGGCCAGATTGGATGGTGCCTCCTCAGCTGATGGTTTCTCGACGAGGTCTGTGACCCTCACCACATCNTCATCGCCGGTCTTTTCCACGGTGGCGATGCCATACAGGTGGGCCTGCGAGGGGTCGACTTCTTGCAGCGCGATGATCGAGGANGGGCGNTGGTCATANACGTCAATCATTCGACGCAGGAGATCTTCTTTCTCATCGATGATGTCGTCACCCANNAGCACCGCAAACGGGTTCCACCCCACATGCATCTGCGCCCGGAGCACAGCATGACCGAGTCCCAGCGGATCGCGCTGACGGACATAGTGCATATTCGCCAAGTGNGTCGACTGGTGGACTTCCCGAAGCCGCCGGTCATCACCCTTTTTCTCCAGCANCGATTCGAGCTCGGTGTTCCGGTCAAAGTGATTTTCTAACGCGTTTTTGTTGCGCCCGGTAATCATCAAGACATCGGTGAGCCCAGCCCCCACGGCCTCNTCGACGACATATTGAATCGCCGGTTTATCGACCACCGGGAGCATCTCTTTCGGCATGGCCTTCGTGGCCGGAAGGAACCTGGTTCCCATACCCGCAGCAGGAATCACTGCCTTCACAATCGGCATAGAGACACCCTAGTGGTCGACCTAGACTGGCGGNATGCGTGAGCCTGTGCCCGAGCACAAGGCAGCACTGCGCGCCGATGCGAAAGAACGCCGGCGCACCATGACCCAGGACGCACAGGCTGCGGGGGCCACCGGGATCTTCACCCACCTCACCGCCCTGGTCGCCGAGCTTGGAGCGACACGGATTGGCTGCTACCTCTCAACGCTCGACGAACCACCAACACGACCGTTTATTGAATGGGCTCTGGAGCACAACATCGAAGTCCTCTTGCCTGTCAGCCGGGATGACGGCCTGCTCGACTGGGCACATTTCTCGTCCGGAGACGAGGGAGTCGATGCGCTGGGGATGCCCATTCCGCTNAGCGAACTGCTGGGTCCCGTGGCCATCGACTCCGTGGATGTGCTGTTCATTCCCGCCTCGCTGGTGGATGNCACAGGAATGNGGATGGGCTGGGGCCGTGGGTACTTCGATCGCACCCTCGGGTCGATGGGTCACAGGCCCCCTGTCTATGCGGTGGTTTATGATCATGAAGTCGTCGATGCGGTTCCGCGCGAAGCCCACGATCAATCCGTGGATGGTGCGGTCACCCCTTCAGGAATCATCCGATTCCCCTGACGACGACCCGATCGCGTAAAGGAACCCTGTGCCCACCTACTCGTATCGCTGCCGCGACTGTGAGGTCGAATTCGACACACAGCAGGCCTTCAGTGACCCCACTCTCACTGAGTGCCCGGAGTGCAAAGGAACCCTGCGGAAACTCTTCAGTCCCGTCGGTGTGACCTTCCAGGGNTCTGGCTTTTACCGAACCGANTCCCGCGCGGACGCAAAGAAACAATCTGGCTCNAGCGCCAAACCGGCGAAGAAAAAGAAGAAAGAGAAAAAGTCGAGCAGTAGTGGCTCCGGCTCGAAGAAAACGTCTTCCTAGTAGTGCGGGGGCTTCTCGCCTCGGAGCCGCTCGTCGTTCTCGCCGTCACCGTGACGGTCTGGCTCAGCATCCGGATGGGGGTCCGTCCCCTCGGGGGGTGGCGTGGACACCCGTCGTCCACCGGGGTGTGCGTCGGGCTCAGACTTCTTCTGACTCATCGACAATCCCGGCTTCCACCCCAATACCTGCCATCCCGGCAATGCGCTCGGCGACAGCTTCTGGATCAGCGAAGAGTTCAAATGAGTGGACACGAAGGTAGTGCCATCCGAGCCTGGTCAGCGCCTGCGGCCTCAGGCGCAAACCCTCACGAATCGACATCCCCAGTAACTGCTGGTCCGTATCGACAGCGACGCAGACTCCGTGGGCGGTGGCTGCCAAAGGAATAGCCCCGTGATGGTCCACACTCACAGTCATACCCCGACGCTTGAGCCGCTCTGCGAGATCGGTGACTAACGGATCNGGGGTGTGGGCGTGCTCTGGGAGGGCGGGAGGTGCNACGATTTCTGCCAACACTTTGCCTAGTGCACGGACCGTCGGCTGCAACCGGCTGTCGGTGAGCTCGGTCGGGTCCACACAACTGACCACCTGCAAATGCCGTCTCGCCCGGGTGAGTCCCACGGCGAGCAGGCGCTCACCACCTGCCTCAGAGAGCATGCCGAGGTCGCTTAAGACCCGGCCGTGTGGGGTCCGACCAAAGCCCAGGGAGAAAATCACCCGGTCTCGACTCAATCCATGTGCTTGGCGAAGAGTGACCGCCACAAACGGCTCGCGTGCCTCGTGGGTGAAGAACTCTTGAACCTCGGGACGCGAGCTCACTTCCCTCGCCACACCCTCGAACACCCGTTGAGCGTGTCGGGGGCTCGCCGTCACCACCATTAACGATTCATCGGGGTGGGTCACGGCGTGGGTCATGACCCGAGTGACCACGTCCCGCACTTCGGCGTCCACGCTTTCGATGACACCGGAAATGGGGTCGGGCAGTCCGAACCCATCCTCCACAATCGCCAGCTCCACGCTGCGGTGGCCAAGGAAACTGCCCGCCCAGGGCAGGGTCGCTACTTGGCCAGCGTAAAGATTGCGATCAACGAGATCAGCGAGATCATCGCCAGTCACTCGGTAGCTCCTGGTGAGTTCGTGACCGGGAAGAATCTCGGCGAGCACACCGAGGGCTGATNGCGGGTGGAGCTCCTCAGGGTCGATATCCGTCGCCGGCTGTTCACGCCACACACCAACCTCGAAGGGCTCGGGACGCTGAGTGACCGGGTCGCCAAAGGCGACCACCTGCGAGGCGCGCTTCATCGCGGGAGCGACTTCTGGCACGGTCACCGCGCCCGCGTCGACGAGGAACACCGCATCAAAGCTCATTGTTTTCGGGAGTGCGTGGGTGTCGTACGGACTGGCCAGCCACACCGGCGCCAACGCTCTGGCCAAATGCGGCGCATGGTCATGGAGCTCGGTAGGAGTCATCGAGGATTGACGAAGTGCGGACTTGAGCCAGCTCGCTTCGTCCGGCCAGTCCATCAAACCCACCGACCAGCGCTCGGCCAGCTGCCAACCAAGCCTCTTCGCGTTAGACGCGGCGTGAGCTTCATCGACNAGTCGGTAGTCAGCCTCAAGACGGTGCAAAATACTGCTGTCTTGACCCAAGAGGTCCTCATTGGAGCCCAACACCTGCTGCAGGGCACCACGCCACCAGGCATACTCCAACTCGGCACCGACCCGTGAGGCNTCCACGTGTCGGTTGGCGAGGTCGTCGACCAGTGGCCCCAGGTCCCATTCCTGCAGTGTGGAGGTGACTTGGGCGCGGTCTTCCAGCGTGCGAAGCACATCCGATTCTTCGGCAAGCCGCCCCATCAACTCAGTGAGCGCCCCCACGGTGAGCTCGGCTAAATGGTGAGATCCCTCTCGCCCGAGTGTTCGGGAGAGCTCATTAATGTCTGTTTCTGCGCTTTGTAACAGCGGGTGCAGGTCGGCCAGGCCCGGCGGAACACTGGGCGGGTGCCCGGTTTCCACAAACCGGTGCCAGGTCTGGCGCTGGTCGTTGATGCGCACGAGGGCATCGTGCAGATCACTGACGTGCATTCCTGGCCGGATGTATTCCTTGGCCAGTGACTTCAGGCGTCGACGTTGCACCCTCGAGAGCTGGGCCTGTTGTTCTGAGGAGCCCGTCGCAGAAATCAGGTCCGTCAGTGGTCGATCAAAGACGGCGGGCTGGAATTTATCCAGGCTTTCTCGCAGATCCACCAGAAGGTGAGTAAAGAGTGCAAGCTGTCCGAACGTGGTGGGGGCGGGAAGNGGGGTGTGTCCAAGCACACTCTCGGAAAGTTCCGCGAGGCGAGGAAGCGTGTCCTCGGCAAGACGTTTCGCCATCTGTTGGGATCGCTGGGCGTGGTCGAAGGTCTCAAATTCCACTCCGTACCACGGGGAGTCATCTGGACCGAAGCGGAACTGGCCCAGGTCCGCGGCTTCACGCAGCAGTTGCGCCGCATCCTGGCGAGCAGAGGCCAGACGCTCGAGGGCGTGGGAGCTTAATTTGGCGGTGCTCTCCGGGGGCGTGGAGGAGGCCGCGAGGTTTGACAGCGCGTGCAGGCAATCCATCAAGCTCACCCGAAGGGTGGCATCCGGTTCGGTGACAGCACCGCGGTAGCGGATGATGACCTCTCGCAGGCGTTGCAGTGCACCGTCCACATCACTCGAGTCCACCGGAGTAGCCTTCTCGTTTCGACCGATGGAACGGATCACGTCTCTTTGGAAGTCAGACAGCCGCACCGCCATGCCGGGAAGAGTGGTCCTACTGAATCGTTCAGAAATCGCTTGCAGCGAGGCACGGCGAGGGCTCACCACGAGCACCCGCTTGTTCGCAGCGACCAAAGCCCCCAACGCGTTCACGATGGTCTGGGTTGACCCCGTTCCTGGCAGCGTGCGAACCGTCATCGAATTGCCGGCGACGATATGCGTGACGATGAGGTCTTGTTCTGTGTCGGCATCGACGATGAGGCGGTCGACATCGGGGCTGCGGCGGTCGGCATCCGGTACCTCGACCGGCACGCGCGATTGCCGCACCTGCTGCAGTGCGGCCGGGTTACCCCCCACGGCATCCAGAATCGGATGCGACAAGTCGGCAGCGTCAGCAAGCAGCGGAGCGGCCACATCCGCAAAGGAACTGATCACCAGTTGGGCTTTGACACTGACATCGTCGCGGTGAGCCGTCAGGTCGCGCAGGCGATCGAGTGCCGCATTGGGACGAAACGCCCCGTTGTCGTCGGTCAGTCGAACAAACGCGTCGGCGTCTAAATGCAGTTCAAGATGNCGGGCAAACTCTCGCTGCAATGCAGGGTTCAGCCGAATCCCGGAGCGTCGCAGCGTGAACTCGATGTCGGAGCCTCTCCGGCGGAGATCCACCGGACGCAAGAGCAGNGGTCCGCGGTACACCGTGTCGTGGTGGCGCCACTGGACCAAGCCAATGCCCAGTTGAATCGAATCGATTCCGCGGGATTGGTAGAGCTCGGTGAAGTGGGTATAGAGGACAGTCGCCGACTGATGGGCACTGCGACGTTGCACATCGTCTCGGACCAGGTTGCCGAGCAGTGTGGGAGAGCCAGCAATAAAACGGGCAAGACCCCCGGGGTGGCTGTGGCTGAGGTCGATGGAGANAGANGCCTCAGGGTCAAACGAAATCAGAGGATTGCGGCCACCAATGTGGGCAAGCTGCGCCCGCCAGTCATCCCAGGCAGAGGCTGCTTGGTTCACAGGGATAGCGTCAGGATCGCCCACCGAGACTTGAGAGGCAAACTCTTGCGTAGGAGGCAACGCCTGACTCCACAGGTCACNGCCCTCTGGAGTGTCGTCGATNGAATCGGCTCNCCACACGCCAAAACACTATGGTTTAGCNGGTCTGTGGCCTGGTATCCCACGCCGGCTGTGCCGCCAGACCAGAAAGCGCCCCTGGAGGGACTCGAACCCCCAACCCTTTCCTTAGGACGGAACTGCTCTTCCATTGAGCTACAGAGGCACCACGGATCAGTGTATCCGGGGGCTGAGAGGTCTACGCGGCNTGNGCCAGGTATTCCTCCCAGTGCGGCTGGGGTCTCTCAATGCCCCGCANCAACCAGGCCGTTCCGTACGGCGCCTTCGGTGGGTTGGCAATTGACCACCCCATTTCCTGGGGGGTCCGGTCTCCNTTGATGTTGTTGCATTTGAGACAGCAGGCCACCAAGTTTTCCCACGAATCATCGCCACCGCGNGAGCGGGGAATCACATGGTCAATGGTGGAAGCGCTGGATTGGCAGTAGGCACAGCGGTGTCCGTCACGGCGTAGCACGCCCCTCCTCGACACCGGAACGCTCCTACCGTGGGGAATGCGAACGTAGCGCTTCAACACAATGACCGTGGGGCGTTCGTACTCTCCCATCAGGGTGCGAACGGGGTGGTGCAGGTCCTGTTCAAGCACACTGGCGCGACCATTCATCACCAACACCATTGCCCGGCGGTANGACACCACCGAGAGCGGTTCGTATCCCGCATTCAAGACAAGGGTTCGCTTGGCGGGCTCCGTGATCACCAGAGCGCTCTGACGGTCCATCACCAGTGTCATGACGCCTCCCCAGTCGACACAG
>NHEZ01000049.1 GCA_002172585.1 Cellulomonadaceae bacterium TMED98 | reverse complement strand
TGGTCGACTCTCACAGTCATACCCCGACGCTTGAGCCGCTCTGCGAGATCGGTGACTAACGGATCGGGGGTGTGGGCGTGCTCGGGGAGGGCGGGAGGTGCGACGATTTCTGCCAACACTTTGCCTAGTGCACGGACCGTCGGCTGCAACCGGCTGTCGGTGAGCTCGGTCGGGTCCACACAACTGACCACCTGCAAATGCCGTCTCGCCCGGGTGAGTCCCACGGCGAGCAGGCGCTCACCACCTGCCTCAGAGAGCATGCCGAGGTCGCTTAAGACCCGGCCGTGTGGGGTCCGACCAAAGCCCAGGGAGAAAATCACCCGGTCTCGACTCAATCCATGTGCTTGGCGAAGAGTGACCGCCACAAACGGCTCGCGTGCCTCGTGGGTGAAGAACTCTTGAACCTCGGGACGCGAGCTCACTTCCCTCGCCACACCCTCGAACACCCGTTGAGCGTGTCGGGGGCTCGCCGTCACCACCATTAACGATTCATCGGGGTGGGTCACGGTGTGGGTCATGACCCGAGTGACCACGTCCCGCACTTCGGCGTCCACGCTTTCGATGACACCGGAAATGGGGTCGGGCAGTCCGAACCCATCCTCCACAATCGCCAGCTCCACGCTGCGGTGGCCAAGGAAACTGCCCGCCCAGGGCAGGGTCGCTACTTGGCCAGCGTAAAGATTGCGATCAACGAGATCAGCGAGATCATCGCCAGTCACTCGGTAGCTCCTGGTGAGTTCGTGACCGGGAAGAATCTCGGCGAGCACACCGAGGGCTGATTGCGGGTGGAGCTCCTCAGGGTCGATATCCGTCGCCGGCTGTTCACGCCACACACCAACCTCGAAGGGCTCGGGACGCTGAGTGACCGGGTCGCCAAAGGCGACCACCTGCGAGGCGCGCTTCATCGCGGGAGCGACTTCTGGCACGGTCACCGCGCCCGCGTCGACGAGGAACACCGCATCAAAGCTCATTGTTTTCGGAAGTGTGTGGGTGTCGTACGGACTGGCCAGCCACACCGGCGCCAACGCTCTGGCCAAATGCGGCGCATGGTCATGGAGCTCGGTAGGAGTCATCGAGGATTGGCGAAGTGCGGACTTGAGCCAGCTCGCTTCGTCCGGCCAGTCCATCAAACCCACCGACCAGCGCTCGGCCAGCTGCCAACCAAGCCTCTTCGCGTTAGACGCGGCGTGAGCTTCATCGACCAGTCGGTAGTCAGCCTCAAGACGGTGCAAAATACTGCTGTCTTGACCCAAGAGGTCCTCATTGGAGCCCAACACCTGCTGCAGGGCACCACGCCACCAGGCATACTCCAACTCGGCACCGACCCGTGAGGCGTCCACGTGTCGGTTGGCGAGGTCGTCGACCAGTGGCCCCAGGTCCCATTCCTGCAGTGTGGAGGTGACTTGGGCGCGGTCTTCCAGCGTGCGAAGCACATCCGATTCTTCGGCAAGCCGCCCCATCAACTCAGTGAGCGCCCCCACGGTGAGCTCGGCTAAATGGTGAGATCCCTCTCGCCCGAGTGTTCGGGAGAGCTCATTAATGTCTGTTTCTGCGCTTTGTAACAGCGGGTGCAGGTCGGCCAGGCCCGGCGGAACACTGGGCGGGTGCCCGGTTTCCACAAACCGGTGCCAGGTCTGGCGCTGGTCGTTGATGCGCACGAGGGCATCGTGCAGATCACTGACGTGCATTCCTGGGCGGATGTACTCCTTGGCCAGTGACTTCAGGCGTCGACGTTGCACCCTCGAGAGCTGGGCCTGTTGTTCTGAGGAGCCCGTCGCAGAAATCAGGTCCGTCAGTGGTCGATCAAAGACGGCGGGCTGGAATTTATCCAGGCTTTCTCGCAGATCCACCAGAAGGTGAGTAAAGAGTGCAAGCTGTCCGAACGTGGTGGGGGCGGGAAGCGGGGTGTGTCCGAGCGCACTCTCTGAGAGTTCCGCGAGGCGAGGAAGCGTGTCCTCAGCAAGACGTTTCGCCATCTGTTGGGACCGCTGGGCGTGGTCGAAGGTCTCAAATTCCACTCCGTACCACGGGGAGTCATCTGGACCGAAGCGGAACTGGCCCAGGTCCGCGGCTTCACGCAGCAGTTGCGCCGCATCCTGGCGAGCAGAGGCCAGACGCTCGAGGGCGTGGGAGCTTAATTTGGCGGTGCTCTCCGGGGGCGTGGAGGAGGCCGCGAGGTTTGACAGCGCGTGCAGGCAATCCATCAAGCTCACCCGAAGGGTGGCATCCGGTTCGGTGACAGCACCGCGGTAGCGGATGATGACCTCTCGCAGGCGTTGCAGTGCACCGTCCACATCACTCGAGTCCACCGGAGTAGCCTTCTCGTTTCGACCGATGGAACGGATCACGTCTCTTTGGAAGTCAGACAGCCGCACCGCCATGCCGGGAAGAGTGGTCCTACTGAATCGTTCAGAAATCGCTTGCAGCGAGGCACGGCGAGGGCTCACCACGAGCACCCGCTTGTTNGCAGCGACCAAAGCCCCCAACGCGTTCACGATGGTCTGGGTTGACCCCGTTCCTGGCAGCGTGCGAACCGTCATCGAATTGCCGGCGACGATATGCGTGACGATGAGGTCTTGTTCNGTGTCGGCATCGACGATGAGGCGGTCGACATCGGGGCTNCGGCGGTCGGCATCCGGTACCTCGACCGGCACGCGCGATTGCCGCACCTGCTGCAGTGCGGCCGGGTTACCCCCCACGGCATCCAGAATCGGATGCGACAAGTCGGCAGCGTCAGCAAGCAGCGGAGCNGCCACATCCGCAAAGGAACTGATCACCAGTTGGGCTTTGACACTGACATCGTCGCGGTGAGCCGTCAGGTCGCGCAGGCGATCGAGTGCCGCATTGGGACGAAACGCCCCGTTGTCGTCGGTCAGTCGAACAAACGCGTCGGCGTCTAAATGCAGTTCAAGATGCCGGGCAAACTCTCGCTGCAATGCAGGGTTCAGCCGAATCCCGGAGCGTCGCAGCGTGAACTCGATGTCGGAGCCTCTCCGGCGGAGATCCACCGGACGCAAGAGCAGNGGTCCGCGGTACACCGTGTCGTGGTGGCGCCACTGGACCAAGCCAATGCCCAGTTGAATCGAATCGATTCCGCGGGATTGGTAGAGCTCGGTGAAGTGGGTATAGAGGACAGTCGCCGACTGATGGGCACTGCGACGTTGCACATCGTCTCGGACCAGGTTGCCGAGCAGTGTGGGAGAGCCAGCAATAAAACGGGCAAGACCCCCGGGGTGGCTGTGGCTGAGGTCGATAGAGACAGAGGCCTCAGGGTCAAACGAAATCAGAGGATTGCGGCCACCAATGTGGGCAAGCTGCGCCCGCCAGTCATCCCAGGCAGAGGCTGCTTGGTTCACAGGGATAGCGTCGGGATCGCCCACCGAGACTTGAGAGGCAAACTCTTGCGTAGGAGGCAACGCCTGACTCCACAGGTCNCTGCCCTCTGGAGTGTCGTCGATCGAATCGGCTCNCCACACGCCAAAACACTATGGTTTAGCNGGTCTGTGGCCTGGTATCCCACGCCGGCTGTGCCGCCAGACCAGAAAGCGCCCCTGGAGGGACTCGAACCCCCAACCCTTTCCTTAGGACGGAACTGCTCTTCCATTGAGCTACAGAGGCACCACGGATCAGTGTATCCGGGGGCTGAGAGGTCTACGCGGCCTGAGCCAGGTATTCCTCCCAGTGCGGCTGGGGTCTCTCAATGCCCCGCACCAACCAGGCCGTTCCGTACGGCGCCTTCGGTGGGTTGGCAATTGACCACCCCATTTCCTGGGGGGTCCGGTCTCCTTTGATGTTGTTGCATTTGAGACAGCAGGCCACCAAGTTTTCCCACGAATCATCGCCACCGCGGGAGCGGGGAATCACATGGTCAATGGTGGAGGCGCTGGATTGGCAGTAGGCACAGCGGTGTCCGTCACGGCGTAGCACGCCCCTCCTCGACACCGGAACGCTCCTACCGTGGGGAATGCGAACGTAGCGCTTCAACACAATGACCGTGGGGCGTTCGTACTCTCCCATCAGGGTGCGAACGGGGTGGTGCAGGTCCTGTTCAAGCACACTGGCGCGACCATTCATCACCAACACCATTGCCCGGCGGTACGACACGACAGACAGCGGTTCGTACCCCGCATTCAAGACAAGGGTTCGCTTGGCGGGCTCCGTGATCACCAGAGCGCTCTGACGGTCCATCACCAGTGTCATGACGCCTCCCCAGTCGACACAGTGGGCACAAAAAAAGGCACCGTCATTCGACGATGCCCACGAGTCACGACGCTCCGACACGCGAGTGCGCGCGGACGGTGACCCACATGTATCCGAAAATGCGTGCGGGAATCACAGATGGGGCGCACCGTGTCGGAAAGCACAGCGACTCCTTCCTTCAGTGATTCACCGAATACCAGGCAGTGTACCCGGCGAAGGTGGACATCCTGTTTACCCATCGCCGCCTTCTTTGCGTGTCGCTACGAGGCGAGATACAGGTGCTTGGCCACCTCTTCAGACACCGTCACCTCGCGATTTTCGACGAGCGACGCAATCACGACGGTGTCGTTATCACTACGGCGGGCACGAATGGTCGCCCCCGGCACAATCCCCGCACGCCGGAATTGCCCGAGCAATTCGGTGTCAAACTGCGCGGGCTCACCAAGCCGGCGTAATTCGCCTTCGACGTCGCTATCGAGCACGTCGGTCAAACGTGTAACGCCCTCTAAAAAGGCGGGCGCTGGCTTGCCGCCAATGGCTTCGAGNGCAGGAATGGGATTGCCATAGGGGGACTCCAGTGGGTGTCCCAGCATGGTCAGCAGGCGTTTTTCCACGTGTTCGCTCATCACGTGCTCCCAGCGGCAGGCTTCTTCGTGGACAAGAGGCCATTCCAGNCCAATGACGTCGGCNAGAAGGCGCTCGGCCAGCCGATGTTTCCTCGCCACCGCGAGCGCGCGCTGCCTGCCAGANGCTGTCAGTGTGAGGGTGCGGTCGGCTTCGACAACGACCATGCCGTCTCGTTCCATTCGTCCGATGGTTTGCGAGACGGTGGGACCGGAGTGACCAATCCGCTCAGCAATACGCGCGCGAAAGGCCGGAATTCCCTCTTCTTCGAGGTCCACGATGGTGCGCAGATACATCTCTGTCGTGTCGACAAGATCTGTCATGGGGTGACCATTTCTGCGCAGGGGTTTGGTTAGGCAAAGCTTACCGGGGCATATTTTTGCTCTCGGCTCGGCCCGTAGGATGAGGGGGTGTCGTCGCTGAANATCCCTGTGGAACTGCTCCCCCTCGATGGTCGCTTTGGTGCCGGACCAAGCAAAGTCCGCGCGGAGCAAATTGATCACCTGATGGCTCACCAAGGCATCCTCGGCACGTCGCACCGCCAAGCGCCGGTGAAAGACTTAGTTGGTCGTGTTCGCGCCGGACTGCGAGAGCTTTTTCGTCTCCCGGACGGCTATGAAGTGGTCCTCGGCAATGGCGGCTCCACGNCGTTTTGGGACGTTCTCTCCCACAGCCTGATTTCCTCCCGCTCCGCCCANCTCAGTTTTGGAGAGTTTGGGGCGAAGTGTGCGGTGTCNGCCCGGACCCCGTGGCTTGGCGATCCGGTTGTCGTGTCATCCGAGCCCGGGACGGTCGGACGCTTCGATGGCTCGGAACCTGTCGACCTGTTCGCGTGGCCGCATAACGAAACGTCGACCGGAGCCAGCGCTCCTGTCCGTCGCGTCTCCGGCGCGGACTCCGCCGCACTGATGGCTGTCGATGCCACGAGTGCGGCGGGCGGCATCGACTTCGATGTGAACGANACCGACCTNTACTACTTCGCTCCGCAGAAAAACTTCGCGAGCGACGGGGGATTGTGGATTGCCCTGGCNTCTCCGGCCGCATTGGAGCGAGCCCACACCATCAGCAGCTCTGAGCGGTATATCCCTCCGTTCCTCGATTTCCAGACGGCGGTAGANAACTCGCGTCTCAACCAAACGTTGAATACCCCCGCGATCGCCACGCTGCTGCTGATGGAAGNGCAACTCGAGTGGATGAATGGTTTAGGGGGGTTANCTGCCTGCGCGGCACACACGTCGGANAATTCNGCNCTGCTNTANGACTGGGCGGAGCGCCACGACGCNCTGTCGCCGTTTGTNGCTGAGNCTGCCCATCGTTCACCGGTGATTGTCACGATTGACCTCGACGAGTCGGTGGACGCGACAGCGCTGACCTCCGTTCTCCGCGACAACGGCGTGGTCGATACCGAGCCNTATCGGAAACTAGGACGTAACCAGATTCGCATCGCCACGTTTGTCGGCATTGCTCGAGACGACGTNGAGCGGCTGATGGCCAGNATCGACTACGTGCTGGANCGGCTCTAGTCGTCGTCGATNTCGATNTGGTCAAANACGTCGGTGGGTTCCTCGGGGATCTCGAGGGCTGAGGGGTCTAGATCGAGCTGATCGATATCGACTCCGTCGATATCTCCCTCATCGAGGTCCGCTTCGTCCACATCGTCGTCGTCCTCTGAGGCAGCGTCGGCTTCAGATTTCCGATATTCCTCGAGCCTGTCCTCCCACGGCACCCAATCCGGCGCGACCAGCGCATCGGGTCCCGGCAACAAATGCATCTCCATCACGCCCACGTCACCACCGTCGCCGTCGGTGAGAGTCACCACCCACTGCCAACCGGGGTATCCAGGAAGCAGCGAGTCGAAGCGGACCGTGTGAATGCCCTCGGCTGATTCCACGGGGTGGGCAGTGCCCACCTGATCGTCTGGGGCAGTCGCCTGGAGGGCTTTCCTCGCCTGGTCGACGAGGTCGGCGTCTGCGGGAGTGGTTTTCCTAGCCATCGAAGTCGTCGGCCACCCGTCGGAGCATGGCGGCGACCTTCTGGGAGAAATCCCGCTCGGGGTAGTGGCCTTTGCGCAGGCCACCCCCGACACGATCCAAAATCTTGACGAGGTCTTCGACAATGACGGCCATGTCATCGGCGGATTTCCGGTCACCCCGCTGGAGAGTGGGCGTCTCCAACACCCGAACACTGAGCGCTTGGGCCCCGCGTTTTCCCTCCACCACGCCAAACTCGACACGCGAGCCAGACTTGACGTCGGCACCGTCGGGGAGGACCGAGGCGGGGAGGAACACCTCCTGGCCGTCATCGGATTGGATAAATCCAAACCCTTTGTCTCGGTCGTAAAACTTCACTTTTCCGGTGGGCATATCCCCTCCCCTCATTGCTCCGTGGTGTCACGCGCTCCCCCCAGGATACTGCCCCGACTACCCCGGATAGGCTGGACCAGTGAGCCCCGTTACTCCTCCCGAGCCCTCGCGCCTCGAGCGCATCCTCGCTGTCATGGTCGCCGGCATCGTGGGAATGAGCATTGTGGCGTTTCTGGCCATCATTATTGGTTCCTGGCAGGGCATGACCAGCGAGGACTTTTCCGCAGGAATCTGGCCCACGGTGAGTTTTGTTCCCCTCATTGGCCTTCCCATCGGCTTCCTTCTCATCCTCGCCTTACTGGTGGTGAGCACGCGTCGTCGTCGCGCCGGTGAGGCGGAGGACAATGCGAGCTGATCGGGTTCTCGCTGTCGCCACGTCCCTCACTGCGCTGGGTTCGGACGCTCTTCGGCGCATCCTGACCGAACGGGCGGTCTCTGTCACGACAGACTCACACCCTCTCGACATCGCCCAACAAGTATTGGAACCAGAAGCGGTGACGAATCAGCTGGGGTATCTCACNGCAGACGACNTCGCGAGACTCCAGGGTGCCCTGTCCACTGCTGATAGCTCCGGGCTGATCGAGGACGACGCAGCACGGTTACTCGCCGATGGCCCCGGCCAATCGGTGTCGGTCGAGGTGGCCGACGCACTCGCGGATATTCCAGACCCGTCCTCTGCGCCCTCACCACAGAGTGGTCCGGCGGCGGTGGACGCCGTCGCTGTCGGCGCTGCCCTGGAAAAAATAGAAACTCTTCTGGCCGTGCTCTCAACCCGTCCCGTCCCCGGGCCTGGTGTGAGTTCCCTCGAGGACTGGGCCATGACCCACGGCGACGAGCCGGAGCTGTGGCGCGAGGCCTCAGGAGTGTGCCGAAGTGTAGGTCTTGTGGTCTTGCGCCACGGAGTGTGGGAGCTGACCGAGCAGGCCCGAACCTGGACCGCCGGCAGCCTGAGTGAGCGCTGGGCCTGGCTGGCCGAGGCCCTCTGGGCTATCCGTCCCGGCTGGCTAGACGCGACGAGTGCCCCCACGCGTGACCACACAGCCGGATGGTTCCAGNCGGCGCAGACGGTCGGCGTGATTCAGGGTGGAACGCCGACCGAGCTCGCTTACGCGCTCGAGGCAGGCACTGCCCCGCAGGAGGCGGTGGCGTCTTTTTTGCCCGAGCCGGTGACCCAGGTGTATGTGGACGGACCGGACACCCTGGTCACTGCGGGTCCACTTCCCGTTGCGGCGGAGCGAGGATTGCGTCGGATTGGTGCGTGGGTGTCAGGAAGTGTGGCGTCTCGTTTCCGAATCACGCCACAGACCGTGCTTTCTGCCAGACAACACGGAGCAACCACAGACGACATCGCCGAAGTGATTAACCAGTCGGTACCAGGCGGGATTGAGTCTGCTTTGGGGGTCAGCGTGATGGANNCGCTCGAGCGCGCCGAGAAGCTCCGACTGCGCTGGTCAGAAGCAGGAACGGTACTCCAGTGTGAGGACGAGTTAACTCGTGAGCTCTTGCGCGCCGATCGGAAACTCGCTCCGCTTCAGCTTCAGGCCACAGCAGGCTCCACGCTGACCAGTGCCCACCCGGTCGACCAGGTTCACTCGTTGCTNGTGGCGGAGGGGTATCCGCATCTGGTGGAAAACCAGTCCGGNGANCTATTNGACGTCGATTCCTCACCCATCGCCCCAGAGGGCGACTCCCCCACAGGCCATGACGGCTCGTCGGATCTGCCGACTGCCTGGCGGGCTCGGCAGAGCAGTGACCCGGCGACCTGGTGGTCTCCGTTTTTTGACTGGGCGATTGCCCACAAACTGCGGCTGGACGTGGAGGTCGATATCGGGGGGCAACACTCGCGTTTTGTGATCGAACCNAAATCCATCCAGAACGGACGANTGCGAGCCCGGGACACCCGGTCGGATGTGGAGCGGACCATTCCGGTCAGCCATGTNCTGGAGATTTACTCACCGGAGGTCATCAGTCCGGAGTCCTAGACTGGCCGATTGTGGTTGAGGCCGGTGCTGCGATTGTCCAGAGCGATAAGACTGTTCTGATTGAGCTGTCNCACCCTTCCGCCGAAGACGCTCGTCACGATATCGCGGTCTTTGCTGAATTGGAGCGAGCCCCCGAACACGTCCACACCTACCGCATCACCCGGCTCACTCTCTGGAACGCCGAGGCCGCTGGTCACTCGGCGGACGACATTATTGGCACCCTCGAGCGACACTCTCGCTTCCCGGTGCCCGATTCGGTCCGGGCGGACATTACGGATGCCCTGTCGCGGTGTGGGCGGGTCACTCTCAGCAGGGAGGGTGAGCATTTAGTCCTCCACGGAGACGACGCCATCCTCCGGGAAATTGCCCAATCAAAAAAGATCCAGCCGCTCATTACCGACCAGTCCGATTCAGGCCTTCGCATTGAGCCGCTTTCTCGCGGAAAGGTCAAACAGGAACTGTTGCGGATTGGCTGGCCCGCCACGGACCTCGCCGGCTACACCGAAGGTGAGTCACACGACATCACTCTTGACAACGATGAGTGGTCGCTCCGGGANTACCAACTGCGCGCCATCGAACGCTTTGTGGGCGCCGGGTCTGGCGTGGTGTGTCTGCCCTGTGGGGCGGGGAAAACATTGGTGGGCGCTGGTGTGATGGCCGAGCTCGACCAGGCCACGTTGATTTTGGTCACCAATACCTTGGCGGCCAGGCAGTGGCGACGAGAGCTGCTCGAGCGCACCTCGCTCACCGAAGACGATATTGGTGAGTATTCAGGCAGCGTGAAAGAAATCAAACCGGTCACCATTGCGACCTACTCCATCGTCACCGCGAAACGCGGTGGCCAGTTCCGCCACATCGGCTTGCTGGGTGACAAACAATGGGGATTGGTCGTCTACGACGAGGTCCACCTCCTGCCGGCGCCAGTCTTTCAACTAAGCGCCGAACTGCAGGCGACCAGACGACTTGGACTCACCGCGACTCTCATTCGAGAGGACGGTCGGGAGGGTGATGTCTTTAGTTTGATTGGGCCCAAACGCTATGACGCGGCGTGGAAAGACTTGGAGCGCGCTGGTTACCTCGCTCCGGCGCATTGTCTGGAGGTGCGCCTGGAGTTGCCTGCCGAGGATCGTATTCACTACGCGACGCTTGCCGATAACGAGCGCTACCGCTACGCCAGTACCCACCCAGTCAAAGATGATGTGGTGCGAGATCTGGTGGAGCGTTTTCCCCAGGAGCGCATCTTGGTGATGGGCATCTATCTGGATCAACTAGACCGCCTCTCGAAAAATCTTGGCATCCCCCTTGTCACCGGGGAGACCCCCCTGGATGAGCGGGAAGAGCTATTACGGCAGTTTCGTGACGGCGAGATTCCGGCGCTTGTGGTGTCGAAGGTGGCGAATTTCTCACTCGATCTTCCTGAAGCTTCCGTGGCCATTCAAGTGTCGGGCACCTTCGGCTCGAGGCAAGAAGAAGCCCAGCGCCTGGGGCGGATTGTCCGACCGAAGGCCGATGGGCGCTCAGCGCTGTTTTACTCCGTGGTGACCAGAGACACCCTCGATCAGGACTACGCCATGAATCGACAGCGCTTCCTCACCGAGCAGGGCTACAGCTACGAAATCGTGCGTCCAGACGCCGTCGCGTCCACCTCAGCAAGCCCTGTGTAATTCAGCAAAGCTCCAGCGAACTATCAGACAATTGAGTCATGACTGACGGCCCCAAAATTCTGATTGTCGACGATGAGCCCAATATCCGGGACTTATTGACCACGAGCTTGCGCTTTGCCGGCTTCGCCGTTCGTGCGGTAGCCACGGGAGCTCAAACAATCTCGGCCGTACTGGAAGAAGAACCAGACCTGATTTTGCTGGACGTCATGTTGCCCGATATCAACGGCTTCGGTGTGACCAAAAGGCTCCGCGCCAGCGGGTACACCTGCCCGATTCTGTTTCTCACGGCAAAAGACACCACCGAAGACAAAATCCAAGGCCTCACCGTGGGCGGCGATGACTACGTGACCAAGCCCTTTAGCTTGGACGAAATCGTGGCGCGGATTCGCGCCATTCTTCGCCGGACGAAGCAGGAAGAAGAAGACGCGACTCTCAAAGTGGGCGAGGTCGAAATGGACCAGGACACCCACGAAGTCATCGTCAAAGGCAACAGCGTGGAGCTCAGCCCCACCGAATTCAAACTGCTGCGTTATTTGATGCTGAACCCCAACCGGGTGCTGTCCAAAGCCCAAATCTTGGACCACGTCTGGGAATACGACTTCAACGGAGACGCCGGCATTGTCGAGTCGTATGTCTCCTATCTCCGTCGCAAGCTGGACCCCCTCACCGAGGAGCCGCTGATTCAAACCAAGCGCGGGTTTGGCTACATGCTAAAGACCAAGGTCTAGTCGCCACACCGCGTAGTCTCCTTGGCGATGTACGAGAGGCTGAAGCGCTGGTGGGATGGCACCTCGTTGCGCAACAAAATCACCGGCGTGACGGTGGTGATCGTCACCATCGGACTGATGGTGATCGGTGTGGGCACNGTCGTGTCCATCGAGCGCTACCTCACCGAAGAAATAGACCGCAAAATCGACGAAGCGGCCACTGAGCTTCCGAGTCTTCTCAACACTCTCGACTTCAACGACTTCGACCGAGCGCGCGCAAACGGCTTGTCCAACGAGTTCTATATCGCGGCGGTGAGTGCCACCGGCACGATTCTCGCCTCCAACCTCGACCAAGACGACGAGCAATACGGGCCTGATGTGTCCCGATTAAGCCTCGGCGTGGTCAGCGACGCCAAAGAACCGCTGACACTCGAGAGTTTGAACGGCCAGACCAGTTGGCGGGTGATGACCTACCGGCTCAACATCGTGAGCGCCCAAACGGGCCAAACCCTCCCCGCCACACTCGCCGTGGGAATCGACTTAGAGGAGTCCAGGCGGGTGGTGGGATCGTTTGCCTCTGTCTTTCTGGCCTTCAGCCTGGTTGTTGTTGTGCTGAGCGCAGCCCTCACCCGCGTCTTAATTGGCACCACATTCCGCCCCTTGCGAGAAGTGGAAGAAACAGCCGCCCGTTTTGCCGGCGGCGATTTTTCCCAGCGCCTCGGCGGCAGCACACCCAATACCGAGGTGGGGCGTCTGACCCGGTCTCTCAACTCGATGCTCTCTCGCATCGACCGCGCGTTTGCCGACCGCGCCGACACGATCGAGCAAATGCGCCGATTCATCGGAGATGCCTCGCACGAGCTTCGAACACCGCTCGTCTCCGTTCGCGGTTACGCCGAGCTCTATCGAATGGGGGCGCTGTCCACCGACGATGAGGTGCGCCAGGCGATGGAGCGTATTGAAAAAGAAGCCGATCGGATGACAACCCTGGTCACCGACCTGCTTGAGCTTGCCCGCCTGGACGAAGCCAAACCNNTGAACCTNGNNCNAGTCTCNCTCGCGGANATNGCNCGCGATCAAGCCTCAGATGCGTCAGCCATCGA
>NHEZ01000048.1 GCA_002172585.1 Cellulomonadaceae bacterium TMED98 | reverse complement strand
TGGATACTCCGGGTTGTCGGATTTCCAGACAGGAATCGGAGAGCCCCAGTAGCGATTTCTCGAAATCGACCAATCCCTGGCGTTTTCTAACCACTTACCAAACTGGCCGTCTTTGACGTTGGCCGGCACCCAGGTGATGTCTTGATTGAGCTGCACCATCCGGTCCCGAAACTCGGTGACCCGAACAAACCAACTCGAGACGGCTCGATAAATCAAAGGCGTTCGACACCGCCAACAGTGCGGGTAAGAGTGGTCGTAGCTGCGTTGTTGGACGAGCCTGCCGGCTGCTTTCAACAGGGCAGTCAGAGGTTTATTGGCNTCAAACNCCTGCATGCCNGCNACATCGGTGACTTCNGGNAAGAANACTCCGGCGTCATCCAANGAAATNACGACAGGNATNCCNGCTTCCTGNCANATGACCTGGTCGTCTTCNCCGTAGGCNGGGGCTTGGTGGACGATGCCGGTGCCCTCCCCCGTGGCGACATAGTCGGCGACCAAGACTTGCCACGCGTTNTGGTTGCCCCACTTCTCGACATCGGCGTAGTAGTCGAAGATGCGCTCGTAGTGAAGACCNCCCAGCTCGGCACCCGGGAGGTGTCTGGTGATGGCTGCCGCTGCGTCGTCCACGGAGTCGTAACCGAGGTCTTTGGCATAGGCGCCGAGTGTGTCGGCAGCGAGCAGGTAGTGCGCCTCTGCGCGTCGCTCCCCGTCCGGTCCGTCTGCCGATCCGGCAGGCCCCGAGGGGACGACCACGTAATCGATATCGGGGCCCACAGCGAGCGCGGCATTCGTCGGCAGCGTCCACGGGGTGGTGGTCCAGGCCAGGGCTCGGACCCCCTCGAGGCCGAGCGCGGCCGCTGCTTCTCCGGTCAGCGGGAAGGACACGGTCACCGATTGGTCTTGGCGGGGTTTGTAGACGTCGTCGTCCATCCGCAACTCGTGATTCGACAGTGGGGTTTGGTCTCGCCAGCAATACGGCAGGACGCGGTAGCCCTCGTACGCGAGGCCCTTGTCGTAGAGGGTTTTAAACGCCCAAATCACACTTTCCATAAACGTGATGTCGAGTGTCTTGTAGTCGTTGTCGAAGTCGACCCAGCGGGCTTGGCGGGTGACATAGTCCTGCCACTGGTCGGTGTAGCGAAGGACTGATTCCTTAGCCGCCTGGTTGAACTGGGCAATACCCATTTCTTCGATTTCGGCTTTGTTACTGATCCCTAACTGGCGCTCTGCTTCGAGTTCCGCAGGCAGACCGTGGGTGTCCCACCCGAAACGGCGGTGGACTTGGTATCCGCGCATCGTGAAATACCGAGGAAAGAGGTCTTTGGCGTATCCGGTGAGCAAGTGGCCGTAGTGAGGAAGCCCGTTGGCGAAGGGTGGTCCGTCGTAAAACACCCACTCGTCGCACCCGTTGCGGTGATCGATTGAGCGTTGGAAGGTGTCATGCGCCGCCCAGTAGGCCAGCACATCGTGCTCGATCTCGGGGAAACGGGGCGACGGGTTGACAGAGTCACCGTCGCGGTGGCGGGGGTAGGTCATCGGGCTCCCAACAACGTGATGATGGATACGGGGACGTGGTTTCCCACGCGGTACCACCCCGCTTGTCTGGTAGCCCAGACCTCTCGTTGTTGGGCGGTATCGGGCCCTCCCGACCGGTTCTACTCCCCCGNNGGGTTTCTTCCGGTGACTCCCCGGTGATAGCCGGTTCGACGTCGTGGCCTCAGTCTAGTCGAGAGGTGGTGGACCGTCGAGGCGGGAAAGCGCCCCGCGGATGGCTCCGGACAGGGTGCTGTTGACGTCCGGGGAGCGCGCCCACATCAGTGNCCCTTCGGCGAGGGCGCCNGCGATGGCCCACTGCCACACCGGTTCGGCCACGGCCATGGCCACAATCTCTCNCAGCTTGGCCATCCGGGCCGGTGCCGCCTCCCACGCATCGTCGAGGGCACCCATGGCCTCTGCCTGCGTGGCAATCAGGGGAATGCGATCGCGACTCGTGTCGGCGGCCACGGCAGAGACAGCCGACATGAGGGGCTCTCCGTGGGAGATCCTTTGCTCGAGATCCGCCAGTGCCTGGTCGACAGAGGCGAAAAGAAGGTCTGATTTTTGNGCGAAATAGTTGAAAAACGTCGCGCGGGAAATTCCTGCGCGCGCAGCGATGTCGTCAATCGAGGTGTAGGGNTAGCCCTGCTCGAGAAACAGCTCNCTCGCTGCGTCTTCCAGAGTCGCGCGGGACAGCGCGCGAGGTCGACCTGTCCTGGTCACGCCGGTGCCTCCCCCTATACTGATGGAACTTGTTTCTGGACTGAGTCTAATAACTAATAGGAGATGCACTGTGATTCACACCGATCCGCGAATGGCCAGGCGGGCCCGATGGGCCTCGCTCGTGGGGACATCGCTCGAGTCGTACGACTTCTACATCTACGCCTACTTCGCCGCGTTCTTCGTCGGCCCCCTGTTTTTTGACCCGCTCGGTGGATTTGGTGGAACGCTGGCAGCCTTCCTCTCCATCGCCCTCGCCTTTGTGATCCGGCCCGTCGGTGCCATTGTCTTTGGCCACATTGGAGACCGCATCGGACGTCGCAAGACACTGATTCTCACTGTCACCCTGATGGGGGTGGCGACCGGTCTGATTGGCGTCCTGCCCACCTACGAACAAGCCGGGTGGATCGGCGGAGCCATCTTGGTGCTGCTGCGTCTACTCCAAGGCATCTCACTCGGCGGGGAGTGGGGTGGCGCCGTGTTGGTCGCCACCGAACACGAAACCGGTCCGAAGCGAGCGTTCGCCGCCGCGATGCCGCAGCTCGGGTCCCCCATCGGGTCAATCCTCTCGGCTACGGCGTTTATCTGGCTCACCCTGGCGCTCACGAACGAAGAGATTGTCGCCTGGGCCTGGCGCATTCCCTTCCTCACCGCCATTCCGCTGTTGCTTGTGTCTCTGTGGTTGCGGGTGATGGTCGCCGAAACTCCGGTGTTTGAAAAGCTCGTCGAGAAAGACCGCCGCCCACGCGTGCCCCTGCTGGCACTGCTGAAAGCGCAGCCAGCCGCCATCATCGTGGCCGTTGCCGTCGCGCTTCTCGGCATCGGGTCCTACTCGCTGATGAACACCTACACCATCAACTACGGTGTGGTCGTCCTGGGCTTCGAGTACTACGAGTTGCTCATTGCCACCACGACAGGTGGTCTCTTGCAGCTGATCACTATTCCCCTCTTTGGCGCCTGGGCAATGAGGATTGGCTCGAGTGCCGTCGTTGCCTGGGGCGCACTTGGCACCTTGTTGGTGGCCTTCCCCATCTACTACTACCTCCAGTTCGCCAACTTCGGTGTGCTGGTGGGAATGATGATTATCGGAGGCATCCTGCCCACGATGAGTTGGGCCGCCCTCGGTGGTGTGTTCAGTGAGCTCTTTGACGAGCGCTACCGCTACTCCGCACTCGGCATCGCCTACTCGATTGCTGCGGTGGTTGCCGGCTTTGTCCCGGCCCTCACCCTCACCATTGGTGAAGCCACGGGCAATGTGTGGTGGCACCCGGGGATTGTCCTGGCTGTGCTGTCGCTCATCACGCTCATTGCGGCGTTGATCGCCGGTCGGATGCGNCTGACCGCGAGTGAGCCTGCCTACCAACGCGCCCGCGCCTAAGCGCTGCGCCGTCTGCCGGGTCGCCTCGTGGAGGTGGCCCGGCAGAACTGTTTTGTAGCATGGGGAGCGTCCCAGTCAGGCACGATCACACGGTGCCGCTCATAGTGAAAGGTCGTCATGGCCCGCATTCCAGAAAAACCCCAGTTAGAGGGGCTCGAGGCGACCTGGTCNAATCGGTGGGAGAGCGAGGGCACCTACCGGTTCGATCGAGAACGCGGAGTGTCCCGGGGCTCCGACGGCGTCTTCGCCATCGACACTCCGCCACCCACTGCCTCCGGCAGTCTGCATATTGGCCACGTCTTCAGCTACACCCATATGGACCTGCAGGCCAGATACCAGCGCATGCGGGGCCAAGAAATCTTCTACCCCATGGGGTGGGACGATAACGGGCTGCCGACCGAGCGCCGGGTGCAGAACTACTACGGGGTNCGATGCGACCCCACCCTCGCCTACGACAGCACCTTCACTCCCCCGTTTGAGCGGGGAGAAGGCCCCAAAGACCACCAAGCCGTGCCGATTAGTCGGCGGAACTTTGTTGAGCTCTGTGAAACCCTCACCGTCGAAGACGAAAAACAGTTCGAAGATCTCTGGCGCACCCTGGGTCTCAGCGTGGACTGGTCGCTGACCTACCGGACAATTGACGACCACTCACAGCGCACCGCACAGCNGGCATTTTTGAACAACCTGGAACGAGGCGAGGCCTACCAAGCCGATGCGCCCACCCTCTGGGACATCAGTTTCCGCACCGCTGTTGCCCAAGCAGAGCTCGAAGACCGCGAACAGCCCGCTGCCTATCACCGGGTGAGCTTCCACGGGCCAGGTGCCAAGGACTCTGTCACGATTGTCACCACCCGGCCTGAGCTCATCGCCGCCTGTGTGGCATTNGTNGCNCACCCNGANGACGAGCGGTATCAGGACCTGTTCGGACAGACAGTCACCAGCCCCCTGTTTGGTGTNGANGTTCCTGTTCGNGCNCACCCCCTGGCCCAAAAAGACAAAGGCACGGGATTGGCCATGGTGTGTACCTTCGGCGACGTCACCGACGTGGTGTGGTGGCGGGANCTGGATCTTGCCACCCGGCCCATTCTTGGCCAAGACGGTCGAGTGATTCCCGAGACCCCTGACTGGTTGGGTGACGATCGAGCTCGTCAGGCCTATGCCTCGCTCGCGGGCANGACCGTGTTTTCTGCCAAGGCACAAATGGTCGAGATGCTCCGAGAATCAGGCGACCTCCAGGGCGAGCCAGAGCCGATTACGCACCCGGTGAAGTTTTTTGAAAAAGGCGATAAGCCGCTGGAAATTGTGACGACCCGCCAGTGGTACATCTCCAACGGCGCCCGCGACGAGGACCTNAAGAAGCGTCTTCTGCAACGCGGCACCGATGTCCAATTCCACCCTGATTTCATGCGCGTGCGCTACGAGAATTGGGTNGAGGGATTAAGCGGTGANTGGCTGATTTCCAGACAGCGATTTTTTGGCGTGCCACTTCCCATTTGGTACCGCGTCGACGACGACGGCGAGGTGNTGCGCGACCAGGTCATTACGCCCGAGAGTGACTCGTTACCCGTCGACCCGACGTCTGAGCCCCCGCCAGGATTCGATGAGTCTCAGCGCGGCGCAGCGGGTGGGTTTGTCGGAGAGGCCGACATCATGGACACCTGGGCGACGTCCAGCCTGACCCCGCAGATTGCTGGTGGCTGGGGCAGAGACGACGAGCTGTTTGATCTGGTCTTTCCCTACGACCTGCGCAGCCAAGGTCAAGACATCATTCGCACCTGGCTGTTTTCGACCATGTTGCGGGCTGAGCTCGAGCACGGCACTCTGCCCTGGCGGCACGCAGGAATCTCAGGATTCATCGTGGATCCAGACCGCAAGAAAATGTCGAAATCGAAAGGCAATGTGGTCACCCCTCAGGACATGCTGGATGACCACGGCTCCGACGCCGTGCGCTACTGGGCCGCGTCGTCCAGGCTGGGGACAGACGCGGCGTTTGATCCCAAAGACCCGAAAACCATCAAAATCGGACGACGCTTAGCCATCAAAGTCCTGAATGCCGCAAAATTTGCCTACTCCTTCCCCGGTGAGGGCGGCGAGGTCAGCGAGGCGCTCGATATCGACATGTTGCACAACCTGGCGAGTGTCATTGATCAAGCCACCGAGGCCTACGAGAAGTTTGACCACGCCCGGGCATTGGAGCTGGCCGAAACATTTTTCTGGAGCTTCACCGATGATTACCTGGAGCTGGTGAAAGAGCGTNCCTACCGGGACGCGACGGACCCNGGCCANCAAAGTNCCGTCACTGCCCTGCGGCTCGCACTAGATGCNATGTTGCGGCTGTTTGCCCCGGTCCTGCCGTTTGCCACCGAAGAAGTCTGGAGTTGGACCCACGACGGCAGTATTCACGTCGCCCCGTGGCCCAGTCGAGANGAGCTGGCGCTGCCGGAGAACCCGGCACNCGGCCTGTATTCGCTCGCCTCACGGGCCTTGATTCCGCTTCGCCGTGCGAAGACCGACCGGAAACTCTCCCAGCGCTCTCCGGTCGAATCAGTGACCCTGCGGGCACCAGCACTGCTCGCGGCAGCGAGCGATGACCTGCGGGCTCTCGGCCACATCCAGACACTGGATCTCGTCGACGGCGAGGACGTGGACCTGGTGGATTTTGTCGCTTCGGAGGACCAGCAATGAAACTCGGCGGTCGGTTCGATATTGGCAAGCTCGCCGATTCTCTGCCTGAGCCACTGGCCAGCGATGTGAGAAAAATCGAAGAAGAGCTCACCGAGGACGAGCGACAATCAAAGCGCTGGACCTTGACGTGGCTGGAAGGCCGGGCGGTCGTGGAACTCGACGACGGACCCACCCTGCGGGGTTAGGCCGACTTCTCCTGGCGCTTCGCTGACTTCGGAACAATCGTCGGAGCGGCATTATTGGCCACGACGTCACGAGTGATGACGACGCGTTCAATCGTGTCGGACGACGGTACATCAAACATGACTGGCCCCAAGACCTCTTCGAGGATGGCCCGCAATCCACGCGCACCGGTCTGGCGCAATGCCGCCAAATCGGCAATCTCTTCGAGCGCACCGGGTTCAAATTCCAATTCGACGTCGTCGAGTTGGAACATCCGCTGATACTGCTTGGTCAGCGCATTCTTCGGTGTCTGCAAAATATCCATGAGAGCCGTCTGGTCGAGCGGGGAGACCGTGGTCACGACGGGTAAGCGACCAATGAACTCGGGGATCAGCCCGAATTTGTGGAGGTCTTCGGGGAGCACTTCGGAGAACATGTCCTCGACGGCGCCCGGGGTATGCAGTGGTGCGCCAAACCCGATGCCGTGGCGACCCACACGCTGGGAAATGATGTCTTCGAGGCCGGAGAACGCACCCGCCACGATGAACAACACATTGCTGGTGTCGATCTGAATGAAGTCTTGTTGCGGGTGTTTTCTCCCACCCTGCGGGGGAACAGACGCAACAGTTCCCTCAAGAATTTTCAGTAGCGCCTGCTGCACGCCCTCTCCAGAGACATCTCGCGTGATGGAGGGGTTTTCTGCTTTCCTGGCAATCTTGTCGACTTCGTCGATGTAAATGATGCCCTGCTCGGCCCGCTTCACGTCATAGTCGGCCGCTTGGATCAGCTTCAGCAGAATGTTCTCGACGTCTTCTCCGACATACCCCGCCTCGGTGAGAGCCGTGGCATCGGCCACGGCAAAGGGCACGTTGAGGCGTCGCGCGAGAGTCTGGGCCAAATAGGTCTTGCCGCAGCCCGTGGGACCAATCAGAAGAATGTTGGATTTTTGGATTTCGACGTCTTCTGGGTCGGCCTCTCCGCGATCCTGCGCCCGAACACGTTTGTAGTGGTTATAGACCGCAACAGAGAGCGCCTTTTTCGCTGGCTCTTGACCGATGACGTATTCCTCGAGGAAGTCAAAGATTTCCTTGGGCTTTGGCAGGTCAAAATCGACCACGCCTTCGCCGGCCTTCTCGGCCTGGCGCTCTTCAATAATCTCGTTACACAGCTCGACACATTCGTCGCAGATGTACACACCGGGTCCCGCAATCAGCTGCTGAACCTGTTTTTGGCTCTTGCCACAAAACGAACATTTCAGGAGTTCGCCTGATTCGCCTGCACGCGCCATGCTGGACCACCCCCGCTCATGTAGTGGGTCCAAGTAGTCGCCAGCGTACCGGGGTTGTCCAGTGGATTAGCGATTTCTGTGGAGAGAGTGTCGCCTCAGTCTCTCCTCGTACACTTCACACTGTGTCGACACCGAGATGGCGCCTCACAGCGCTTGGGATGCTCATTGCCGCCACCGCCTTCGGGAGCCACGCCGCCTTCGCCCACAACCAAGTGGCCGCTACTACTCCCCAGGCGGGAGAGACCGTGACAGAAAGCCCGGTCGACATCGACATTGTCACCACGGACCAGCTTCTGGACCTGGGCGGGACCACCGGGGGCTTCGCCATCACCGTCCAGGACGATGCCGGGCAGTACTACGGGGACGGGTGTGTCGAGGTCGACGGTCCAGCCCTCCGAGCCACGGCAGACCTCGGCGACGCCGGTGACTACACCGTGACCTATCAATACATTTCTGCCGACGGCCACAGCCTGTCTGATGCTTTTAACTTCGTCTTCGATCCAGTACCGGGTCACTCCCCGGCCTCCGGGTCTGCTTCTCCGCCGATCTGCGGNGAGGCCGCTGCGGACGAGGNCCCCGCCGAGGAGCCAGAGGCTNNCCAGNCGGCAGAACCTNTTNACGCAGAAGCCGNNCCCAGCAGTGAACAGGCGCCCGACATCGCTCAGACGATGGCCTGGAGTGGGCCGGTCATCACAGCCGGGATTGTCATGGTGGCGCTGGCCACAATGGGGTATCTCTTCTGGGAGAGAAACCGCCAGAAGCGCTAGCTCGCCTCGACCGCTTTCGGGCCGGGGGCAGGCGCTAATCCGCCCTTGCGACTNGTCAACACCTGGTCGATCAGACCGTATTCCAGGGCTTCAGCCGCGGTGAGAATCTTGTCACGGTCAATGTCCTGGTTGATCTGCTCGATGGAGCGGTTCGAGTGCTTCGAGAGCGTCTCTTCTAACCATTCGCGCAGGCGCGCGATTTCTTTAGCCTGGATTTCGATATCGGATGCCTGGCCACGACCGGCNTCGCCCATCATCGGCTGGTGNATCAGNATTCTCGCGTTCGGCANNGCCANACGCTTGCCGGGGGTTCCCCCNGCCAGAATCACCGCGGCCGCGGAGGCTGCCTGACCGAGCACCACGGTTTGAACTTCCGGGCGGATGTACTGCATGGTGTCNTAAATCGCTGTCATCGCGGTAAACGAACCACCGGGTGAGTTGATGTACATCACGATGTCGCGCTCGGGGTCTTGGCTTTCCAAGACCAGCAATTGCGCCATCACATCGTCGGCAGACGCGTCATCGACCTGGACGCCGAGGAAGACAATACGGTCTTCAAACAGCTTGGCGTAGGGATCTTGACGCTTGAAGCCGTAGCTGGTGCGCTCTTCGAAACTGGGCAGGATATAGCGGGCCTGCGGGTCAAAACGGAATGTCATCTGCCTGCCTACTTTTTCTTCGCTTGTTTGGTTCCGCCGCCGCCAATGACGTCGCTGGCAGAAGCCCGGATGTGATCGACGAAGCCGTATTCAAGCGACTCCTCTGCGTCAAACCACTTGTCGCGGTCACCATCGGCCATGATCTGCTCGACGGTTTTACCGGTGGCTTCAGCGGTGATTTCTGCNAGGCGCTTTTTCATATTGTTGATCAACTCGGCCTGCGTTTGGATATCGCTCGCTGTTCCGCCAAAACCGCCGTGTGGCTGGTGGAGCAGGACGCGGGCGTTGGGAGTGATGTAGCGCTTGCCTTTGGTGCCAGANGTCANCAGCAGCTGTCCCATCGAGGCCGCCATCCCAATGCCCACGGTGACAATGTCGTTTGGCACGAACTGCATCGTGTCGTAAATGGCCATACCGGCCGTGATCGACCCACCCGGCGAGTTGATGTAGAGGTAGATGTCTTTTTCTGGGTCTTCGGCCGCGAGGAGCAACAGCTTTGCCGCGATTTCGTTGGCGTTTTCATCGCGGACNTCTGAGCCCAGCCAGATAATCCGGTCTTTCAGCAGGCGGTCAAACACGCTCTGCTGCATCATCGGTTCAGCCATGATCTCCTCAAACTCGTGTGGTGGCGTCGGGATCGAACTTACTGGGCGGGCGCGTTNCGGCCGGGGGCTGTTCGCCCTCGGCAGAGGCGTGCTTAGTGGTCGTGCCCGTCTGACTCGCTANGGGTGCCGACCTCACCGAGGAAATCACTCAAGTCGACCTTCTTGCCTTTACTGTCCTTCACCGTCACAGATGTCAACGCCTGNGACAGTGCTTTGGACCGCGAGACCTCATTGGCCACAGCACCCAACTGGTTTTGCTGGTTCAGAGCCTGAATAAACTCCGCCGGCTCCATCCCGTATTGACCGGCTGACTGGACCAAGTAACTGGAGAGTTCGTCNTGGGTGGGCTGNATCTCAAGGGTGGAGACCAATTCATCCAGGACAAACTGCGTGCGCAGCGACTTCGACGTCGACTCGGTCACTTCTTTCCGATGCTCGTCGTCCTGCAGGCGGTTTTCCTGTTCGAGGTGGCGGTGTACTTCCTGTTCCACCACAGCGTCGGGAAGAGGCAGGTCAAGCTCGCCGACCATTTTTTCGACCAGCTTGTCCCGGGCTTCCTGCGCTTGAGCCAGACGCCCTTTTCGCTCGACTTCTTTTGTCAAGTCCTCACGCAACTCGTCGATGGTGTCGAACTGGCTGGCAATCGACGCAAAATCGTCGTCTGCTTCTGGCAGTTCACGTTCCTTCACCGACAACACGGTGACCTCGATATTGGCCGTCTCGCCGGCGTGGTCCCCACCAACGAGCTCCGACGCAAAGGTCGTGGCCTCTCCGGCAGTGAGGGTGTCGAGGGCTTCATCAATGCCGTCAATCAGCTGGCCAGAGCCCACTTCGTAGCTAATCGAGTTTGCAGTGTCGATGGTGTTGTCACCAATGGTCGCGACCAAGTCAATCTGCACGAAGTCACCGGTTGTGATCGGGCGGTCAACCGAGACTAAGGACGCAAAACGCTCACGCAGTTGGTCAAGCTCGGCATCCACGGCTTTCTTATCCACCGCGAGCGCCTCCACCTCAAGGGTGTATTTCGAATAGTCGGGCAGGGTGAACTCCGGGCGAACATCCACTTCCACGGACACAATTAAGTCGCCGCTGAAATCTTTTTCCTCTGGCCACTGCGTGACATCGGCTTCTGGGCGCCCCAGTGTGGATAGGCCCTCGTCGGCCACCGCCTGTTGGAACAGCCGATCCAGGCCTTCGCTCACGGCGTGGTTCAGCACCTCACCGCGACCGATTCGCTGATCGATAATCGGCGGCGGCACTTTGCCCTTTCGGAATCCAGGAATGTTGACCTGCTCCGCGATGTGCTTATACGCGTGATCAATACTGGGTTTGAGCTCCTCGGGGGGAACCGCAATGGTCAACTTCACCCGGGTGGGGCCGAGTTTTTCAGTGGTGGTACTGGGCACGACGTCTCTTTCCTATCGGTCTGGCATCGGGCTGGTCGGGGCGACAGGATTTGAACCTGCGGCCTCCCGCTCCCAAAGCGGGCGCTCTACCAAGCTGAGCTACGCCCCGAAAGGAAACCCGTCAACCCTCGCGCTGGTGCACACAGTATGACCGCGGTACCAGCCGGCGACAGTCTAACCCAGCGAGAAGAACCGGGGCCACAAGGATGTCATGCAGTANGATGGGGCCCACCTGGGGATGTAGCTCAATGGTAGAGCCTCAGTCTTCCAAACTGATGGTGCGGGTTCGATTCCCGTCATCCCCTCCATTTACACCGCGTTGTGGGCCACGCGGCCATCGACCACGGTGAGATCCACAGGAACCTGTCGAAGCGCCTCGGCGAGTTGTTCGGGGCGATGACCCATCGCTTCGGCCATCCAGAAAGGATTGGCGCCAAGGGCAATAATGTCGGCAGGTTGTCCGACCTCCAGAGNGGTTCTCGCCGAACAGGCCATCGCTTCTGCCACCGTGACNGTTTGGTCCCCCTCCCACGGCACTCGGCCGTGGTCACTGCGAGTCANCGCTGAGGCAATTTGTGCGAAAGGGTCCAGCGCGGAGACCGGGGCATCAGAGCCAAAGAGCACGTCAGCGCCCGCATCCAAAAGGTCCCGCACGGGAATCACTCGATCTGTCCGGTCGGCCCAGTATCGATCCGCCACATCGCGGTCATCGACGGCGTGCTGCGGCTGCACGCTGGCCTGGACACCTAAGGCCTGGAACCGACGGAGGTCGACACTTCGCAGAAGCTGAGCGTGTTCGATGCGGCCCGCGATTCCGACCTCTTCGAACAGATCCAGCACCGTCTGGTTCGCCTCATCGCCAATGGCATGAAACGCAGGCACAAAGCCGTGGGCTTTGGCCTTTTCCATCAGGCCACGCAGCACGTCTGTCTCATAGTTCATCTGCCCGTATTCCACCGACGCGATTCCGAGGTAGGGCTCGCAGCACCTGGCGGTACGGGTATTGAGGGAGCCGTCGGTGATGACTTTTAAAAAACCCAGGGTGACTCCGGCGGCCACGTCGTCGCCGGAGCGAAGACCCGCTGCGATGGCGGAGTCGACATAGTCGGGATAGACCGCGGTCTCAATGCGCGTGCTCCACCGNCCGGTGGCGCGGCGCCGGCGCCAGTTGGTGATGTTGTCGTCAAAATCAAAATCCACGACCCCCACCACGCCNTTGCGGTGGGCCTCAGCGAGCGCCTCGTCAATATGGCTGTCTTTGATCTCATCCGGNACACTGCGAAGACGCTCGGCCAAACCAAAGGCGTCGAGTTCCACAAACACTCCAGAGGAGTTGGTTGCGTCCATATCAAACCGGGCTATCGCGGCGGAGTTCAGCCAACAGGCATGGACATCCACACTCCACAACACCCACGGAGTGTCCCCGGAGAGGGCATCGAGCAGTGCGGTCGATTTTTCATCGGGCCATAACCCGTCGCGGTATCCGACACCGACCAGCACGTCATCGACCGCAGGAGCTGCCGCCATGAGGTCCGCCGCCTCCGAAGCGGACGTGGCATCTGATAGCGACACGGAGCGGCGATAGTCCGCCCACAATCCCATATGCACGTGTTCGTCCCAGAAGCCTGGATGCACGAGCCGGCGATCGAGCTCAATGACCTCTTCGTCGCCATCTGGTCGGAGAGAACCAGCCGGTTCGATTGCCTGAATCAGCCCATCTCCCACCCGGATATCCACGACCGGCTGGCGGCCTGGACCAGGCAAGGTGGCAAAGCGCAGAAGCATCCGGCTCAGCCTAACGAGCACCCGGTGGGGTGGCATCTTGACAACTGGGGCAGTAGTAAAGCTTCCTGGTGGCCATCAGAGCCAAGGCAATCGGAGTGCCGCAGGCGAGACACGGCGAACCGGTGCGCTTATAGACGTAGTGGCGCCAGCGACTGTTGCGAAGAGCTTTTTTTCGACCAGCCGGGGTGAGCTCTCCCCTAGTCACCATCACTCCCGTCTTCACACCCTGCTTGAGAAGCACTGTCCAGTCATCCCATAGGTCAGCTAACTGTTCATCGGTCAGGGTTTTTGCTGGCTGCCACGGGTCCAGCCGATGCCGGAATAACAGCTCTGCCCGGTACACATTGCCGATTCCACTGACTAGTTTCTGGTTCATCAGCGCCACCCCGATTGGGGTGCTGGTTTTCTGGAAACGCTCAATNAANCGAGCTTTGTTGACTGNCGGTTTGCCGACCAGCGGGTCTGGGCCGAGTGTTGCCATCAGGTCAGCAGCCTCGTCGGGAGTGAGCAGTTCACACGCGGTAGGNCCTCGAAGNTCAGCGACGACGGTGTCGGAGAGCANCCGCAGTCTGACNTGGCCGATNGGCTCTGGAGGAAACGACTCCTCGGCCGCCCGGCGGAAGCCCTCTTCGCGCCTCGTGCGGGGAGCTCCGATACTGGATTCGCTGGTGTCGCCTCCGATACTCCAGGCGCCATAAATTCCCAGGTGCACCCGCAGAATCATGTCTCCTGACCACGACACAAACAGTTGTTTGCCGACCGCCCAGGCATCCTGCATCACCTGTCCGGTGAGCTGCTCAGCGCCGGCGGCGAACCGC
>NHEZ01000047.1 GCA_002172585.1 Cellulomonadaceae bacterium TMED98 | reverse complement strand
GGGGCGTAATCCGTTGATTCCAGGAATGGTTATTTTTTTAATGGTAGACCTTGTTGAAGTTGGTGATCCAGGACGTCCAGATGTACAAAGAGATGGGTTGCATATGGTAACAGACATGACGAACTTCTTCTATGAGGACGAGTTCACGCAGATCATAAGCCTTACAAAGGGTGGTCTATCTGATAGCAACGACCGAAGCCTGTTTAGAGGGAANAGATAATGAGTGGTGGATTTAGAAATCTATTGTGGTACGTGGGAGTCGTAGAAGACCGTCACGATGCCGCCAATGATGGACGTGTGAAAGTAAGAGCATTTGGTATTCATACAGAAGACAAGCAAGCAATGCCTACTGCTGATTTGCCTTGGGCGATTGTGCTTGATGGCTCATATGGTGGTGTGCAGAAGATACCTGATGTGGGTGACTGGGTGTTTGGTTTCTTTATGGATGGCGATGACGCACAGCATCCTATGGTAATGGGAAGAGTACCTGGTGTGAGTTTACAGCTACCACCTGAATCTGGTGCGCCTCGAGAAGCGAACTATATGCCAGTTGAATCGATTCCTAAGTATGGTAAGCCTCCTCTTCATAGACATCTAGGTGGTGAAGANGCNNAGNTNGGACAGGGACCTATACAAGCCGCAGCCGTGAAGAATGGTATTGAGAGTGCAATTGACGGCGAAGCATGGAATGAACCTCCTATTATATCACCAGAAAAGAATCTTGACAATACAGTTTATACCAGTAAGAATGATAATAACTATGTTGTACTCAGTGATAGTCGAGAGGGTGATGGGACGTATATCCTAATATCTCATGCATCTGGTTCTGCTATACAAATTGACTCACATGGAACGATCCTTGTCAAGTCTTTTGGTGACACTTATAATAGTAGTGAAGGCTTTACAATGAACCGTACTGAGTTAGACTCTCATACGAATGTGGGAGGTGACTGGGCTGTACGAGTCGAAAGAGGTTCTGGTAAGATATGGATTAATGGTGATCTAGATATCGAATGCGAGAACTTTAATGTGACCGCAAGAGGATCTGCGAATATTAATGCAGCCGCTGGTACGAATATCTCTGGTGGTAAAGTAGGACTCTTTGCGACTTCAGACGATATTAACTTAGCCGCTAATGCCAATATTAAAATGAAAGCTGGTACTGCCTTAAACTTTGGTGGTATCTATGGACAAGCATTATTTGGTGATGTACATCTTGACAGTTATAAGATGAATCTGTATAGTNNGGCATATACCAAGATACATAGCACAGGTATACCCGCTGTGTCAACACAAACTTTACCTTTTCNTGATGNNGGTCATCTNGGNATTGACATTAATAGTACGACATCNTTGCGTATGAACTCTCTTACTACAATGAATATTAATGCNGTNGGTGCGCTTGGNATCAACGCAGGAGCTGCCTTAGGTGTCAAGTCTGTNGGTACANTNGANNTNNCNTCGGGNGCNCANNTAGGTATTGGTGCTGGNGCACTTGTGAATATCGACGGTAGTCTTGTCAATATTGGTAGTGGTACAGCCTCTGCAACGAGTGGATTGGCCACTGGTACTGTGACTNCATCATTAGNACCACAGCTAGTTCAATCTGGTACGGCTACAATACCTCCTTTAAGTATAACAGAGATTGCCACAGTTGTCAACCCCGGAGACATACCTGCGAGTCGAGTTCCTGTAGGACATACTACAAAAGCGAACTTTAGAACAAGACGACCACCNCCTGCTACAAGTCGNATGAGTGATGATACCACAGATGGTTCGAGTGATCCACAAGCAGTGTCATTTGCGAATGCCGCTACAGCAACAGTCAAGCGAGGCAACTATTCTTCTGCATCAGCACTTGATAATGATACTGAGTTTCAGGCACAACTCAATGAGATGCTAGAGAAGTATCCAGGCTTGACGAAAGAAGAACTCTATAGAGTCATGCAAGGAGAAAGTAATTTTAACTCAACTGCACTAAATAGTGATAGTGGTGCAACAGGCTTATTCCAATTTACTCCAGGCACTGCTGAGTTCTTAGGTTATACAACTGGTGAGATACAGAACATGACTCCAAGCGAACAGTTAGCAGTCTATGACCAATACCTTGATGCATTTGACTATAGAGGTGGACCATTAGGTATTATGCAAGCCGCACCAGCTTATGCTTCAAAGGGATTAGGATATGAAGTGTATTCACCTGGTACGAAAGCATTTGAACAGAATCCAGGATGGGTTGGCTCAGACGGTAAGATTACTGTCGCAAGTATCAACTCGTACTATACGAATCAATCATTAGGATAGAATTATGACAGCTTTATGTGAATCAACAACTCCTCTCGCATCAAGATTCGATGCCACGCTTCTGACTGATGCCTCAAGCGTGTTTCAGGAGATTGATGACTATACCAGACTTGTTGATCTGAATGCGAATCCTATTGAGCAATTAAATCGTCAGACAGTTGTAGATTTAACAAATGCAACGAATAATTTACTTGACAATATAATCATTTCAGAGTATAATACACTTAGTGATAGACATTCACAAGGTCCGTTAACGTTTGTTGAGATAGCTGATTTTATAGTATCGAACAATCAGGACATTGATGGTATCTTCACTGCGGTAGGACAATGGTCTCCTACGACTATGGGAAACAACCTCTCGTCCCCTCTTGATTCTTATCTAGGTGATCTTGACTATTATCTAAACGTCAATCTAGGTAAGTCTATATCAAGCGGTCTCTGTGGAGCATTTACAAATATCTTTGCCACACTAGGTGGTTTGTTTACTCTGATCTCGACTGCACAAGAATTAATCGCTGATATCAAGAACTTAACAGAGAAAGATCCTGTCAAGCTTGCGAAGTCATTGACTCTGACTGCTGTATTAAAGAAAATTAAAGATACTGTACTAGAGATCGTTGATAAAGTCATTGCACAGCTAATGAAGCAAGTACAAGGCGTAGTAGATAGCATAGTTGATATGGGAAGTCAACTTAAATGTGCCGCTCAATCTGCATTTAATCANATACAACAAGCCGCTGATCAGATTAAAGAGTTCTTTGATGAAGTCAATAAAGACGGATTGAAGAAGTCTCTAGAGAAGTTTATGGCAAAGCTAGTTGCACAATTCGAAAGATTAACTGCTGAGAACGTAGCACTTATGATGTTTCGCTTCTGCCAACTTACTGAAATCATTCAAGCTCTACTCACAGCACCNGTTGATGGCATTAAGAAGCTAGCCTCTGCATTGACAATTGAGCAAGCTGCCCTTAAGAGTGCGGGTCTTGTAGAGACAAAGAAAGCAGTACAAGCCGGTGCATTAAGACTCTCGACAGACGAAAGAGAGAAAGCAGTCGAGGCTGCAAATAAGAAGATCAACGAAGAAGCACCTAGTCTTGCTGAAGTAGCAGAGGGCGCATCAGGTAACTTCGAATGTCCTACGTGNCCTTCGAGCGAAGAAATGAAACAAGTCGCTGCCTTAGATGAGAATGGTATACCAGGCAAGTTCACATTCGAACCACAAGTTGTAAATCAGAATGACTTCGAAGGTAAATATCTCAAGGGAGCGGGTTATAAGAAAGTCAACAAAGACGTATACTTTAAACTCCTTCGTACTATAGCACAAACCGGAGAGGAAGTCAAGATTAATTCTGCATATAGATCAGCAGGTAAGAATGCATCTGTAGGCGGTGCGAGTAAATCAAAACACATGACAGGCGATGCGATTGATGTTCGTGTCACAGGCGACTATAAGAAGAGAGCAGAGTTTGTTGTTGCTGCCTCACGTGCTGGCTTTAAGGGTATTGGTGTATACAGTACATTCATACATCTCGACATCGCTGGACGTAGAGCATGGGTAGCGGGTGAGCCTACGACACCATCTGATTATCCAGTACCATCATCACAGACAGATCGTTGGGTAGAGCTAGTTTCGAGACATGATCGTGACAAACTTCGTTCAGTATAACATAAATAAAAGTAAAAGGCAAATTTAATGGCTACTATAACACCTCTTACAAGGCGCCGTGAAATCCATAGTGATTTTCACAAGGACTTGGCATTGTTGCCTGGCCGTAATGATATTGCACGAAGAGTGAACGAGAACTCAGTTAAAGAAGCGATTAAGAATATACTACTCACGAACAGAGGAGAAAGACTCTTTCAGCCTCTTGTTGGTAGTGACATTCAATCAATGCTATTCGANAATGCAACACCAGTAACATCCATACTCATTAGAGACAGAATTGAATCTGCACTACAAGCATACGAACCACGCTGTGGTATTATAGATGTAGAGGTCATTGGAGACATTGATTCAAATACANTCAGAATAAACGTTGTATTCTATGTCATAAATAGTGAGACACCTCAAACACTTTCAATCGATATCGATAGGGTAAGATAATGGCAAATATATCACCAGTACAANATTTAGACTTCTTTGAAACAAAGACAGCACTCAAGAACTATCTGAGTAATCAAGATAGGTTCGCTGACTATGATTTCGAAGGCTCTAATATGAATGTATTGCTTGACTTACTCGCATATAATACGTTCTATAATAACTACTATTATAATATGGCGATTAGCGAGATGTTCCTTGACTCTGCTCAAGAACGTAATAGTATGATATCACATGCTAAGGAACTTAACTATTTACCACGTTCACGAAGATCAGCAAAAGCAGTAGTGACATTTAATATCACTGCTACACAATCAGGCAACTTCTTTGTCATTCCAAAAGACACAAAGATTTCTGGTAAGTGCGGTAATGTAACATTTACATTNCTGACNGAGAAAGCATATACAGCAGTCACAACACAAGTCGCNACAGATCCATTAACTCCACGCTTATACACGATAGCGAATGTCGAAGTATTTCAAGGAAGATTAATCACAGAAACACTTGACATTTCGGATACAACACTATCTAATAAGATGATAGATACTCGCTCACTCTACGTAGAAGTGAATGAAGAAGAGTACGTATATAAGACAGACATATTTGGCATTACTGCAACAGATAAAGTATTCTATCTCCAGCCAGAAGAAGATGAGAAATACTCTCTTCAGTTTGGACAAGACAAGTTCGGAAAACAGCCTACAGCGGGAGATACCATTACTGCAAAGTATCGTATTAGCTCGGCTGAAGAAGCAAACGGTGTGACCTCTATGACAAGTAGTGGTCTTGCTGGTGCCGCTAATGTTTCAATTGTCGTTACCACGCCCTCGAATGGCGGGCTCTCGGCAGAGACAGTAGAGTCAATACGGGCGTTTGCTCCTAAGGCTCTCCAAGTACAAGAACGTGCTGTTACAACAAGAGACTACGAGATTCTACTACGTAATCGATTTCCTAATATTGAAGCGATATCAGTATATGGTGGTGACGAAGTGGATCCTCCTCAGTTTGGTAAGGTCATTATCTCGGTAGACGTGACTGGCGGCGAAGGGGCTGCGGACTTTGAGATTGCGTCATTCACTGACTATCTGAAAGACAAGACACCTCTGACGATTGAGCCTGTGTTTGTACCTGCGAAGTTCTTGTTTGTCGATACTGTTGTAGACGTAGTATTCGATCCTAACATTACAACAAAGAGTGCATCTCAGATACGAAGCGAAGTGACATCTGCTATCACGGCTTACTCTACTGCTTCTCTTGCTGACTTTAATAAGACACTGCGTCAGTCTCGTCTAGCGGCTACATTAGATGCTGTAGATAATTCGATTATCTCTTCAAGTATCTTTGCTTCACCTATTATTCAATACGTACCTGTATTAAACACAGTATCTAACCCTGCTTTCTCGTATGAGACTGCACTTGTACAGCCCTATGCATTTGATGCTACGACTGGCTTGTCGGGATTCACACCAGCGGTACGTACTACAAAGCTAACAATCGAAGGTACACTCGTAACACTTCAAGACGATGGTGCTGGTAAGATGATGGCTGTGACTGCTTCGACTTCTTCTGTATCAGTCTTTAAGCGTAGTATTGGTACGATTAATTATACTACAGGTGCCATTAAGTTGTCAAATTTAATTGTTGATTCATACGAAGGTGGTGCGATTAAGTTTATAGCGAACTCAGTAGCAAAAGATATTAAAGCACCAAAAGATCGTATTATTACAATTCGTGGTGAAGATATCACTGTTAACGTAACGACATTGACGGAATAAAGAATGCTTAATGTAAGAGACCATATATCACCTACGATACCTGATCAGTTTCCGGCACTGTATCGTGAGGTAAAGAAAGATCGTTCTATAAACGAGCAGGATCTTGAGGTCACGCTAGTTGAATTTACGAAAGCATACTACGAGTTCAACGAACAACGTATGGATCGAAACGTACCTAAGCTTCGTGATCTTGACACTACTCTTGCGGCTTTTCTTGTATTCTTTAAGAAGAAATATCTCCAGTCATTGCCATTAGATACAATCGTTGATACACGATTTATCATTAAACATATTCAAGACTTATATAAACGTAAGGGTTCTGAAGAAAGTCTACGGCTATTGTTCCGTATGTTCTATGACGAAGACATTGAAGTCTTTTATCCTTCGACTGCTATTCTCAAACCTTCGGATTCGATATTCGGTGGCTCTGTATATCTAGAACTCAAGCCTGTTAACTCTGTTGATTCATATCCTATTCAGCGTGGTGATAAACTGAATGGTGACGTATCAGGTGCGAGTGCATTCGTAGATGAGATTATCTTTGTAAACTTCTCAGGTGCCTTAACACCGATTGTATATCTCTCGAATCTCACAGGTCTTTTTGTCGCAGATGACGGCATTGATGTGACAAGATTAGGCGCTACTACGAACTATGGCAAACTCGTATCAGGTTCGATTAGTGAAGTTAATGTTAGTAGAGGATCTAGAACAGCGGGTCAACAAGTTGGTGATGCTGTAAAGCTAATCTCAGCAAAAGAAGGTACGAGTGCAAAGGGTACTGTAAGAACAGTTTCAACGACTACTACAGGTAGGATTGACTTTGAACTAGAAGATGGCGGCTTCGGATATGTGACGCTTCCTGTTGGTGATACAAACGATACTCTGATTTCAAATCAAGTTGTAATTGTCTCGGGTAGTAAAGTCGATGCGATAAAGATCGGTGATCATATTTTGGCGGAATCTGTTACTGGCTCGACTGGTACTGTGATTGTCGGCGGCGGAAGAGTTGTAGCATATAACCATCCTCTCTTATATCTCAAGACAGAAGATCAGACAAGAGCAACGTTTCTAACGTTTGTATATGATCAACTTGTTCTTGCGGCTGCAGGTGACTCGACTGTAAACTCTAAGATGCTTACTATCTTTAATCGTGACACCGAAGGACTCTCTCCTAACTATAGACTAGGCGATATCTCTAACTCTGGTTATAACTTTGTTACGAGTCAATACATTAATACTGAAGATGCCGCACTGTTTAATACGTATAAGAGTGGCGGTAGCTTAACGACTGCACAGACTAACTGGATTCAAGATCGATTATTGCCTGCTGTCTATGCCGCTGGCTTTGGACATAAGTTTAATGCTCTGGGTCAAGGCGAAAGCGTAAACATCGAAGTGGGTGTGACGGCTGCTGTTCCTGTAACGACTATCTCTGCTTATAATGCGACTGCTACATTTGATGTGACTACGATTGATAATCAAGAGAGTGTACGTGTAATCACTGACTTTATTGGCGACTTTGCTGACAAGCCTCTTGCGGTTATTATTAATGCAACTGCTATGCAGAATCCAGGTATCTATGAAATTGAGACAGTAGGCACAACGAATTTCACAAGCTTTGGTGCGGCTGATAATAACATAGGCACAAGATTTATTGCCACTGGTCCTGCGACAGGCACTGGTACTGTGACTGACGTTGTTGCGACTAACTATGGCATGAGTGGTACTCTAATCAGTCAAGGCTTTAATGCAGAAACACTCAACACACGAATTAAAGATGCGTTTGAATCAAAAGCAATTACAATTGGATCTATCGCTGGCATTAATATTACAAACTCTGGATTTAATTTTGTGAATGACGTATTCAGCGAGATTGAATATATTGACGTTGCAAGATTTGATAAGCGTGATGCTATTCTTACGTTTGCGAATCCTGACTTTCTATTAGAAGTCGGTGATACTGTAACTCAGAGTGTGCAGATCGAAGATCCATCATTCGCTACAGACAGTCTTGTATCATATACAGCAAGAGGAAGATTTCTAAAGAGAGAAGGCAATGACTTCTACTTCCGTCAGTTATCCTTTTATGATTTTGATGAAGCGTATCAGATAAATATTAAGAACAACTTATATACTCTTACAAATGTACGACCAGATAGCACTTCATTGCCTATGGGTAAGAATGCAGTGATCTCGGGTGAAGCAAGTTATGAGCAAGGACAGATCGATTCAATTAAGGTTGACAATACTGGTTATAGATATTCTGATAATGAAATAGTTAATGTTCAGAATGCTTCTGGTCAAACAGTAGCAACAGCAACAGTCCGAACTCTTGGACTTGGCAGAACAGAAGGTAAATGGAGTTCAAGTACTTCTTTTCTGAGCGACAGAACAAAGGCTCTTCACGATAATAATTTCTATCAGGAATACTCTTATGAAATCTCTACGATCATTGATCCTGAAAAATATAATACGTTAATTAAAGATACAGTAGGAGTTGCTGGCACAAAAGTCTTCAGCTCCCCTCTCATAAATACTACGAGTGATTTAAATAGTACACTTGATGTTGAATTCCAAGTTTGGAATCTAAGCAATGAAAACTATGTAACAGAAGATGGAGCAGACGTGGTCATGACAGAAGGTGGTAGTTCAGAAGCATTGATCGCAGAAATAGTTGGGCTCGACACGGCAGCAAGTAATGCTGTAACAACATCGATAGGAACCTAAGGTAATATAATGGCAAAGATTATTACAGAAAATTTTAAAGTAGAGACAACGAAAGAAATATTCTCTACTTTTAGTAGTCAGAACAGCACGATTGCGGCGAACTTCTTAACNGGNTTAAANACATACGTTACGAATAATCCAGGCGTAACTTTAACTACTCAACAGAAAAGTGAAATTCAGGATATCGTTGAAGGTCAACTTGAAACAAATATTCCTGTCGCATCATACTACATCGTAGGTTCGAGTATTGATAAGGCAAATAATATTCTAAACACTCAGGTCGAGAAGCGAGACTTTCAACGAAGAATTATATTTGGCAATAAAGTAACTGATCAAAGTATTCGATATATGTTTCATAAGAATGCTTGGTTGACTGGAACAATCTATGATGATTTTGATGACACGCAGGACATATCAACTTTAAATAATGTTGTGACTGTTGCAAACAGTGAAGGTGATTACGAAGTATTTAAATGTCTTGAGAATAATAATGGATCTGCTTCGACATCGACTCCTTCTTTCACTGGCGTTGATCCTAATTCATATGAGCAAATCTTNACTGGCGATGGATATGTTTGGAAATATCTTTTTACTGTAGCGGCNGCAGATGATATTGTCTTCGGNACAAACGACAGTTTACCTTTGCCTTATCCTTCTTATGGTAATACAGANGTAATTGCTTCTGCTAAAGAAGATATATCTCAGATTATTATTGAGAACACTCAAATTAATCTATTTCAAAATTATAGATTCGGTCCTGCAAATAATACCACTGACTCAAGCACTGTATCATTTCAGAGTATTGTTCAATCAACTACCTCAGCAACCGTTGCTGACATCACAGTAAGGGCAACTNCTAAACCTGGCTTCTCACTGTATACTGGCAACGATGCTTATAAGAACATGTATCTACTGCAAACTANTANCNGTGGTGCCATGACAGTATACGATATTCTAAGTAGTTCAACTCCTAATAGTCCATATTTAGATATTGTTTTAAAGATTAATAGTAGTGATGGCAATTCGCCTAATTTGTTTAAGGACGATAGCGATACATTTCAGATCGTACCAAAAATTAGTGTAACACGAAGCACAGCAACTGGCACTCCTTGTGTTGCTTATGGCATCATCGATCAATTCGGCACACTGAAGCGAGTTGCGTTTAAGAATAAGGGAAGTGAATATAAATTCGCTACTGCTACTCTTGCATTGCCTCCTGCTATTGCAGTTAACTATACTACTACACAAGCCGCTCTTTTAAGATGTGTTATCTCTCCAACCGGCGGTCATGGATCGGATATGATATCAGAACTAGCAATGAGTAGACTCGCAGTTATTACAAACTTTTCTGGTGAAGATGTGGCAATACCAGATTCGAACTCGTATACGAAAGTTGGTCTTATAAAGAATCCTACCTTTACTGACTCTACCTTTCCAACACAGTTTGACAACAGAACTACTATCGTAATTAGTGGTGATCATACGGCAACAGCATTAGCGGGATATTATGTTCAGCAAACAGTTGCATTAGACACTTCTAATAATGAAACGATTACAGCAAGAATTCATGAAAGCGTTTTCTCTGGAGGTAATACAACGATCTATTTGGTAGATTATTATGGAGACTTCAAGAATACATTTCAGACTGGCATCATTAATATAAAAGCGAACTTGAATACAACAACAGCTAGTACGCTTACTATAAATAATGCTAGTACAGACGTTACGTACGGTAAATACTCTCCGTATAGCGGACAAGTCTTACACTTTGTAGACTTTGACCCTATTCAGAGACAAGCGGCACGTAAAGAAAAAATTAAATTTATTTTCGATTTCTAGGAAAAGAGTATAATACATGGGCATTAATACAGACTTAAATGTTGATCCGTACTATGACGATTTTAGTGAAGCTAAACAGTTTAACCGTATTCTGTTTAAGCCCGCAAAAGCCGTACAAGCACGTGAGTTAACACAACTACAAACCATTCTTCAGAAGCAGGTCGAGCGATTTGGTTCGAATGTTTACAAAGAAGGTACTGTTATCAGCGGTATCAACATTACTTCACGTCCAGATATTTTCTATGTGAAGCTGAATGATACAACTGGATTTACTGACCCAAGTGTTTATAATCAAACTGACTCTGCTACCTTTACTGCAACAGGTAACACTACTGGTCTTGTCGCTGAAATCATTTTAGGCGAGAATGGCTTTCAAACTCAAGATCCTGATCTGAAAACATTCTTTATTAATTACATAGGCTTCGATGATACGACTGTTGCAAATGCAAGTGCCTCTGACGTAAAACAATTCTCTCAGGGTGAGGTTCTTACAATTAAGGACTCATCAGGAGCCACTGTTCAATCTGTTACCGTAGCTACCGTTGCAGCCCATGCTGGTAGATCATTCGGCGTTTCATGTGAAGAGGGTGTTGTATATCAAAAAGGTCACTTCATTTTTGTCGATAACCAATTTATCATTATCTCAAAGTATTCTAATATTCCTGGTGCATCTTCTGTCGGATTCACGATTGCAGAAAACTTAATTAGCTCTAATCAAGATACCACTCTTCTTGATAACGCATCAGGATTNAATAATGAAAACGCACCGGGNGCTGATAGACTTCAGCTAGTACCGAAGCTTGTAACATTNGCAACTGCNTCAGAGCCAGAAGAGTTCTTTGCTCTCGTAAGATACGTTGGCGGTGAAGCAGTACGTATTCGTGACAGAACTGAATTTAACGTAGTCGGTGACGAACTTGCACGTAGAACATACGATGAGTCAGGCAACTATGTAACTAATGGACTTAAAGTAACTCTTGAGCAAGAAGGAAGTAATTCTTACGCTGTCGTATCTCCTGGTAAAGCGTATGTGTTCGGACGTGAGACTATCAATGTCTCTGCAAGAAAATTATTAATTGATCCAACTACGCTGACTCAAAGTAAGGGCAATCAGTATACCGGTGTTCAGTACGGACAGTTTTTTACATATGCACACTCACAGGGATCAGTGTTAGACGATTTTGCTTTTGACGGGACGACCTATAATCTTAAAAACAGTGGCAATACTATTATCGGAACATGTTCTATTTCGAATGTCACTCCAGGCAAAATCTATGTGTATAATATAAGAAAGAATTCTGGTCAAGAGAATACTGCTATTGCTAAAATATCAAATACTCCTATCACGAATTCTGGAACTCTTTACGGCGTAAATAGTGGCGGAAAGATTTTTGATGCGGGTAAAGGATCAATTAGTTCAATATCAAATGTTTCATTCACAAGAAGAATGAGACAAGCCGTAGTTGGAAGTTCTCCGATTACCATATCTGCAACTGCTGATTTTAAACCTCTACCAGGTAGTAATGTTTATGCAGTTGACAGTGCAAACCAAGTTTGTGTTTGTTCTTCTCAGTATATTAACACAGACGATTTAGAGGTTACGATCACTGATAATGGAGCAGGAGTTGAGTTTGTTTATTTTGACGCTATCATATCAGGTACAGCCGAAGATGGATTACAAGAACTTGACATCTATGTTAATACAACTTACGATTTATCCGGTAGTGGTAGTTTTGGTGTTCCAAACATTGCATCTCTAGGCGTTCCAAATGCCATTCAACTACTNGAAGTTATTGATAGTGGAGCTTCACCAGCAGTAGATATTACATCTAANTTCAAGCTGGTTAACAACCAAAAAGATCATTTCTATGACCACTCCTTCATCACATTGAAAGCTGGTGAGACGATTGCTCAAAACAGGGCTCTTAGAGTTAAGGTTAAAGTATTACGTAGACAGTCTACCTTAGGAAGTGGATACTTAACTGCTAATAGTTACAGTGCGTTAACTAACAAAAACTTAGTTAAGAACTTCGAAGGTAAAGATGGAATATCTTATGATCTAATCAACTCTTTCGATTTCAGACCATATAAACAACCGTTAGCTTCTTACTCTNTAGGTACTTCTGGTGCATCTACAGTGACGGCATTATCTAGTGCCATTGTTCCTGGAATTTCGCCATCGAATGAAGCAACTATAGTTTCAAGCCAAACTTACTTTATGTCACGTGTTGACAGTGTGGTATTAGATGAGTTCGGAGACACTGTAATCTACAAGGGCGGTGAAGCAGAGAACCCAAGTATACCTGAAATTCCTGGACTGTATGCACTGAGTAATGTTTATGTTCCTGGTAATGTTACTAAGATTTCTGGCAATAATCCAATTCGTGTTGTAGATGTAACTAATAAAAACTACACGATGAAAGAGATTGCTGGNATTGAACAGAAAATTGACAGACTTACTGATTTAGTTTCACTCAGCTTACTTGAAACTCAAACAAAGAGNTTGTTTATTCCTGACGGATCAGGAAATGATAGATTCAAGAATGGTATTCTTGTGGATAGCTTTAAGTCNTTAGCTGTCGCAGATGTGAAGGATCCAGCTTTTGGTGCTGCCATCGATAAGTCAAGGACAGTAGCTACTCCTTCAGTGACACAGTTTCCAATTGATCTCAAAGTAGACTCAAGTACTGGAGCAAATGTGTATCAAGATGTTGTAACTCTTGCTGACACTGGCTCACGTGTTACGGTAATCGATCAGCCCTTTGCTACAGACTTTAGAAATTGTGTATCTAACTTTTATAACTATGCAGGTAAAGCATCAATCGATCCTCCTTTTGATGCGGGCTATGATGTTATTCAAAATCCAGCTATCAATCTAGAAGTTGACATTGCGACTCCATTATTGGATCTTATTGACAACCTGCAAGAAATTGTTCCTCTTACCCGAGAACAAGTAGACTCTATTACTGGTGGCGTCATTGCAAATGGTAGAAGAGACAGATCACAAACAACTACAGAAACCATTACATCTACAAACTTAACGGTCGGAGATAATAGGACTACTACTAGCAGTGTAGGAAACTTTGTGACAGATGTTACGATGTCTCCATACATTCAATCTAGAGAAGTTAAAATTCTAGTTACTGGCTTGAGACCTAATACTCGACATTATTTTTTCTTAGATGGCACAGCAATCAATACTCATGTTTATCCAGGTGAAGTCAATCCAACCGTAATTGGATCAGCAACCGAGTATAATGTAAGCGAAGTCGAAGTTAAGGGAACTCTCGGAGGGGNTGTTCGTACAGACACGGAGGGAACTCTTGCTGCCGTATTCGCAATACCTGAATCCACATTCTTTGTGGGAGAACGTTCAATCGAAATCGTTGACGTTGATCAGTACTCAAGTCTTGATAGCGGTAAAACGTCTTACACTAAAGCAATATACAGAGCATACAACTTTGAAGTGAGTAAGTCAGAACTGACTCAGACAACTCGTACACCTACATTTGATGTTGAGCGAAACGTTACTACTAGATCGTTTACGAGACAGTGGAGAGTAGATCCCATTGCACAGACGTTCATCGTTAGACCTGCTCAAGCAGAAGGCGCAAGTATGTCTATGATTAGTAGTGTAGACGTTTACTTTAAATCCAAATCGACTAGCGTTGGCGCAACACTTGAACTGAGAGAAGTTGTAAATGGATATCCATCTCAAGCAGTTTTACCTTTTGGCAGAAAGCATCTTCGCTCAAGTCAGATCAGCACATCGAATGATGGAGCAACTGCAACTACATTTGAGTTCAAGAATCCTGTTAAACTTAATGTCAATAAAGAATACTGCTTTGTTGTTATTCCTGATGCTAACTCTCCAGACTTCTTAATATTTACTTCTAAAGTTGGTAACTCTGACTTAGCGACAGGCACATCAATCACTAACGATTGGGGAGATGGAGTACTCTTCACTTCTACAAACGACAGTGCTTGGAAATCTTATCAAGATGAAGATATTAAGTTTACATTAAAGAGATATCAGCATCAAGCAACTGCTGGCTCAGTTGACTTAAGTCCTAATGACGTAGAGTTTTTTACAGTCACAAACACGACTTTGCAATTTAGAAATGATGAACTTGCTTATGTGAAAAAGAATACATCTTATGCATGTGGAGTAAATGATAGAACAGTAACTATCACTGGAGGAAGTGTGTTCGCAGTGGGAGATTACATTCTTATCGAAGATGCTGGCAACAAATTCTTATCAGAGATTGTCTTCGCTAACGATAGCGCATCAATACTCACGCTACGTACTCCTTATGGCTCTGACACGACAACTGCGGCGACTGCATCTCTTACTGTAGCAGGTAGAGTATCTTACTTCAATAAGAAAAAGAGCGACCGAGTTTTCTTAAGAAAAAGTTCTGCAAAAGCAGGTAACTTCTTTGTAGCTGGAGAAGTGCTAAATGGATATAGAACAGGCGCAACAACTACTATTTCAACAGTAGACAATGAGCCAATCTCATATTTTCAACCTCAAATCTTTATGAGTAATTCGGTGAGAACATCTACAGACTTAACTCTATATAATGGTTCGGCTGTAGATAAAAGTATTCCTGCGAACGGAAATGTATATAATACAAATGCATTGAGAGTGATCAACAGTACCTCTAATATCGTCAACGCATCTTTAAATGTAAATAATGATTTCAAGATCAGAGTTGCGATGACAAATAGTGGATACCAGTCTGCTACTCCTATTGTAGATCCAGACTTATCTATTTTAAATGCTTATAAGTATAAAATTTCTGATTCAAGTGCATCAACATCAAGTTGGGTAACAAGAGAAGTGACTCTTCAGGAACAGCTAGATGCAAATGGACTAAGAGTCTACTTGAGTGCATACAGACCAGCAGGTACATATGTTGATGTATACGCAAGATTTGTTTATCCTACGGACATTGAAGTACAAAGTGACTGGATTAAATTGGTTAATTCAAATGAAGATATGTACTCTAATGCAACTAACACGCTAGACTACAGAGAATATCAATATGATTTATCAAGTGAAACAAATGAGTTTAGTTCCTTTCAACTAAAGTTTGAGTTAAGACACGCTACTACGAGTGAGATCAATACACTTGATCTTAATGTCACTCCTGCAGAAAATGTCTTTCCTCATATCTTTGATTACAGAGCGATTGCACTGACATGATAAACGAAGGATACATAAGAAAGGACGCTGGAGTTGTTAACACGGATGTTTCTGCGTTCAGATCAGCTAAAGCGAGAATCGAACAGAATAAGAAGCTTCAAGCTATGGAAGTTAGACTAAATAATCTAGAAGAAGTAGTAAGAGTGCTTCAAAAAACATGCAAAGAGATGACCAATGAGTAGAACACTAACACAGATTACTAACCAAAATACTTTCGGAGTCTGGAAAACCAGAACGAATGATATCATCAGTGTTCTTGGTGACGTTGTTACGATTGGAGATAGTGAAACGAATTCTGGAAACGTAGTAATTACTGGAAATATTAGTTCTTCGGGTACGCTGTTCGTTGACACTCTGCAAGAGACTTCAGGAAACTCAAGCAATATCATTACAGTAAATGCTGACTTAGGTGTTGAAGGCAATCTCATTCTAGATCAAGCGAGTGGATTAGGCAAGATAGAATTTCAGTCTGCTAACACCGCTACTTGGACAATCGAAACTTCTGTTGATCACACTGATCTTGATATTAAGAAAGGCGCAAAGTATTTAAGAATTGATACAGACGCTTCTGAAATTACAGGCTCTGGTCTTAAGATTGATAATGATCTATTAAACGCATCAATAACATCAAGCACTAGCGGCAATGCGGCAACAGCAACATCTTGGNCAGCATCTCGCACAGTAACTTTTGCGACTGGTGATGTCACGGGCAACTTCTCTATTGATGGCTCTGCGAATGTTTCTGATGTTGCATTGACTGTAGCTAATAATAGTCACGATCACCTGTCTGCAAATATTTCGGACTTAAGTACAACTTTAAGCGCCTATGCTCCTTTGGCTGGTGCTGTATTTACCGGTGATATTCAAGTCAGCAATGGAGAATCTATCCGCTTCGGCGATCACAATGATAACACAGATGGATATGCTGATATACGATACGGTAGCTTTGGCTCAGGTTCTCGCATTTTTAGTATCAGCCTTGCTGACGGAACGGTGTCTGATGTTAACTCTATGATAATAAACTTAGATGGCAAAAACATGTTCATCAATAATGGAATTGATAGCAAGTTATCGATTAGTGGATCCAGTGGTAACATTACTACAGAAGGAGACATTACTGCATTCGGTACTGTATCTGATCGAAATAGAAAAGAAAACATCGTTAAGATTGAGAATGCACTGGACAAAGTATCGCAAATTTCTGGATACACATTTAACTATATTGGTGACGATACTCCCATGACTGGTGTTATCGCACAAGAACTAGAAGAAGTTTTACCTGAAGTTGTTTATGAAACAGAAGCATTAGATGGCACACAAAGCAAAGCAGTTCGTCATGGCAACATCGTTGGTCTGCTGATCGAATCTATTAAAGAACTCAAGGCAGAGATAGACGAACTTAAGAAGGATAAGTAGATGGCAATTACGTCGGCAGATCCAGACAATAATCCAGCCACACCTAGACCAGCTATTAGTTTTGGAAACGCATTTAATGTTGCCAGTGATGCAGATGGAAATCAAAGCTTAAGAGCAGAGTTTCCTGATGATACTGGATCATCATCGCTTAGTGAATATTATCGTGGCTCAGGAGTAGTTCCTTCGTCTACAACAGTAGGAAGCGAGGTTGCAAGTACATATGGACNAAACCAATTAGTAGAAACTGAGTACTCACTANGCAATAGAATTTTAGGAGGCGGGGCAGCAGATGAGATAGTTAACGATGCTCCNGAGTATCTTTGGTACGTTAGAAAAGTTACGGCAGCCGGTGCGNCAAGTACTANTGGAACATCAAGAGGCTGGCAAGAAGGCGATTTACTTTTTGCTTGGCAGTATGAAACTCAAAGCCAATTCGATTTTTTCGGACATACATTCAAGATCGCAAACGGCATTGTGGGAAAAGAATATGAACATACAGACGGATTTACATATACAACTGGTCCAGATGCAAGCGGAGTTCCTTGGCTAATTGAAATTACAGGTGAACCAGATCCGATTAATTACAACCAAGAGCCTACATTTAGGTTTGAACTCAGGGATTTATCTTCTTATTATAATACACTATTTGAAAGATATTATATTAAAAGAAGAACTACAGCTAACGTATCTAACCAGCAAACAGTGCCTGCAAATGTCTTAGTGCCTGAAAGTGGAACAATTAGCTTTTCACAGCTATATGGAGCTAAAAGATTTTTTGATGATTCTGCTAACATTCCAGGTCATTCGGTAACAGGGTCTGCTAGTAATCGGTACATATGGGACGGCACTTTGTATCCCGGCACTATAACTACTGACGGCACAGACGTAAGAAGTGGATTTCTATCAGGATCAAATTTCTCAGGCGGCACAAGAAATGGCACTCCTACATTAAATCCTCATCCTACAGGCTATGTTAATTTTAATATTCCGCTAGGAACAATTTATATTGATCCTGCAAAGTATACAGGAACTACTAAAATTAGCTTAACATCCACTTCGTCAACAGATATTCAATTTAATGGANNNGTTGATGATGACGGAGGCAATGCATACGTTGCANTAANAAGNGTTGGAATTAAAATAGTAAACGTGAGTTCAAACAACACTGCACTACTCTACACAGGAGAGGTTTTGTTTGAAGTTACTGGACAGAATAATANTGGTNANGGTAANAGCTTTCANNAGNTATNTAAATCGATTTAATGNGGCAAGTGATATAACAAACGTATCTAATAATATTACCGAGACGGGNAGATTTATAGTGTATTTAACTTTTGACTACAAGCAACCTGTAGCATACTCTGATCCAGATTTCACGATAGAAATTGATGCAGTTAAAGTCGGCTGGGAAACAGTATAGCGACTAATGATATAAATAAAGACAGATAACCTTACATATTTAAAGGCAGCAAAAGATGACTAAAAAATTTAGCGAACTAAGTTCGATTACAACGCCAGCGAATACTGACCTTCTTGCGCTGTCCGATGTTTCCGAAACTCAATCTAAAAAGATTACGTTTGCAGACTTAAAGAGTGCAATTATTGATGAGTCTACCTTTAACTATGCCACGCTTGTATCTCAATTAAATTCTCATGATCCCTCTAGTAATGGACAGAATGGACTCTTTGCTACTAAGTTATATGCAAATTCTACAGCTGGATATCAGAGTGGATCTTATTTCTTAACTTACGCAAATATATCCGGTACTCCTACTATACCAGTAGACCTTACCGTTGCAAGTAATAACACTCAGTCAGTTGGATTTCTAAGATACAATTCGGATACGAATATTATCGAATGGCGTGGCTCTAGTACTGTTACCATGTCAACTAGTAACTTGCCAGAAGGTACCAATTTATACTTCACAGATGCAAGAGCGAAAGCCAATCTAGTTTCTAATTTCGCTGAACAGTTTAATATTTACAATAGCACCTTTGATCAAGGCGATGTGCGAGATAGTGTTTACGGCTTATCAGGAACATTTCAGAATACTCAAGTTTCTGGAGGACAACAGCAGTCTAAGACGTTTCGTATTACTGGTGATGCTAACTCAACAGTTCGGGCACAATTTTCTGTAGGACAAGTTATTCGATTTTACGGAGCGCAAAGCACATTTCAGAATCCTACAATAACGACATCTCTTTCTCTTACTGTACAAGGTTTTACCGAGAGTGCTGGATCTGCAAAAGCNGGAACAACAGGACAAACGTATTCATATAAGATAGCAGAGTTCGATTATGAAACTGGCGAAATTACTCCAGCGTCTTCTGCACAAACTAAAACAATTTATGTTCCGACTAGTGGCGGAGCAAATAATGTTCCAGATCAATTTAACACATCTCACTTTATTAGATTGAGTTTCAGTAGCGTCCCTGCCGATAAGGGAATGGCAGTATATCGAAGAATAGGATCAAGCGGCGACTATAAGCTTACTGCGGTTTTAGGCAGAAAGGAAATGGATGCTGGATCTTGGATCGACTACTTGTCTTTTGATTACACAACCTGGTCTGGTAAAAACTCAACAGATAACACTTTCACTAGTATTGTTCACTTTCCGCTTACCTCAGAGAGTGTATCAAGACGTGGTTGGGTAGATAAAACAGTAACAGCCATAGCGCAAAACACAAATGATTTTGATTTAACTTTAGATGATTGGGTGTTTGTTAACTCTCCTGATGGCTCTGGAAATTATTCTGCACAGATTTGTCATAACGACACATCTATTATTCAGAATGCGATTACAAATAACTCGGCTGCAGGAAAGAAGAGTATCGTACTAAATGCAAAAACTTACGTATCGTCTCAGCTTTCTCTTCCTAATAATTTTGGACTTGTAGGCACATCTTANATTACTAAGATTAAGAAACTGCCTTGGACTGGTGGAGAAGCAAGTGCTTTGAATGGCAAATTTATAGTTTCACAAAATGCAACCGGAGCAACATCACTTTCAATTGTAGGAGTTGACATCGACGGCGAAGCTTCTAATCAATTCTTGTGGCCAGACTCTACTACAATTAATCGAAACTATCTTTTAGATTTTGGTATTAACTGTAATTCGCTTTTGCTCGACAGAGTGAGAGTTATAAACGCACCAGCTGGTGGAGTATATGCGAGTAGTCCTGTTGAGTTGAAAATTAATACGAGTGAAATTACAGATAGTGCTACCACTGATAGATATGAATATAGTCCTTTGATCGCTGATTCTGGTTCAGATACTATGATTGTAGGTAACAGATTTCAAAACTACACAGACTACGTTGACGTTTCAGTAACAAATAAAGGCATCGTTGCAAACAATGTAATTAATAATTGNGGCAGTGGATTATTCGTATACGGATCAGTATTCTTTGTTTCGTCTCCTAATGTTCTTATGGGACCTGCACAAGAGTTCTTACCAACTCCTGACATTCTAAACTCTGAGTACGATCTTATTAATATTGATCTCTCAGAAGCTAAAGCGGCTGGAGATGACTATGATTCTCCTTCACATGTTTATCAAGAAAACGGATCGGCATTCAACTTAGGAGTTACCGCAGGATCTATCCTAGATATTACTCATCGTGCATTCTATATTCAAAAGACTGCACAGGGTGTAGAAGAGATTTACGGAACAACAACTACAGCAGGCAATTTCCAAGTCACTAACCCAGCGACTCGATACACTATTTTGTCTCTAGGTAACACAACTCAATCACAATGGAATACAGCCGCCGGAACATCTAACGTTGTATATTCAGTAGGAGATACTTTCACGGCCGCAGNCGCAGGCACTGGAACAGGTACAGCAACAAGTGGCGGAGTAGATACGATTCAGATCATAGACGTATCTGCAGGTCAAGANAGAGCCCTTGGACAATTTGCATTNANAATTCCNGTCGCTACAGTCAACGCAATTAAAGATGCGTCAGGAGCACATTCATACAGCACACTTAAGGCAGCTAACTCTTTACATGAAGGAATCGGTTGGTCATCTACATTTAGAAATGAAGTGTCTTGCGGTGCAATATCAGGAGCGTCGGCNCCAACTTGGACAGTTGACTCAGTAAGTGGTACCAATCCGACATATNCCATAACTGTAACAAATTTACTGTATGCAAGCATCGGTAAGAGAGTTAGATTTAGCGGTCATACTGGATGGGGAAATGGTGGAAACGTATCTACAGGAACAGTACAATCAATTTCAACTAACGGAGCAACTTCAGTGGTCACAATATTATTTAAAGGAGCAGGAGGCGGTACAGACAATAACAACCAAGTTNATTTAGATGTTGGNGCTGGCGGTACGCTAAATATAATCGATAGCTTTGTGATGGCACAAGGAAGGATAATCTAATATGTCAAGTATAACAAATGTAAATAATAATGCAAGTGTAGTTAACGTAGGACGTACTACACCCGTTTCTCCTGGTGTNCAGCCTGCTTCTAAGTCGATTCCTGTTGTAATTGCTTCGGATCAAACTGCGATTCCAGTTGAGGAGCAAAACAAAGTACAGTCAGAAGTTGCACTTTCGCTTTTGGGTATTCCACGTGCCGAAGTTGCATTAGGCATCTTCGCAGACGTTAACACATATGATGTTAACCCGTCTGAGTGGTCTTCTTCTCCACAGTATCATATTACTGGTCATGGTATTCAACACTTACCAACAGAAGCAGGCGCTCTTGTTGAAGCACCTAGAAATAAAACAGCAGTTCTCACATCTAAGCGTTTCTTTAGATATCAGCCTGGTCGTGTATCTGCCGCAACTTTTGGTATTAAGTCAACTGTAGGTCAAGCAGATTTTTCTCAGAATCCGTCTATTAGAAAGTACGGCATTTACGATAACTTTGATGGATACTTCTGGGAAACTAGAAACAACTCACAAGAAGATAACTTTTCTGTGGTCAGAAGATCGCAGTCACTAATTAAAGCTCCTAACTCTCCCACTGGTATTGCAGGGCAAACACTCAAAGGTGGAGCGCCAGCAGGAACTATTGCTAGAACTCAGTTCGATGATTATCGTATCATTGGACAAGGTACAAGCGAAACGGCAGTACCTAGCACACTTTTAGTTAAAGATCGTGAACTCTTAATCGACAATAGATTCAGTATCGTTGATGGAGTAAGTGCTGGATTAGTAGCAAGTAATCCAACCTTCTATTCAGATTTAGCGGCTGCTATCAACACTGCAAACGGTAACTCGGCTGCAACCGCTGCCAATACGGAAGAAAAATGTAAGAGAGACCTGGATTACTGGATCGACTTCTACTTGCTGGACATGGAATATGGCGGTACTAATCACACGAAGATTAATGTTACCAACTATGCTACAGCAGTTTTGCCTGCAATCGCTACATACGAGAAACCGACCCACATTGCATTAGGAAATGCATTGACTGGATATGCTGGTCTTTCAAGTGCCGCAGTGACTAAACTCACTACATTGACCGGCATNACTAACACAGCATTTAATAGAAATAATGGACAAGGCGTATTAGTTCCTTCTATCAGTGATAGCGACTACGGAACTAGAGGTAAAATTGATACCATCTTTGCAACAAAATCTCATTACTGGGCTTATCATGTAACTGCTAAGAATGCAGATAACACTCCTGCAACATATACGGTGCCAAGTGGCTATCCTTATACAGTAGAAGAATTGAAGTATAAGTGTCAAAGAGATATTGGATATATTGTCGGCGGATATGGAAACGATATTGCTGGTGGTGGTGACGCAGAAACAAAGTATAATATGTCTATGTACTTTAAAGGAGGTAGACCTGGTTCAGCAACACCAGGAGCTGGCATGTCTATCTACTCTCAGACAGGTTACTCAAACCCAGTGCAAGCAGAGATTGATCGTCATACTCACTTAAGAGATACTATTCTCGCTGATTTCATTTCTTACTTTGGATATACGAACTCAAGTTCAGTATATACTAAACTGAACACATTGTCAACTAGAGTTATCGATAACTTCTCTGTTGAAGATACTCAGCAAATGGATGTCGGCGATAGAGGATTTGCGGGCAACTTAGTCGCTATGCGAGATGGCATTATTCTAACTCACTCTGCGGTATATGACGCAACACTTCTTAATGATATTGAGCAGATCGTTTCCGTTGTAGATACAGACAACCAGTTTAAATTGACTAAAGGAGTTGTACAATTTAAAGGACACGTCAAAATTAAGACATGGTCTAATGTATCATCTGTTACTTCAATAGGCACGATTTCTCCAGGTACTGTATACAAAGTCGTTAAGGTAATTGGACCAAAAGGTAATGAATTTACGTTAGAAGCAGAAGACGGCACGGCACAAACATTCACTGTCGCTCAAGCAACGGCCGCAGGAACTATCTATATCGAGACTGTTGTTCCGTTTATTTTCCCATCTAAAGGTACTACACTTGCTATAGGATCTGCTAAACTAAATCAAGACTTGACTGGAACGTATGCTTACTCTTCTAGTGTTTCAGTAGGATATCACGGATATAATCCAACTAACTATAGATCAGCATTAGGACTAAGCGCAGATGGATCAAATGATACATTCCCAGTTGGAATGGCTTTTCCTTATATGTATGCAAGTGATAATAATCTTAAGAGTACAGATGNGGNTGCAAGTTTACGCACCGGTTATGTAAACACTGCACTAGATATTTCAACTACTGCTGGATTAAATACAGTGTGTGATCAAATCGATTATGTAAACTTTGATCCTAACTTTGTAACTTGGGTAAGATTTAATGTTAAGCCAGAGTACTGGGGAGTTTACGACTATCGTGTTCCTAGATCAAGATATAGTCACGACACTTTAGACGGAAGAACTTCTTTAACTAGCCCAGCGGCTAATAATAGAGTTTACAGTGACGTTGCAACTGGAGAAAACGGCACAGCAAGACCTGGCGAAATTTACACTATCGATGGTGTCGCTCAAAGCATGAGCAGTTTATATAACTTTGACTTTACTAAGGTAACCATGCTTAAGATTGAATTCTCATGGTACGGTGCTGTTGGTGCATTATTCTTAGCATATGTTCCTGTAGAGAATGGAGAAGCGAGATGGGTAAGAGTACATCACCTACGTGCTTCTAATCAATACAAGAGTGCGTCATTAGGTAATGCGACACTTCCTATCACTTATACGACATATGGAGGCGGGGATCAATACTCACTAGGCGATGCTGAAGATGCAAGCTTTATTGATAGAGGATATGGTTCTGACTCGCATTCAATTGTTAAGTATGGTGCTTCATACTACATCGATGGCGGTGACAGAGGTACAGTTAGATTGTACAGCCACAACAACGAAGATACAGCAGATGCATACGGCAAACAATGGACCATTGCTAACGGTAGCTATAACTCAAGCGATAATTCAATTACCATTAACTCTACGTCATTAGCAACTGGTAATCCTAATACCAACGTTGATCCAAGATTCTTTATAGGAGCTAGATTTAAGAGCGCCAACAAGACTGATCAAAACATTAAAGTTGTTTGGGCAGATACAACTAAAGTTTATTTAGATGGAGTACCTTCAGGCACTCCAACTTCTATGAAGCTTTTAGTTGATAGGGCAAATGCTACTTATACTCTCGAAACTAAGAAAGTTATTCTAAGCACTCAGCAGTCAAATGCTGTGCGTAATAGAGTTCAGGTTTATCCTACTAAGCTCTCAGCGTCAAACTTAGGTAACAATCCAGTTCGTATGAGATTTAAGAAGACTCCTGTTTTTCAAACAAGTACAGTTTATTCAGGTACGTTTACTTTGAATGCTCCGTACACGTTAACAGCGACTAATGATCCACTAAGCACNGTTGGAGTTACTGAAAGTAGTGCTCCTTATTTTGATAACAATGAGAGTCTTTTTGGATGGTTCCAAGCACTAGTGGATTCAGATGAAGTAACAGTCTTCGGTAGACTATACAAAGAGAGTGATGAATATTACTTCGAAATTCTTGAGTCTTACAATGGTACGATTCAGTTAAAAGCTGGAGCGTTCTTGCCTGATTTAAGATTTGAAGCAGACGGAGATTACGTAGCACAGACAACAGTAACTAAAGTAACTTCAGAGAAAGAAGGATTAAGTTCAATCAAAATTGCAAATAATACGATAGTGCCAATTCCAAATACAGGTATTAACGTAGCGACTATATACTTACAACAGGGAACAGAACAACTCGACCTAAGTCCTTACTTTGATTATAATAAAGAATATCTATCGTTCCCACTAACGGACCAAGCAGATAGTCTTTATTTTGCAATAGACTCTGATACATCAGCAGGAGATTCGCCAGATCAAGTAAGCTTGGGTTGCACATGGGAAGAACAGTAACTCATGCCAAAGCAGATCAAACTTGGACTGGATAAAGTACCTGCTCCAGTTACGAAGCAGTTTACTCAGCTTATCGACATNGAAGGTAATCTTCTTTTTGATGCCGCTGGTAATCCTGTGGTCACTGAAGATGAAGCAGTATTAGGATCGTTTTCTCGCTCTGAGTCTTCTACATCAGTATTCGCAAATAACGCTAATAACAGTCCTGTAGTATCTGTACCAGTNGTTGAACAGTTTTCTGGAGAATCAGAAGTAAGTAACTCACTCTTAGGAGTGCCACGATCTGAAGAGCAACTAAGTCTTTTTGCAGACGTTTCTACTTATGGATTAGATGAAGAGAATTGGAACTTTTANACTTTCNCCAGTGCTACATATCCTCCTGAGTGGTACAGTAAAGAAAATCCTGTTTACGGTAGGAGATTCAATCCTAAGTTTGAAGAAGAAAGTACTGAGCAAGCTCTAGCCATTTCAACTTATCCTAGTCAATACACGTTTCCAGGAAGTACGATAGCATCAAGATTATCTGAGCCCACTGCTAATATGAGGTCTTACATGAACTTCATTGCAATGGGTAAGTATTTGTATACGATTTTTCTTCCTTATAACGAAGTCTTTGCGAAAAGAAACTTTCTTAATACTAANATTAAAGTTATATCTAGTGGAGAAGCAGAATTAGATGTTACATCGTCTGCATCGTTTGTCGAGAATGGGCTGTTCTTCTCAGGCGATTCATCATTTTTTGATGTTGAATATGGATCTAATCTTCAAGATTCGTTCGATCAAATCGAAAGATGGACAACCATGTATGATAGAATTGTATCAGGCGATGCATCTTTTCCAGAACTGACTGGCTCCGCACAAACAGACTTTACGTTAACTTCTCAATATCCATCGATTCGCTCATTCTTATCAAGCAAGTCACAGCCTGGTGGTAGTTCTCAAGCAACTAAGTTTGTTATTCTTGAAAGTAAAAAGACGTTCAGATATCAGCCAGGTAGAGCGAGTGGATTTACTTATGGCGTTAGACAGGAGACTGATCCAGCATCAAACGTAAATACCATTGAATGGGGATGCTCAAACGATACAGACGAATATATGTTTCAACTAGTTGGATCTAGATTTAACATTGTTCGAAGAAGTGTCATTAAAATGCCAGACGCTCTCTTATTGAGAGAAGGTCTTGATATTACTGATCAATCTTCATCACCAATTCAGCCTAAAGGAGTTGGTGTTCGTGAAGCTATGTGGGAAACAGTAATACCTAGAACTAAATTTAACGGAGATGGTCTTTTAGGAAACGGTCCTTCTGGATATATTTTATCATTTGAAGACGTTACCATGTACAAGATTGAATTCTCATGGTATGGTGCTATCGGCGCTAAGTTCTATGCTTATGTTCCTTCTGGTAATGGAGAAGCACGTTGGGTGCTTATGCATAGGCTTGTAATTGAGAATGGATTAGGAGAACCTATTCTTAAAAATCCAGACTTTAAGTTTAAATATCTTGTATACACTGAAGATAATGCTACGATGCAAAAGCCNGTTTCTTTATATAAGTACGGCAGTAGNTATTATGTCGATGGAGGAGATGAAGGTACTATAACTTTATCNACCACGACAGTCGATAGTAAACAGTTTACTCAAAGAAGTCCAGTACTTGGTCTGTTACCTAAACAGAAGATTTTCAATCAAGATGGAGAAGGTCTTACTAACTTTAAGAAGGCCTATCCTAGTACAATGTCAATATCGAGTGATATTGATACACGAATAGATATTGAAGAAATTCAAGGTTCACCAGATGGAGTGCATTTCAACTTTTCTCCATCTTTGCATAATGGTGTACATGCACTATCTAGAACGTTAAACTTTCAGTTTATAGGAACAACAGGATCTCAGATAGACATTCTAGGTGGCGCCGCTTTAAATGTAGAAGATGATAACGCACATATAATTGCAGACGGAGTTTTTAACGCTTATGTTGATTATGACTTTGCAGCCGATCATCAATCTACAAATATCAGAAGAAGAAATAGTTCACAAAACTTATTGATAGACACTATTAAAAAGGGTCTTAAATCAGATGGCACTATATTAGATACTGCAACTAGCCCTACCTTTACAGGCAGACTTTCGAATTATCATACTATCGTGGCATCTACTGTGCCTATATATGGAAATAATTTTAAAATTCACTTTTTAAATCCTAGTGCAAAAGATGGATACGGACACTTTGCTGACTTTGCAGTATCAATCACATCAAAAGAGCCTGAGATTAACACCGCAGTAACTCCAAACGTACTTGAGTTTGAAGATGACGACGGATCATATGCTCCTTATTCACTATACGATGAACTCTTTCAGGAATACTCTTCTGAGGGCACCGCAATAGATCATACTACTAAATCAGAGAGATATGAATGGGATCCAGGATACTCTGATATGTTCATGGTAGATAATAGATTGGGTTCTCCAGCAGGAACTGATTCTGGTTATATATCTGCGGTNAAAGGCGAAGTTCGAGTTGTAGATTATCCTGTATCTAGTATCGAAGCCGGCACTGGATCATTTTCTGGTCAATGGAAAATTACATTTACTGGCGGTGCGCCAGCGGCGGCACTATTCACGCTCGACAGTGCTAATCAAGTAATATCACAAAGCACAGAGATAGGAGTAGGCGGTACTGGTCTAGGAATATACTACACAACTGTTCCTGCTTTAGATGGCAATGGAAACTTTTTTGCATACGTTGACGGAGACCCAACTAACGATGGAAGCGGACCAGGAACAAGAACTGTTACCGCTGTTCAGACAAAAACTATAACGTTAACTCATGATTGGCAGCTTGATCCTGCTTTAAACGGAGATAGTTTTTCAAAAGCAAAAGCAGTTAAGTTCAATGCTCAACCATTGTATCTTGTCTTTGCTTTGAAGGACAATGCAAAGATCAATAACATTGTAGTTGAAGAATATACTCCAGAAATCGTTAGAACTCATACTCCAGTGTTTATTACAGATGCGCCCAACTTAACAATAACAAATTCTGGATCGTCAAGCAATGTTCTTTCTCCTTCTGCGTTTCAAAGCGTAGATAGACTCTCTAGTATCAGATTTGATGATCAGTGTTTGAATCCTTTAAGACCGGGAATCAAAGTTTACTCACTCTTCGTTGAAGGAGGAGTACCAGAAAAGTTTGACTTGTCAAATATCTTCAACAGAGACAGAAAAGGATTAGCGAGAGGACTGCTAAATAATAAAGCAATATATCTTACAGCGTCAGCAGTAGACGGCACGTCTGTTGGTAACGTAGAAGTAACTCTCACGGTGAAGGAACAGTAATGCCATTTCGAGGTCTAAACGTACAACTAGCGATGAATGATGTCGATAACTCNGCTCAGTCTCTTATTAATCTNGGGCTTGATCAGAGGGATTTGGCATTAATATCGGGTTTAGCAACAGGAGCGGACTTACAAGCACAAGAGTTACACACGGTAGNCGGTCTTGTAGTAGACCAAAAGAAAGAGTTGGCTGCCCTCGCTAGATCCTCAACGACTGTTGGTGGATTACTTACAAGTTTAAAAGATATTGGTCAGCCTCTAGATTTTAATTTAGAGATTGATAATCAGATTAATGCGGCGGCAATCAAGTACAACTACCTAGATTACTCAAACAACTCTTTAAAAGTAGCAGACATTTCTACATCAAGAGTGTCTTCCTGGTCTTCAATTGGATCTTCAATTCTTTATGGAGGAGAAGTTGAAGTATCTGGAGATAATATAACGTTTAGTTCTCTGGCTACAAGTAGCGCACCTATTGCTAAATCGTTCAGAGCAGAAGTGCCGACACATCAATTGACTTTAAAAATTAACGGAGTCAATAAAGAATTTTTAGCGATGAAGGGCATTCCCTTAGAGTGGGATGGATTCTTCAGAAACGTTAATCTTTCTCACGCAGTAAATTCAGTTAGCGATAGCCAAGGAGTAGTTCCTCCGGTTTGGAGAATTACAAATAAAGCGGGTGGTCAGTCATACAATACAGGAGATGCTACAGGCTCTATTGGAGCTGGATCAGTTGGTAGTCCTGCAACATATGGATTTCGAGATAGTTCTTCTAAGGCACGTAAGATAGAGTTCTTTTATAATCCTTCAAAAATTTTAGAACTGCGTCTTCCTGGATCTAACTTATCAGAGTGGACTAACGTGAGTTTGCCCAACATTCAGCGTATTGATATAAGCTCCAATGACTTTTATGAATTGCCTGGCTTTGGTCCTACAAGTAGAGGTGGCGATGGGTTAGCACCAGCACTTCAACACATTACTATAACTGCCAATGATATGTCAAGAGCCGAAGATGCGAACGGCAATCAAATCGTAGCGAACACGCAATTGAATACTCTTCCTTTAACACTAACCAATCTAACTATGAATGGAGTGTTTAGCGATAATACTTCAATAAATTTGACAGACTATACAGAACTATCGTACCTTCAGTTTGAGACGTATTATAGTCGAAACGCACAAAGACGCATGACAGGAGGAACAATTAGTCCTCAGACTTTTGTGGATACGGCAAATCCTAAAGTAAAGGGAATTGGTCAGTATAGAATATATCATCAACCTTACTCTCAGCTAGATAATGGCGTATGCGAAAGTCCTAATCTAACTTACTTGTATTTTCCTTGGTGTGGAATAAATTCAAAGCAAGGCGGAGGAAACATCACTATTGCGAGTAATGTTATAGGAGAAGTAATATCATACGGTAATCCGCACAACGTAATCAACATGTCTAGTAAAACTTCACTTAGCAATTACGTTCAAGCATACTCTAGTCCCGGAAGTAACTTAAGTAGAAACTTAGCAGGACAATTTACTGGATGTACAGGACTAACTAAACTATATTTTTATGCATCATCAACAATTCAAGCTAATATTCAAACTGCCTTTGCGAATCAGTCATTAAGTTCTTTGCAAACGTTAGACTTAAGATGGACATCTGTTAGCGGCGAGATGAGAGACGGAAGCTTTGTGGGGGCAGATGCTTTAGTTCATATTAGATTTGCTGGCTCTGGTCACAGCGGAACTGATTTCTATGGCACGACTGACTCCCTGTCTAATGGCGGGAACGGCGAAGTGTTTGCTAACATGTCAAGTCTACAATGGTTATACGTTTACAGTAATGGTAATATCGCTGGACCTTTGCCAGATTTTTCTAATAATACTAACATGCGTGGAATATATATTCGAAATACGAATACGAATGGAAATCTTCCTAACTTAACTTCAAATCAAAACCTATATTATCTAAGACTCGATAGTAATAATATGAGCGGAACTATTCCGGCTTGGACAACTAATGCCTTAAGTTATGTTTTCATATATAATAATAGCTTCAGCGGATCTATTCCTACACTGAATACTCCGTACTTGTACTATCTATATGCTCAGAATAATAATTTAAGTGGTAACTTGCCAAGTATGGCAGGAGCAATAAGACTTCAGAGATTATATTTGAACAGTAATTCGATTGTAGGATATACTCCAGAAGCATTAAAGTATAATACAAGTTTGAGTATTATTGATATTAGTAATAACCAACTCAATGCTTCAGTTGGCAGTAACTTGATCAGTGACTTGTTTGATAACTATGCTTCAAATCCAAGAAGCGGAGTTAGCGTAAATTTATTGGGTAATAACGGCTTAAGTAGAAGTAGCATAATCAACGACGGAACAGAAGGCGATAATAGTACAGCATCAAAGCTTGAATTTTTAGAGCAATTCTGGACTATTTTGTTAGACTAAGGAAAAGATATGGCTCAAGGATTTGTAAGAGACTTAAACCTCATAGAGAGTGATACAGGTGCTTTAGATAGAGGTATCTTAGATAACTTAGGTGGTGCTAACATTACCACAGACTTACTCCTGTTTGATGGAAACTTCAAATTCGTATCAAAGCTTATATCTTCTGACTATTCTGTAGATGCAAGTAATGTAGTCACGGTTTCCGGAGAAGGTAAAGTTGCATTTTCAGATGGCACAAAAATATCACTTGAAAGCGAAGCTACAAATTTCAATCACGAAGTATTCGATTCAAACGGCATAGACAAGTTTAAGGTCAAAAATTCTTCAGGAACAACTATAACTCCTTCTGGCACTTTAAGAAGAAATGATGGAGTTTCGTTTAATAATTTATCAAATCTAAGTAGCAAGCGTCTTGAAACTAATCCTTCAGCTTCGACTGGTATTGGAGCTGATGATGGCGCTTCTGATCTATTCAATGCATTCTCTTCAGCGTCTCAAGTTGACTACATCAACGGTCAATTAGGATTATATTATTATAAAAGAGAAAGAATTCCATTAACTTTTGAAGATTCGTCATTTGACTCTACAGTGAACTTTAGAGGCTCTGTGATGATCGTTGACAATGATGCAACTGTAAGCACAGTTCCTGGAGCTTCAACTCCAGGCTTATTCATCGTGGATGCGAACAATCCAAGTGCAGGCTCAACAAGGGCATTTAGCGATGCATCGAATCCTTGGAACGACACAGTATCTGGTGTATTATCTACAACAGAAGCAAACTCTCAGCCTAATGTACTAAAACTTAATCCAGTAAGTAATAATTCTCCAAACTTTCAAACTGGATCAAATCTTATCGTTTCGGAAACGAATGCCGTATCATCATATAACTTTAAGCTTCCTGTCACAATTAATGGAGAAACATTCTTCTTACTATTAAAGAGTTAAACCATTAACACTTTATAGGTAGTTCCGCTATAAGATATTGGAAAATATTGAGTAGAGTTTGTGGGTATAGAACCAGGCTCAACTACGTTACTTACTGGCGTATGTATCTTCAAGCTACCAAAAGTCAATCCAACCACAGTTAAATCTCTATTAGTGGACGGAGTAATTAGTCCCGCACTTGTGCCCTCAAAGGGTGGAGCAGTGTTTAGAGGAATTACACAGAATTCTTTATTATCAGATCCAGGATTATTTGAAGAATCAATAAAGATTACAGTTCTTGCGGCTGGTAAATCAGCAGTAATATTTGCGCTTAATGTTATAGTGTTACCGTTAATTGATTGAACTGTTGTTGAGTTTGTTCCAGGTATAACTCCGTTAAACTGCACGTAGTCTCCAACGCTCACTCCTGTTGAAGTAGTTAGAGTTATTTGGTTTGAACCACTTGATGCAGTGCTTGCAACTTCTCTTCCATAAACTCCGTCGCACTGAAGATACGATGACTTATCATCTAGTCCTCTAGATGCATAGACTGCACCAATTTGAAGGTTGCCATTAAATAAGTTTGTTCCTCCATTACTCAAGTGGTCTGCAATAGTAATGTTTCTGGGTCCACTGCCTGATGCGCTGAATACTCTTTTTACCTGT
>NHEZ01000046.1 GCA_002172585.1 Cellulomonadaceae bacterium TMED98 | reverse complement strand
AAAACGGGCCGCGCTTGGCGCGAACTCTCAGTCTGCTCCTGCATAATATGAGGGTGACTTCAGCAACGACGAGCCTTCCTCCGACGATTAATCGTCCAAACACGGTTGCTGTGGGAACCATCGTGTGGCTTGGCAGCGAAGTCATGTTCTTCGCGGGTCTCTTCGCCATCTACTTCACTCTCCGCAGCACCTCCCCCGAACTCTGGACCTCGGGTGTGGAAAAGCTCAACATCCCCTTCGCCGCGATTAACACGACGATTTTGGTCCTCTCCTCCGTCACCGCTCAGTTCGGCGTTTTCGCCGCCGAGCGGCTGCAGCACCGAGCCACTGGCTGGTCCCCCACTAAATGGGGAATGATCGAGTGGTTCTACCTGACCTACATCATGGGTGCNATCTTCGTCGCCGGACAGGTCTATGAGTACGCATTCCTGGTAAGCGAGGGAATGACCTTGAGCTCCGACGCCTATGGATCCGCGTTCTACCTCACCACCGGATTCCACGGACTGCACGTCACCGGCGGTCTGATTGCCTTTTTGCTGGTNATTGGACGCGCGTATGCGGTCAAAGTGTTTACCCACCGAGAAGCCACCAGCGCGATTGTCGTGTCCTACTACTGGCACTTCGTCGACGTGGTGTGGATCGGACTGTTCCTCGTGATTTACGTCCTGCAATAGCTGCGAAANGGAAGANATGAGCGCAAAGAAACAGCACCGTACAGGTCGTCGCCACCCTCTCGTGGGCGTGGCGTTGCTGGTNTTGGGCCTCTTCGTCACGGGCGGCGCCTATGCCGCGACGTCTGCTGGTATCGCCAGTGCACAGGAAGATAACGTCCCCTCGGCGACGTTGATNGAAGACGGTGAANNNCTCTTCCTNGCCAACTGTGCAAGCTGTCACGGCACAAACGGTGAAGGCTCCGAGGCTGGACCCTCCCTGATCGGTGTCGGTGCGCTCTCAGTCGAATTCCAGGTGGGGACNGGTCGGATGCCNATGGCGGCTTCNGGNCCGCANGCGGAGAAAAAGCCGGTGCAGTTCACCCAGCCCCAAATCGACGCCATGGGTGCCTGGGTGGCCACANTCGGACCAGGACCGGGCCTGCCCGACCCCCGCTATTACGCCGCCGATGGAGACACGGCAAAAGGCGCTGAGCTGTTCCGGATTAACTGCGCGATGTGCCACAACGTGGCTGGTGCTGGTGGTGCGTTGACCGAAGGAAAGTGGGCGCCAGCCGTCGTGGGTGTTGACCCCATCCATGTGTATGCCGCAATGGTGACCGGTCCGCAGAACATGCCCGTGTTTAGCGATATGAACCTCTCCCCCGAGGAAAAGAACGACATCATCACCTACATCGAATACGTCGAGAACAACCCGTCCGTCGGTGGATTCAGTCTCGGCAGTATCGGTCCGGTGGCCGAAGGTCTCTTTGTCTGGATTATCGGACTTGGGGTGTTGATCGCCATTACTATCTGGCTCACCGCCCGAGCCCACTGACCAAAGACCAGGACAGAAGGAGACATCCGGATGGCAAACGAGCCCGCTGAGCGCGACGAGTCACACGAGGACTACACCCCAGACCCGGGGTCCGCCGTCGAGCGTTCAGACGCGCCCCAGAATCCAGGGCTGCCAGAAGAAGCCCACCGGATGACGGATAAGGATCCGAAAGAAGCCAAAAAAGCAGAACGTCGGATTGCCCTGTTTTTTGGGCTGTCGATTCTGGGAAGTATTTTTGCCACCGTCGCCTACGTCTACTTCCCNATCGTTCCAGGCGATATGACCTCGGTTCGATTGAACAACGGTCTNACCGGGATCGGTATCACNCTGGGCTTGCTGGGTATTGGCTTCGGNGCGGTCTATTGGGCCAAGACATTGATGCCNGANACCGAAATGGTCGAAGAGCGGCACGGCACCCGGGGTGATGAGGAAACCAGAGAAGCAGCCGCCGACGTGTTTACTCAAGCGAACAAAGAAAGCGGCTTCACACGCCGCTCTCTCGTCCGCAACACGTTAATTGGCGCTCTCCTTGCCACTCCCATCCCGGCAGTGGTGTTATTCCGTGACCTCGCGCCCGCCGCTACCCCGCAAGACCTGATGAAGCAGACGATGTGGGACAAAGGCGTTCGATTGACTCGGGATCCGTCTGGGGAGCCGATTCGCGCGGCCGACGTCACAATCGGCTCTGCGTTTCACGTGATCCCAGACGGTCTCAAAAAGCTGAAAGACGGCAAACTTGAGGAAAAAGCCAAAGCAGCTGTTCTTCTGATGCGCCTGCCCGTTGAGGATCTAAACGAGGCCGCGGACCGGAAGAATTGGTCCTACCAGGGGATTGTGGCCTATTCAAAGATTTGCACCCACGTGGGCTGTCCCGTTGCTCTTTATGAGCAACACACTCACCACCTNCTTTGCCCGTGCCATCAGTCGCAGTTCGATGTCGCCAACCAGTGTGAAGTGATCTTTGGTCCCGCGGCACGCCCGCTTCCACAGCTTCCTATCACCGTTGATGCGGAAGGATATCTAGTAGCACAAAGCGATTTCTCTGAACCAGTTGGACCGAGTTATTGGGAGCGCTCACTATGACGGTGACAACGAACACTCAGCAGCAAAGGACCGAGACCGGCCCAGGCATGCGNTTTACCGGTGCTGCCGCCAACTACATCGACGAGCGCACTAGTGTCTCGGTGGCTGTCAAAACGCTCGGTCGTAAGATTTTCCCCGACCACTGGTCGTTCATGCTGGGCGAGGTTGCCCTCTACAGCTTTGTCGTGATTCTAATCACCGGCACTTTCTTGACGTTCTTTTATGACCCGTCGATGACCAAAGTCGAATACGAAGGCTCGTATCTTCCGCTGAAGGGCGTGGAGATGGCCGTCGCCTACCACACCTCTCTCGACCTGTCGTTTGATATCCGTGGCGGACTGCTGATGCGACAGGCGCATCACTGGGCTGCCCTGCTCTTCATCGCCGCAACCGGCTTGCACATGTTGCGGGTGTTCTTCACGGGCGCGTTCCGCAAGCCGCGTGAATTGAACTGGGTAATCGGTTTTGTCTTGTTCATCCTCGCAATGGCAGAAGGTTTTACCGGATACTCGCTGCCTGACGACCTGCTCTCCGGTAACGGCTTGAGAATTATTGACGGAATGGTCAAAGCTCTCCCCGTTATCGGTGTCTGGATTTCTTATTTGCTCTTCGGTGATGAGTTCCCTGGCGATCAGGTGATACCGCGCCTGTACATCCTTCACATCATGCTTCTTCCCGCCATCCTCATTGCGTCGCTGGCTCTGCACATGGTGCTCCTGGTGGTTAACAAGCACACCCAATTCGCTGGTCCTGGACGCACCAACGACAATGTGGTGGGGTCGCCCGTCATGCCAGTGTTTGCGGCGAAAGCAGCGGGCTTCTTCTTCATCGTCTTCGGGGTCATCATGCTGATTGCCTCCACCTTCACAATCAATCCAATCTGGAACTACGGACCCTACGACCCCTCCCCTGTCGGGGCAGGAACACAGCCCGACTGGTATATCGGTTTTGCTGATGGTGCCCTGCGATTGATTCCACCGGGTCTGGAATCTGTCTGGTTCGGTTATACCTGGGCGTGGGGTGTCTTNATTCCGACTGTTGTCTTGTTGGTGTTCCTNGGACTCGTGTTCCTGTACCCATTCTTNGAAGCCTGGGTCACCGGAGACAGGCGAGAGCACCACATTGCGGAGCGTCCTCGTAACGCCCCCACCCGCACGGGTATTGGCGCTGCAGGNATTACCTTCTACGCCGTGTTGTGGGCNGCNGCNAGCTCNGACCTCATNGCNACCCANTTCCGNATGAGTATNGAAGGCGTGATTACCTTCCTGCAGGTCCTGGTAATCATCGGCCCCATTCTGGCCTTTGAAATCACCAAGCGGACCTGTCTTGCGCTCCAGCGCAAAGACCGCGAAATCGCTCTCCACGGCTTTGAATCGGGCCGGATCGTGCGCCTGCCTGGCGGACAGTACGTCGAAGTGCATGAACAGCTCGACGAGCAGGAGCGGTGGAAGCTTCTGGACTATGAGGAGTACCAACCGCTCCCTGTTCGACCCAACGAGAAAGGCAAGATCACTGTTGGTCGCCGTGTACGCTCAGCCTTTTCGAGTTGGTTCTTCGAAGACCGTGTGAGCCCGGTTAAGGAACGCGAACTCGAGGCTCAAAAGCACTAAGGATGGTCCTCTGTGACCATTGAAGAGCCCCTGTCGCTAGAGAGGCAGGGTTTCTTCGTATCCCGGTGTCTGCACCTGAATACTGAACTCCCCCTCCAGCACAGCTTTCAGCGCTCCCCTGGCATCATCTTCGCCGTGGACAAGGATGATTTTTTTCGGGGGGATAACCGCTGAGTGTAGCCACGCACGGACATCATCTTTATCGGCGTGCACCGAGAAATACTCCACTTCGTCAATTTCTGCCTGGACGCTAATTTCTTCGCCACCGCAGTGATCGAGGTGGGCGTGGGAAATAGCCACCGCATTAATCTCTGCGGCTGGCATCGGCCGGTCATCCCAGTTCCGCCGCCGGAGTTCCCGTGGCCCCTGGAAGAGACCGGCCTCCAGCAGTAACTGCGACGAGGCGTATTCGATCAGGAACCGACTCCCGGTGACAGACCCCGCCGCACCCAGAAAATGAATCCGTGCCGCCGAATCCGACGTATTTCTCCGTTTAGAACAACCGACGCATGTATTCAGCCTGTTGGCTGTAGCCAAGACGGTCATAGAACCCGCCCGCTCGCCTCGAGGCCACCGTTAGTTGCGTCACGCCGCGCTCGACACAGGCCTGTTCAACAACGCGGACTAGAGCTGTTCCCACCCCGGAGACACGTTTGTCTTCATCGACCACAATTTCTTGTAGCTGCGCCGAGGGGCCATTGGAATACAGCAGCGGTGACACCGTGGTCAGACAGTACCCAATCACGTCGCCGTCTAATTCGGCCACGTGTACCAACGTCCGGTCGGCATCTCCCAAGACAAAGTCAAACGTGTCCGAGAATTTGGAGGGATCGACAGTAAACACGTGATCGAGCCTTTTCACCAGCTCCAGGACGCGGTCGTGATCTGACTTCTCGGCCAGCCGGACAGTCACCTGATCAGCGGCCAAAGTATCCCCGGTAATACTCGTAGGTCCATCCCACGAGGCCCACCAAAACCAATGGGATTGCATAGAGAGAGAACCACACCCCTACAGCGAGTCCGACTGTTGCAAGGGCAATGCCGCCTGCCAGAAATACAGGCCACCAACTCCAAGGGCTGAAAAACCCGATTTCCGGGTCCCCGTCGTCTATTTCCGCGTCTAGCCGGTCTTCGGGAAGGACACCCCCGAGGTTTTTCTTCGCCACCTGTAGGTAAAACGCGATAAAAGCACTAAATGCTCCGCTCAAAAAAATCGCGAAAGAGCCGACCCATTCAACTTCGCTGGTCGCCAGCACTGCCCAGGAGGTATACGCAATGCCGAGGGCCACAAAGTAGGCGGTCAGCACCCACAAAACAGCAATATTGGTCTTCATGACTTAACTCGTCGAACCGACAGTGTCCTTCGACTGTCTCGAGCTTCCTACCTGGAGAGGCAGGGCCAGCTCCGGGTGGTTCAAGTCAAACGCCGGTGATTCAGAGCGGATACGCGGAATCGACGTGAAGTTGTGACGCGGCGGCGGGCAACTGGTTGCCCACTCCAGAGAACGTCCGTAACCCCACGGGTCGTTGACCGTGACTTTCTGGCCTCGTCGCGCCGTCAAGTACACATTTAGTGCGAAGGGGATGACAGAGAGCGCCAAGATCACCGAACCGAACGTCGACAACTGGTTCATCCAGGTGAACCCGTCTTCTTCCATATAGGTGGCGTAGCGGCGCGGCATTCCCATGACGCCCAACCAGTGCTGGATGAGGAAGGTCATATGGAAGCCGATAAAAAGAAGCCAGAATTGAATGTGACCGAGTGACTCATTCAGCATCTTTCCGGTGAATTTCGGCCACCAGAAGAAGAAGCCAGCGAACATGGCAAACACGACGGTGCCGAAGACCACGTAGTGGAAGTGGGCCACCACNAAATANGTGTCAGACACGGCGAAGTCNAGNGGCGGAGAGGCAAGNATCACACCGGTCAGACCACCGAAGACGAAGGAGACGAGGAAGCCCAGGGCATAGACCACCGGTGTTTCGAATGTNACCGACCCTCGCCACATCGTGCCGATCCAGTTAAAGATTTTCACCCCTGTTGGCACCGCAATCAACATGGTGGTCAGCGCGAAGAATGGCAGCAGTACGGAACCTGTGACGTACATGTGGTGGGCCCACACGGTCATCGACAGTGCAGCAATGGCAATCGTCGCGTAGACCAGGGTCTTGTAGCCAAAAATGGGTTTCCTGCTGAAGACAGGGAACACCTCAGACACGATTCCAAAGAACGGCAGAGCGATGATGTAGACCTCGGGGTGGCCAAAGAACCAGAACAGGTGCTGCCACAAAATGGCCCCACCATTCGCGGCGTCAAACACATGGCTGCCAAACACACGGTCACTGCCCAGAGACAGCATCGCAGCGGCCAAGACGGGGAAGGCCAAGAGAACAAGAATTGAGGTGATCATGGTGTTCCAGGTGAAGATGGGCATCCGCCACATCGTCATTCCGGGCACTCTCATCGTGATGATGGTCGTAATAAAGTTCACGGCACCCAGAATCGAACCAAAACCGCTAATTCCGAGGCCAAATACCCAGAGATTTCCTCCCAGACCTGGCGTAAACGTCTGGCTTGACAGGGGCGTGTAGGCGAACCATCCGAAGGATGCTGCCCCCTGAGGAGTCAAGAATCCCGCCACTGCAATCAGCGAGCCGAAGCTAAAGAGCCAGTAGGCAAAGGCGTTCAGACGGGGGAAGGCCACATCTGGCGCGCCAATCTGCAGCGGCATGATCACATTTGCAAAGCCCGCGAACAGCGGTGTGGCAAACATCAGCAACATGATGGTGCCGTGCATGGTGAATAACTGGTTGTACTGCTCCTTTGTGGCCACCACTTCGAGGCCTGGAGCAAATAACTGGGCGCGGATAACTAGCGCCATCACTCCACCGAGGAGGAAGTAGAGGAACGACGTTACGAGGTAGAGGTAGCCGACCTTCTTGTGGTCGGTCGTGGTCAACCACTCGACGAAAAGATTGCCGCTGGTGGTGACCCGCTTATTGCTCAGCCCTTCCGGGATGTCCGCAACATCTGGCCGTGGTGCCGTCTGGGTCATCGTTTAGCCTTCCTCTCCACTCGCCGATGTTCCCGGCAGATTTTGTAACACGTTGTATTCCGGACCAAGGCGACCCACATTGCCCATCGCCCGAAGCTCGTCCATGTGCTGGTCGTACTCTTCCTGGCTTACCACCCGCACCTCAAACAGCATCAACGAGTGGTATTCGCCACACAGTTCCGCGCATTTCCCGCGGTAAACACCCTCTTTTTCCGGGATGAAGTACCAGTAATTGGTCTTCGCCGGGATCATGTCTTTTTTATAGAGAAAGTCCACGATGTAGAAGGAGTGGATGACATCGCGCGATTCGATGGTGACTTCGACTTTTTGCCCCACAGGCAGGTACAAAACCGGCAAACTATCTGCGTCAATAGGACCCTCGGGGAGCTCTTGGGCTTGCATGCCCGAGTAGTAGACGTTCTCGTCGAGATAGTTAAAGTCCCACGCCCAGCGCTTGCCAAACACTTCGATCCGCACATCAGGGTCGGGCAGGGGCTCTTCGATAATGGCTTGATCCCGGGCGGTGAAGGCGAAGAAACCCAGCACCAAAATCAGTGGAACCACGGTGAAGAAGGTCTCAATCGGCATGTTCACGCGCAGTTGCGCAGGGGTTCCGGACTGACCCTTCCGACGGCGGTAGGCCACCGCAGCCCAAATAATAAGACCCCAGGTGACCACCCCAACAATGAGCAACACCACCCACGAGCCCACCCACAGGTCAATGACCCGATCGGTTTGGTTCGTCGTGCCGCGCTGGGTGGCCAGCCAACCCAGGGAAGCCTGGGACGTGCATCCCGCGAGAAAAAGGGAGAATCCGGTGAACAGTGCAGCCAGTTTGACTGACCGCGCCCGCATCCGCTTCACTCCACGTCCCCCCTCTGGCGTCCCACAATTCTACCGGAGCGAGGCCTGAGCTCTCGCCACGAACGTCTTAACTAAAGCTGTCTCCACACGCGCAACTACCCTCGGCATTCGGGTTATCGATGGTAAAACCTTGCTTTTGAATCGTGTCTTCAAAGTCGACCACAGCGCCGTCTAGATATGGCGTACTCATTTTGTCGACGACCACTTCGACGCCCTCAAAATCCCGGACAAGATCATCGTCCATGAGGCGCTCGTCAAAGAACAACTGGTAGATCAGCCCGGAGCATCCGCCTGGCTGGACAGCGACTCGCAGCCGTAGGTCGTCACGACCCTCTTGATCAATCAGGGACTTCACCTTGGCAGCCGCCGCATCACTCAACTGAACACCGTGAGTGGAAGTGGCCGAGTCAACCGTTTGCGACATGAAAAGCTCCCTTCAGATGTCCCCACTCTACCCGCCGTTCCTTGGGTTCCTCTCAGAGACAGGCGGTCCGGTCACAGAAAAATCACCTCCAGACGCCACCGAGCTCTGGTCGATACGCTAGGAAGGCGCGAAGGAGATGACGTGACGCGAACTGACGACAGCCACGACGAGGCCACCGGCCCCGGCAAGGGACGCCCCACGCCCCGACGACGCGATCGGGAAGCAGAATCCCGTCGCCCCCTCGTGGCCAACGATCGGAAAGAACGGCGAGAGCGCGCTCGGATTCAGCGCGAGAAATCCCGAGACGGTCTCGCCCGCGGCGACGAGCGCTACCTCCCGCTTCGGGATAAGGGCCCGCAGAAAAAATGGGTCCGCGACTTTGTCGATGCCCGGTGGAACTTCGGTGAGTTTTTGATNCCGATGATGTTTGCCGTCATCATCGCNACGTTCCTCCCCTCTCTCGAGGCGCAGGTCATTTCCATCATTGTGCTGTGGGTCTTTTTTGCTCTGGCCATCCTCGACGCTTTTGTTCTGGGCTGGCAGGTGCGCAAGGGCCTCACCGCGAAATACGGGGAAGAAGACGTGGAAAAGGGAGTTCGCTGGTACGCCGCGATGCGGGCNCTTCAAATGAGAGGACTTCGTCTCCCGAAGGCGCAAGTCGCCCGCGGGGAGCGTCCCCACTAGGAATACATCTCCCGGTCAATATGCNGGGCAAGCAGTGGACCGCGGTAGACAAAGGCGGTGTAGGCCTGCACGAGGTCCGCTCCCGCACTCAGACGAGTGTTNACATCCTGACCCGTCATCACTCCGCCGACGGAAATCAGACACTTNTCACCAATGACGTCTCGGGTCTTTTCGAGGACATCGAGGGAGCGCTCTGCCAATGGACGACCAGACACTCCCCCCTCCCCCATTGCCGCCACNGCGCCAGCGGGTGTCTTCAGCCCCTCCCGTTGCACCGTTGTATTCGTCGCGACGAGACCAGCCAACGGGGAATCGGCGACAAATCGCGCCACATCGTGCAGCTCCTCATCGGCGGCATCCGGCGACACTTTNACCAGCACCGGGGTCGCCCCNGCCTCGGCCAACACGGCGCNCACCAGCGGCTCCAGCTGTGTCACGTCCCCCAATGCGCGCAAACCAGGAGTGTTCGGAGAACTGACGTTCACGACGAGGTAATCGGCCAATCCCGCCACCACCCGGGTGACCTCGGCGTAATCCGAGGCNGCCTCTTCGGCTGGGGTGACCCGGTTTTTTCCAATGTTGACCCCAACCACCGGACGACCGGGAAGGTTACGAATCGCCTGCAATCGCCGTGCCATTGCCAGCGCTCCGCTGTTGTTGAAACCCATGCGGTTAATTAATGCCTGGTCGTCTGGCAGGCGGAAAAGCCGGGGCGCCGGATTACCCGGCTGGGCACGCGGAGTAACCGTCCCCACCTCCACGTGGCCAAATCCGAGCGCACCCAAACCGGCCACCGCGACCGCGTCCTTGTCAAAACCGGCTGCCAGGCCAAAGGGTGTGCGAAACGACAGGCCCATAACCGTTGTCTCGGACTGGGCGGAGGGTTGCCACCCGCCCACCAGTGACCGCAGTCCCGGCAGGCCTGCCGCGCGAATCACCGCCATTCCGGCCTCGTGCGTCCACTCGGGATCGAGCCGTCGCAACAGGGAAAAAAGCGCGGAATACACTCAGTCAGCCGCCGTGTCGTCNTGGGTTCGAAGAGCCTGAATGGCCGACTCGAAATCCTCTAGGCCCTCGAAACCCTGGTACACCGAGGCGAAGCGCAGATACGCGACCTCATCCAGCTCTCGCAGTGGCTCGAGGATGGCGAGGCCGATTTCGTTGGCGTCGACCTGGCTGGNGCCTGTCTGCCGAATGGTTTCTTCCACACGCTGGGCAAGNTGAGCGAGGTCCTGGTCGGTAACCGGCCTGCCNTGGCAGGCNTTTCGCACACCAACGGCAATTTTCTCGCGAGAAAACGGCTCGGTGACCCCGCTGCGCTTGATGACGCTGAGGCTCGCGGTTTCGAGGGTGCTAAAGCGTCTGCTGCACTCTGGGCACTGCCTGCGGCGACGAATCGACAGACCGTCGTCGCTGGTGCGCGAATCAATCACCCGGGAGTCGGGGTGGCGGCAGAAGGGGCAATACATCTACTGATCNCTTCCGTCCGAGCGACGTGCACGAATCGCCTCCGCGTGAGCGGGAAGATTTTCCGCCTCCGCAAACACCTCCACAAGCGGCGCAATCTNGGTAAGGGCGGCATCGGTGTAGTGGACGAGCTGTTGGGGGCGAAGGAAGGTCATGGCTGATAATCCTGCCTGAAATGTTGCCTTTCCTCCCGTGGGAAGCACATGATTCGAACCCGCCAGATAGTCTCCAGCGCTGACCGGCGTGTAGGGCCCAACAAATACGGCCCCAGCGTGCCGCACTCTGGAGGCCACAGCATCCCCATCTGCAGTCATAATCTCGAGGTGCTCCGGAGCCAACACATCACTCACGGCCAGTGCGTCGTCCACCGAATCGACAAGAATCACGGCCGATTGGTGTCCCGCCAACGATGTCTCCACGCGTTCGCGGTGCAGGGTGGTGGCAGCTCGCTTGGCCACCAACTGAACAACTTCCTCGGCCAGTGCCTGGCTGGTGGTGATGAGAATCGCCTGGGCCAACTCGTCGTGCTCGGCCTGGCTGACCAGATCAGCCGCCACAAGATCCGCTGGGGCCGATTCGTCGGCAATAATCGCGATTTCGGTGGGGCCCGCCTCCGAGTCGATGCCCACCTGGCCTTTGAGNAGTCGTTTTGCGCCAGCGACAAAGCGATTGCCGGGTCCCGTGATGACNGCCACAGGCTCCAGTCCCACATCGGGGACACCATAGGCAAGTGCGGCGATGGCGCCTGCTCCCCCCATGGCGTACACCTCCTCCACGCCCAGAAGTGCCGCGGTGGCGCGAATCACGGGGTGAACATGGCCGTCGTGGTCGTGTTGCGGTGGTGAGGCCAGAGCAATCGATCCCACACCCGCTGTCTGCGCNGCCACCACATTCATCACCACGCTCGAGGGATAGACGGCCTTCCCTCCCGGGACGTAGACCCCCGCCCGATCTACCGGCACCCAGCGCTGAACGATGGAGGCACCGGAGGCGACCTCGACAGTGGTCTGTGGAGGCACCTGGGCTAATGAGCCCACCCGGACCCGAGCAATGGCCTCCTCAATGGCCTCGCGAAGCTCGCCGCTGAGAATCTGGTCGACCTCCGCCGGCGTGAGCGGTGTCTCTCGCAGGTCAGCAGGCTCACAGCCGTCAAACTGCGAGGCCTGGTCGATGAGTGCGCGTGCCCCCCGGTCCTTCACATCCTGAACCAGAGACAACACCGTGTCGTCGCCCTCGGCGCTATCGAGCTCCACGCGTGGAATATCGGGCCGGAGCGAGGGGGCATCAAGCGATCGTCCTCGCCAGTCGAGTGTGCGGAGCATCCCACCATGTTAGGTCGCCGGTGCTGGGTTGAGCGGGTGCCAGTGCCCTCTAGAGTGGAGGGGATGACTACTTCTTCCTATTCCCCCACCGATTCTGCCCGCGATGGTTTCCTGGAAGTCTTCCGCCGTTATGGCGCCGGAGTGTCAATTGTGACCCTCCGCAAGCCCTCCGGCGAGCCCACAGGCTTCACGGCAACATCCCTCGCCTCGTTGTCTCTTCTTCCCCCACGGGCCACGTTCAACATGTCGATCATGGCCAGTTCCTGGCCGGCTATCTCCAGCGGAGAGTCGCTGTTGATTCACACCCTGAGTGCGGCCAACCGGAACCTGGCGGAGCAATTTGCGGGAGATGCCGGGCAACGTTTTGATGGGCTGGATATCCACGAAGGCCCTGACGGTCTGCCGCTTGTGGCGGGAGCATCTGGCTACCTCCACGCCAAGATTGTGGAGCGCTATGTCACCGGAGATGCGGCGACCGTGGTCGTCGAGATTCTCTCCGGAGGCGTGGCCTCAGAGGACCCGGCGTTGGTCTATCAACACCAGGATTATCGGGCAGCCACCGAACTCGGCTGAGGGGCGGTTGCGTTCGCTGTCGTGACACAGTCGCGGCCCAAGATGGCTTTCACGTCAGCAATCAGGTTGGCACTCACGTCCACCTGAGGAGTGAGCTGGAAGACCCTGGCGCGATCGGCGGTCACCAGGCGCAAATGCACGTCTGTCTCCCCCGGATGGTTTGCCAACGCCTGTTGCAGCTCGGTCAACACCTCGACCGTGGCGTGGTGTTCGGGAACCTGAAGGACAAACGGCCCCTCCCAGCGCCGGGACTCTTGGGGTTGGAGATCGAGAGACCGGACAGCCTGGGCGTGCAGAGTGACCTGGTCGTCCCGGTGTTGGACGCGGCCGCGGATCGCCACGATGCCGTCAGCGACCAGGAGGTTTTGGTGCTCGGTGTANGCCTTGCCCAAACACATCACCTGTAACTCACCGGAGAAGTCCTCAATCGCGAGCTGCCCATAGGGGTTTCCACTGGCTCTCGCGACACGGTGGTTGACCTGGGTGAGCAAGCCCGCCACCGTCACCGTGGCTCCATCCTCAAGTTCTGACTCCAGCAGTTGTGCCACGGTCATATCGGCGTGTTCGGCAAGCCCTATTTCGAGACCGGAGAGCGGATGGTCCGACACGTAGAGACCTAACATGTCCCGCTCGAGGGCGAGCAGCTCTCTTTTGGACCATTCGGGGAGATTAATGATTTTGGGTGCTGCGGGGGTGTCGTCGGTGGCCAGTAACGAGTCAAAATCAAAACCGACATCACCGTGCTCTTCTGCGCGCTTTTGCCGTACCGCTTGGTCCACGACAGATTCGTGTATTTCAGCGAGCGACCGCCTGGTGTTCCCCAGTTNNTCAAANGCACCCGCTTTAATCAGCGATTCCACCGTGCGCCGGTTNAACACGGCCGCCGGAACCTTGGCGACAAAATCGTGGAAGTCGGTGAAGACCCCTTCGGTGTCTCTGGCGGTTTTGATGTGGTCAACCACGGCGTGGCCCACATTTCGCACGGCCCCGAGCCCGAAGCGAATCGAGCCATCAATCGCGGCAAAGTTCACCTCTGATTCGTTCACATCGGGCGGAAGAACGGAGATTTTCATCCGCCGACATTCGTTCAAATAGATGGCGGATTTGTCTTTGTCGTCTCCCACACTGGTCAGCAGNGCCGCCATGTATTCCGCCGGGTAATGGGCTTTCAAGTATCCCGTCCAGTAGGACAGCACGCCGTAGGCGGCGGAGTGGGCCTTGTTGAACGCGTAGTCCGAAAACGGCACCAGGATGTCCCAGAGAGTCTGAATCGCGTCGTCCGAATAGCCATTGGCGCGCATTCCCGACTGGAACGCTTCAAACTGAATATCGAGCTCTTCCTTTTTCTTTTTTCCCATCGCTCGGCGCAACAGGTCGGCAGACGCCAGGGTGTAGCCCGCGAGTTTCTGGGCAATTTCCATCACCTGCTCTTGGTACACAATCAGGCCGTAGGTTTCCCCCAGAATCGGCTCGAGGGCCTCTGCCAGCTCGGGGTGAAGAGGCGTAATGGGTTGTTGGCCGTTTTTTCGAAGCGCGTAGTTGGTGTGTGAATCTGCTCCCATCGGGCCTGGGCGATACAGCGCCAGCACAGCAGAGATATCGGCAAANCGTTCGGGACGNAGNAANTTCAGCAGACTCCGCATCGGACCNCCATCGAGCTGGAACACGCCGAGNGTGTCTCCTCGGCTCAAAAGCGCATAGGTCGCCTCATCGTCCAGGGTCAGCTCTTCGAGGGCGGGTCGGTGACCCTGGGTGAGTTCGATGTTGTCCAACGCATCGTCGATGATGGTGAGGTTTCGAAGCGCGAGGAAGTCCATTTTCACCAGACCCAGGGCTTCGCAGGTCGGGAAATCGAACTGGGTGACGATTTGGCCATCTTGTTCCCGGCGCATAATCGGAATCACCTCAAGCAGCGGCGCCCTCGACATAATCACGCCGGCGGCGTGTACCCCCCACTGGCGTTTCAGGTTCTCNAGCCCCTTCGCCACCGGATAGACCTTGGCCGCGTCGGGGTCTGACTCCAGGAGGGTGCGGAAGTCCGCTGCCTCTTTGTATCTCTCGTGCTCCGGGTCGGTCAGCCCGGACAGCGGAATGTCTTTGCCCATGACCGACGGCGGCATCGCTTTGGTGAGCTTCTCACCCATCCCAAAGGGGTAGCCCAGGACGCGCGAGGCGTCTTTCAGGGCCTGTTTGGCTTTAATCGTGCCGAAGGTGACAATCTGTGCGACCCGGTCATCGCCGTATTTATCCGACACATACCGGATCACTTCTCCCCGTCGGCGCTCGTCAAAGTCCACATCGAAGTCCGGCATGGAGACCCGGTCGGGGTTCAGAAACCGCTCAAAAAGGAGACCGTGTTCAATCGGATCTAGCTCCGTGATTCGCATCGCAAAGGCAGCCATCGACCCGGCTCCCGACCCTCGACCGGGCCCNACCCGAATGCCGTTGTCTTTGGCCCAGGTGATGAAATCTGCCACCACGAGGAAGTAGCTGGCAAAGCCCATGTCATTGATGACACCGATTTCGTAGTCCGCTCGGGTCTGCACCGCCTCGGGAACCCCTTCCGGGTAGCGGGAGGAGAGGCCTTCCGCGACCGCCCGCTCAAACGCGTCCTGGACNNTNNCNCCTGAGTCGACNGGGAATTCCGGCATGTAGTTCGCGGACTCATCGAAGGTGACNGACACCCGCTCGGCAATAGCCANCGTGTTATCGCACGCTTCTGGAATATCGGCAAACAGNTCNCGCATCTCGGCGGCGGACTTGATGTAGAACTGGTCNGAATCGAANTTGAAACGCTTGGGANCATCNAACGTCGAGCCGGACTGGACACACAGCAGCGCTTCGTGTGCCGTCGAGTCCGACGCGTGGGTGTAATGCGANTCGTTNGTGGCCACNAGNGGCAAATCCAGCTCNCGNGCNAGCNGAATCAGCTCGGCACGNACCTGTTGTTCGATCCNTAGGCCGTGGTCCATCACCTCGACGAAATAGTTCTCCNGGCCAAACAACTCGGCCATCTCNCCCGCCACACGCTTCGCCTCGTCNTATTGGCCAAGCCGAAGCCTGGTTTGNACTTCCCCGCTGGGGCAGCCGGTCGTGGCGATAATGCCGTGGTGATAGGTCTCGAGAAGCTCACGGTCCATCCGCGGTTTGAAGTAATACCCCTCCAGAGACGCCAGAGACGCCAGCCGGAAGAGATTGTGCATACCCTCTGTGTTTTCTGCCCACAGCGTGAGGTGGGTATAGGCACCTGCTCCGGAGACGTCATCTCCTGAGCCGTCTCCGAAGCTGACCCGAGTTTTGTCCGTCCGNTGGGTGCCTGGAGTCAAATACGCCTCGAGACCGATGATGGGGTTTACTCCGCGGGAGGTTGCCGCTTTCCAAAACTCATAGGCGCCAAACATGGTGCCGTGATCGGTCATCGCCACCGCGGGCATCCCTTGCCGGGCTACCTCGTCCATCAGATCGCCGATTCGCGCAGCACCATCCAGCATCGAATATTCGGTGTGCACGTGGAGGTGGGCGAAGGAGTCGCTACTGGTCACAAGAATCTCCGGCGCATCATGGAANTCCCCAGATTATTGCCTTCTCCTCCCTGGCGGGTATCGACTCTCCGCAGTGTTACGACGAAGACAGAATTTGCAAAGAATTTTCCAGATCGTGCGGGTANGGCGCCTCAATCTCGAGCTGCTCTGTCGTGACCGGGTGGGAAAAGCCCANTTTCTTGGCGTGTAACCACTGCCNGGAGATCCCCAGTGAGGTGGCGAAGGTGGGATCGGCACCGTAGAGAGTGTCACCCACCAGTGGGTGCCTCTCCGCCTGGAAATGCACNCGGATTTGGTGGGTACGACCCGTTTCCAACTGAACCTCCAGCAGAGTGGCGCCNGGGAAGACTTCNACNGTGTCGTAGTGGNTCACNGCTGGCTTACCGTCTGTCACCACGGCAAAGCGCCACGAGGAGCTGGGGTGCCTGCCAATTGGAGCATCNATNCTGCCAGAGCTTGGCGAGGGATACCCCTGGACCAGGGCGTGATACACCTTCGTGATTTCTCGGTCGTGGAAACAGCGCTTGAGCTCACGGTAGGCAGGCTCAGAGCGGGCGAGCACCATTACTCCCGTGGTCCCCACATCCAGACGGTGCACAACGCCGGGCCGCTCCTCCGGGCCCGAGTCAGCGAGAGTGACGCCTTGGCGCTGCAACACTTCGACCACGGTGTCACCGTCCCAACTGGGTGCCGGATGGACGGCGAGCTCCGCGGGCTTATCGACCACCACAATGTGGTCATCTATGAACAGAATCGGAAGCTCACCGGAGAACTCTGCTTTCTGCGCAGGCAGCTCCACTGTGTCGTCGATTAGCACTTCACGACCGGCCATCGCACGATCTGACTTCTTCACCACGTGCCCACGGGCGGTGATTTTTCCCGAACCAATGAGTTCGTGAATACGCGTTCGAGACAGCCCGGTCTGCCGGGCGAGCACGGCATCTAGCCGCTCGCCATCGTCCGTCTCCGGGATATACACCCGAGTGATGTCCCCCTCCGGGTCTGGGGAGGGAGGGGTCATCTAGACCTGCGGGTTGGCGCTCGGAGCGTTGGCTATNGAGGCCTCGACGCCCGTGCTCTCCAGGGTGTTCAACTGGGTTTCAATGAAGCCACGCAGGCTCTGGCGGTACGCGCGCTCAAAGTCCCTCAGTTCCTCGATCTTCTTTTCCGCTGCCGCGTAATCCCGGGCGAAGACTTCTAGCTTCCGGGCGTGCTCGCCTTCGGCTTCCTNGACGATGCGAGCAGCCTGNGCGTGACCTTCGGCGATCAACTCATCACGCTTTTGNATACCCTCACGGACGTGCTCTTCGTGCAAGCGGCGGGCCAGCTGCAGCAGGTTCGTGGTGCCCNCTGNGTCAATGGGGTCGTCTGTCGTCACCGGCGCAGACGGCGCGGGGGCAGGAGCTGCTGGNGCCACGGCGGCAGACGCGTTCTTGGCAACCTCGAGCTCGGCTTTCAGTGTCTGGTTTTCCTCCACCAGCCGGCGCATTTCGACGACAACTTCATCGAGAAAATCGTCTACTTCGTCCTGGTCGTAACCGTCACGAAATTTCGTCGACTGAAACCTCTTATTGACAACGTCTTCCGGGGTTAATGCCATGACAATTCCTCACACTNNGGGGCCCACACCACATACTCTGGGTCATNCGCTGCGGTTTACCGTTGCTCCAGCCTAACGCTTTGACTCTTTTGACCCGGGATTCCTAGCGGAGTGCCCCCACAATCGACATCAGGATGAGTGTGCCAATCATTAACAGCGACCAACCCAAATCAATGGCCGCTCCGCCCAGTCGGAGCGGGGGAATCACTCGCCGCACACNTCGAAGTGGCTTGTCGGTCAGGCTGTAGCTGGCCTCAGCAAGAAGCAAGACGGGCCCTCGGGGTCGCCAGGAGCGAGAAAACACCTGGATCCAGTCCATGACAAANCGAATCCACATCGCGACAAAAAAGATGAACAGCGCGCTGTAGAGGATCCAGGCAATAAACGACATGGTGTGNCCAGTATGGCGTGTCAGCCTGACACGCTCCGGGAGGCGCTAGTTCAGCAGCTCGTCGGCGTCGCCCTCGGCCTCNCCGTCGCCAGAGACCTGAACGTGGGAGGGCGAGAGCAGGAAGACTTTTGGCGTCACACGCTCGATGTGACCGTAGAGCCCCTGCGTGAGGCCACTCGCGAAGTCCACCATGCGTCTCGCTTCTGACTCGCTCATCTGGGTGAGGTTCATCACGACGGGAATGCCATTGCGGAAGGTTTCTGCGACCAGCTTGGCGTCTTCATACTTCTTCGGGTGCACCGTGAGAATCTCGTTCACGTCCGGACCCTGTGAGCGGCCGCGGCGAAGCGGTGTCACCGTGGCACGCTGCGGCTTCTCGGCAGCGGTGTCGGGGCGCTCGGCCCACTCCTGTGGGGTCTCCTCGGCAAGACCGAGAAACTCCAACGTCTTACGCAGTGGATTGGCCATCGGACACCCTTTCTGTGGTTTCCCTGTGCTTCCAGGCTACGGCGCGACGGGTCGATTTCCCGTAATGGCGCTTCCGATCCGAAGGTGTGTCGCACCGGCGTGAATCGCCTCTTCAAAGTCGCCGGTCATCCCCAACGACAGGTCGGTTGCCTCTGGTGCACGGGCTAGGACGTCCTGGCGCATCCCGAGCACTCTCTCGAAGGCTGCCTCTGGGGCTTCGTGCTGTGGGGCGACGGCCATCAGGCCCTGAAGGGAGATTGTGGGTGTCTCCAGCACCGTGTCGACAAGCGCTCCGAGGTGCTCCGGCTCCACCCCACCGCGACCCGGATCACCGGTGAGATTAATCTCGAGAAACCCGTCTATCCGGTGGTCCAGAGTGGCGAGTTTCTGCACCACGCTCTCGCGGTCAATCGAGTGAATCACCTGGCAATAGTCCGCCACGGCGCGGGCCTTATTGGACTGCAGCTGCCCCACAAAATGCCACGTCAGCGGCACATCCGTGAGCTCTGCGTGTTTAGCCACTGCCTCTTGATGGCGCGATTCCCCCACGTGTTCCACTCCGAGAGCCACGAGGTCGCGGACCAGAGCGGCCGGGTGAAACTTGGTGACCACAACAAGGGTGACCTCGTCCCGCCCACGCCCCGCTGTGGTGCAGGCCTGGGCGATGCGCTCCTGCACCTCCTGGTAGCGGGCCGCCAGGCCCTGATCCACCACGTCTAGCGGAGAAAGTCAGGCACGTCGAGCTCGTGATCCTCGGCGATATCTGAGGCAAACACAGGAGCTTGCTCGGACATCTGCTCCCGTTCAGCCAGTGGCACTTCCCCTGACGCTCCATCGCGCAACCACTCGGGAGATTCGTCACCGACCTCGCCACCCGCACCAATCGCCGAGGCTCTCCTGGCCTGCGGGGTCTGCTGTGGTTCAACAAATCCAGCAGCGATCACTGTCACGCGCACTTCGTCACCCAACGAATCGTCGATAACGGCTCCGAAAATGATATTCGCATCGGGGTGGACGGCTCCCTCGACGAGCTTGGCGGCGTCGTTGATTTCCAACATGCCGAGGTTGGACCCTCCTTGGAAGGAAATGAGGACCCCCTGGGCTCCTTCGATACTGGTCTCCAGAAGCGGTGAGGCCATCGCCAATTCGGCGGCCTTAATCGCGCGGTCGGCACCCCGCGAGGCGCCGATACCCATAAGCGCGGTCCCCGCGTATTGCATAACCGATTTCACATCGGCAAAGTCCAGGTTCCACAGCCCCGGAGTGGTAATCAGGTCAGTAATTCCCTGCACTCCAGCCAGCAGGATGTGATCGGCGGTTTCAAAGGCCTGAATCATGCTAATCGTGGGGTCGCCGAGCTCCAAGAGCCGGTCGTTTGGCACCACAATCAGCGTGTCGACCTCGTCACGGAGGGCTTCGACGCCGGTTTCTGCCTGAGCCTGGCGTCGCTTTCCTTCAAAACTAAACGGCTTTGTCACCACACCAACAGTGAGGGCACCGACCGACCGTGCGATGCGCGCGACCACTGGGGCTCCCCCGGTTCCGGTTCCACCGCCTTCGCCCGCGGTCACAAACACCATGTCGGCCCCGGTGAGGGCCTGCTCGATTTCTTCGGCGTGGTCTTCGGCGGCGCGCCGGCCAATTTCGGGGTCCGCTCCAGCGCCGAGGCCCCGGGTAAGCTCACGCCCGATATCGAGCTTCACGTCCGCGTCGGACATCAACAGCGCCTGCGCGTCGGTATTGATGGCGATGAACTCAACGCCTCGCAGGCCGCGCTCAATCATGCGGTTGACCGCGTTGACTCCTCCGCCGCCGACACCGACGACTTTAATCACCGCGAGATAGTTATGTTGACCGGACACCCGGTACCCCCTAAAACCTTCAACCTTTACTTTAAGATTAGAGTTTTATTCACTTTTTGCCTGCACCCCCACGGTAGGGGGCAGGGGGGCACAAGCACGCGAAGCTTAGGGCGTGTCGTCCTCGGGGATTTCTGGCTCCGGAACCGGCGGGGTGGGCAGTGGCGAGGCCAAATCGCGCACCACCACGGTCTCCGGAGTCGACAGGTCAATCAGCTGCGGCGCTCCCTCACCCGCGGCCTCAAGGGCAGCGGGAAGCACGCGAGCTTTCGCCGCCGAGTTCTCACTACTTCCCCACAGCACCTGGTGATCGCTGCCGCGGACACTAAAGGCCACCGTGTCCGCACTCGAGGCGGTCACCCGGTCAATATCCCGCAACACCTCTGGCGGGATCACCGCAAGCGCTCGTCCGATTTCTTCAAAACCTCGGGACTGGGCGGTGGCCGGGACACCAATCAGCGGAAACTCCGTCGGCAGGGTCTCGGTCTCCCACAACACGACCGCAGCCCGGTCGACCACCTCAAACCCGGCTCCTCCGCGCACCGCGCCAATCGGCGTGCGCTCGGTAATCCGGACTACGAGAGTCGTGGGAAGCTCCAATTCCGTGTCGACCGACTGGATCAACGCCACATCGGCAAGCTCTCGAGCGACATCACCGGGTTGGATTCGTGCCAGCGGCACACCCGCAAAGCCC